>JALOQX010000200.1 GCA_025459265.1 Pirellulaceae bacterium | reverse complement strand
GCGGCCGGCTGCGGCGCGGCATAGGGGTTCGAGGCGTCCGCACCGACAGGGGACTCGGCAAACGGATTCCAGGCTGCCGGTTCGGGTGCCGCCGGCGTCGCACCTCCTCCGGGGACCGTCATCACGCTCTGGCAGTTCGGACAGCGCGCCTGACGTCCTGAGGCATCATCCCCGACACGCAGCATCTGACCGCAGACGCTGCAGGGAAAGTCGATCGGCATGGTTCCGGTCCGTTCAAAACAGAATCATCTGCCAGGCGGCCAAGGCGGCCAGCAACAACACCCACACGTCAAAGGCGCGCTGGGATATGCGACGATGTACCAGGACTCCGCAGACGGTTCCCAGCAGCAGGGCGGGTATGACCCACACGTCGAGCCGCAACGTTTCCGGTGTGATGATCCCCATCGCGACCTTGATCGGCACTTTACTGCTGTTGACCAGAAAGAACAACCAGGCGGAGGTTCCCAGAAACTCGTGCTTGTCCAGCCGCTTGCTCAGCAGGTAGATACTCATCGCAGGCCCGGCGGCGTTGCCCACGACCGTGCCGAACCCACTCAGCAGCCCCATCGACCCGGTGAACCAGCGATGGCTCAACGCCAACTCCCAGCCGAACCGGCGCTGGGCCACGTACAGCCCCAGCAGCAGCAGGATAAGCACGCCGATGAGCGTCCGCAGCAGCTCGCTCGGCGCCCGCTGCAGCACGACGTAGCCCGGCACCATCCCGATCACAAGGTACGGGAGCACCTCCCACAGACGCCGCCAATTGACGTGCCGCCCGTACCAGTACAACCCCGCCAAGTCTCCCAGAATCAATAGCGGCACCATGGCGCCGACCGACAACTTCGTCTGGTCGCGGAAGGCGGCGGCCATCAGCGCGATCGCAGGCATGCCGGCCCCCGGCATGCCCGTCTTGGAAAATCCGATCAGCCATGCCGCGCTGGAGCCCAACAGCCAGGGAACCCAGTCGATCCCCCACGAGACGCTCGCCCACAGCGCCGCCGGGGCAACACACAGCGCGACGGGGATGCTGCTGGACGAGTACCGCATCTGCAGCATTGTCGGCCCTGGCCGGCAGCCTTGTCCAGGTCCCCCACTGGACCCACCACGGATTCGTCCAACTTCTGGCGGCGACGGACATTGCGGCGGGGTGTGCGACGAGTCACCGGTGACTACAATGGCTTGGCAAGTCATGACATCAACAACCAAGGGAATTGGCATATGGACAAGAAGATTGAGAAGGCATTCAACGAGCACCTCAACGCCGAGTTCTACTCGTCCTACCTGTACCTCTCCATGGCCAACTATTTCGCCTACCACAACCTCGAGGGGATGGCCCAGTGGATGCGCGTCCAGGTGGAAGAAGAACGGATTCACGGGATGAAGTTCATCGATTTCATCAACGACCGCGGCGGACGCGTGGTTCTCGAACAGATCGATCAGCCCAAAACAGACTGGGCGAGCCCGTTGGATGCCTTCCGGGACGCGTACGAGCACGAATGCCACATCAGCAAGCGGATCAACCAACTGGTCGACCTGGCCATCAAGGACAACGATCACGCCGCCAACACATTTCTGCAGTGGTTCGTCAGCGAGCAGGTGGAGGAGGAAGCGGCCGCCCAGGCGATCGTGGGCAAACTCGAGCTGGTCAAGGACAACTCGATGGGCCTGCTGATGATCGATCAGCAGCTGGGCACGCGGACGCTGGCGGCACCGGCGGCCGGCGCGGCGGAGTAGTGCGCTGTCGCGGCGAAGAAATTGGGGTGGCTGGGGACGAACGCAGTGAGCCGCCAGCTGCGAGGAGCTGGGGGTCAGCTCACGCTCGACCCCAGCCACCCAATCCCGAAATCAAGCTGTGACGACGCAGTAGGTCGGCTGCAGCGTGACCGCTGCGGAGTAGTGCGTGTGGCTCGCCGTGCTTCCTCGCGTGCCCTTGCTGCGTGCCCTGGGGATGCCAGGTTTCGGTCACCCGGCAGGCCCTGCTGGTGTGAGGTCCGTCACGGCGCGTCGGAGTGCCACTCCCGCCAGCGGGCTATCGACCGCCCCAAGTGCTCGTGACTGTCCGCGGCAATGCCCCAGCACATCAGGCCGATCGGCCCCTTGTAGCAGAGGGCATCGAGTTGGCGGAGCAAGCCGGGAACATCGAACGTCCCCGCATCCAGGGGCTGGATCAGCCGCTGCCAGTCCGGATCCGACTTGCCGGCCGGGTCCGCGCCATTGATCATGACCGCCTGCAGATACGGCCCGGCCGCGCGCAAGACGGTGCTGAGCGAATCCAGCTCTTCGTTCCGCAGGAAATGGCAGAGATTGAAAATCACGCCGCAGTTGGTGCGCTCCACCGCCTGGGCCACCTCCACGGCATGGTCGACTCGCGAGACCCAATCGCCGGTGTGCGGATAGATCCCGACGCGCAGGTTGTGCGTCATGGCGCGCTCGGCGAGCGCCCGCAGCGCTGCAACACCCGGCTCGCTCCCCCGCGGGTCGCGCGACGGATAGCCGGTCAACACGACGTACAACAACGTGTCGCGACCCTGCAGGAGTGGGAGCGCGCGGAAATAGGGCTCCAGCTGCGGCTCAAGCGGCTTGGTCAAGTCGATCGACGTGCCGGTCAGAAAAAGCTGCAGCTGGACTCGGTCCAGGCTCGCCAGCCGTTCGGGCAAGCCGTCCAGTCCGACGTGCCCGGCCCCGGCGAAGCCCAGTTCCTTGAGCAGGTCGGCCTGCTGCTCCAGGTTGCGCTGCCGCGTATCGTGCGTGTCGAAGCAGAAGGCGAAGAACGGGCGGCCCACGGCAGTCTGGCTCGCCGGCTGATCCGCGTCAGCCGGTCGTGTCCCCGTCAGCCCGACCGCGACGAATCCGCTCAGCACCACAGATGCTGTCCACGCCGCACAGTGTGTTGATCTGCTCATGCTCGGTCTCCTCGGTCATACGATCATCAAGAAGCCGTGACCTGTGTGTGCTGCGCATGGATCGGTTGCAGCGCCCGCAGCGTCACGTCACCCGCGTCGACTCCATACGCCGCCGTCCCGGGATGGCGGCGACAGAAGTCGCCAATCTCCGCGTCGGTCAGCACGAAAAAGGCTGTCGAGAGTGCGTCGGCCTCCGCGCCGGTCAATGCCAGCGCATAGGCCAGGCGACGATGCGTGGCAGGCTGCCCGGTACGCGGATCCACGATGTGCCCACCCTTGACGTCGCTGCCCGACCCGCTCAGCGCCGCGCGCTGCAAGCAGACCTTGGCGCCGCCGCTGCCGGGGCCGAACCGCAGGGGCCATCCTGCCTCGCCCGGCGGCGCGTCACCCGCCAGGAGCGTGCTGCGACTGGCGCGCAGCAGGACGGAGGAGAGGTCCCACTGGTCGAGCAGCGCGGCCAACCGGTCCAGCGCAAACCCCTTGCCGATTCCGCCCAGGTCGAGTGCGACATGGGGGACGCGAGGTTCGACAGCCAGCGCGTGCGGCAGCAGGCGGATCGCGTCCGCCGCCTGGCAGCGGGGCCGCATGCGATGCGCGATGTTCAGCGCCCCGCCCGTCTCATGCTCCATCGCCAACGCGACCGCCAGGCACGCGTAGGTGTCGGGATCCACACGCACGGCGGCGCCCTGCGGCTGACGGGCCAATCGCGCCAGATCGCTGTCCTCCCGGAAAACGCTCAAGCGACTCTCGAGCCGATCCAGTTCGTGGAAGGCCTCGGCGGCCGCCTGTCGTGCATAGCGCGCATCGACATGCGCGAACGTGATCGCAAACTCCGTGGCCATCGCCTCGTGGCACACCGTGACCAGCTCTGAATGTTCGTCATGCATCGGGCACTGCCTCGACCCGAAATCCTCACCGCAGGACGGAACTCCCGGTCCGTCACGAAACACTCGGGGATGCACGCTTAGACCGCGTAGTCGCTAACCTCCAGTGAGACCTCGGCGCGGGACTGCGTTGCTTCGAGCGTCTTCAGTGCGGTGACGTGGCTGGCGTAGGCCGCTTCGGCTGGACAGTTGAGGGGCGCCTCACCCCGCACCGCGGCGACAAAATTCTCCAGATGCGCCTGACACGGCAACGTCGTGACCTCGATCGGGATGCGATAGGGCTCCAGTTCGCCGCTCACATGGACGTCCGCCTGTTCGTCCGCGGCCGCATGGGCGGCTACGGCTTCTTGACGCACCACGTAGTTGCGGCGAACCCACTCGTCCCATTCCGCCGCAGTCGGTTCGCGCCCGACCCGCGTCCACCGCGGGTTCTCGGCCAACTGCACGGAGCCATGATCGCCCAGGAAACGTTCGAACTGGCGCGCCCCCTCCGTGCCGGTGGTCGTCAGCATGGTGGCACTCACCCGCACCGTGTGATCTTGATACGGGAACTGGTAGAGGGCGAACACGCTGTCCAGCTGCGGTCGGTCGGGGTAAAAACCGCGGTCTCCGACCGCCGTCACCAACTGAGGTGGCGAACCCAGGAACCAATGGCAGACGTCCAACTGCTGGGTGGCGAACGCGCCATACGGTCCTGCACAGTATTCGGGGAACCAGATCCAGTTGCGAAACTGCGTCATGTCGGCATACCCGTAGCGGCGGAGGACGTCGACGGGGATGTCCGCGCGGCGCGGCCAGCCATGCAGTGCCTTGGCGCCCTGCGCCCACTGCAGCTGTACGACGTGCAGGCGGCCGGGAAGCTGGGCCTCGCGCAGCAACTTGTCCACGGCATGACGATAGCGCACGTGGCTGCGACGCTGAAAACCGATCTGCAGCAACCGGCCCGTGCGCCGCGCCGTGTCGACCATCGAGCGCGCGGCAGGGAGCGTGTGCGCCATCATCGGTTCGCAGTACACGTGCAGCCCCGCCTCCAGGCATGCGTTCGTCTGCTCGGCGTGTACGAAATCCGGCGTGGCGATCAGCACGGCGCTCAAGTCGCGCTGCTGGGCCAACAGCTCCCGGTAGTCGTCGTACACTGGGACGTTCGGCTGCTGGTTGAGTTCCAGGAAGTTCCGCGCGAAGTTCTGCGAGCTTTTCCAGATATCGCAGATGGCGGACACGCGCAGGCCCGGAATGTGCACGGCAGCACTCAACAGGATCCGGCCCTGATAACCAGCTCCGATCAGCGCCACCCGCAACTCGTCCTGGGCCGTCCGGTGCGCGGAGACGGCGTGCACGGACGGTGCCAGGAGCCCGGAGGCCGCCACGGCCGTGGCCTGCAGAAACTTCCGGCGCCGCAGTCGCGGCCGATCGTCATGCGCGTGGTGGGCACTCATCAGGCGTGAAGCGGACGCTGCCGCACGGCCATGTTGGCGAACACTTCGCGCAACAGGCGCGCGTCTTCGGCGATCTCAAAGTCAAACATGCCCGCCAGGATGAAGTCGGCGCCGCCGGCGAACGCGAACTCGAACGCGTCCTTGGGCGGAATCGCGCCGGCCGCCATTACCTTGAAGGCGATCCACGGCTTCTGGACCGTCTGCATGAACTTCACGACTTCTTCCGGTTGCGGACAGAAACTCGAATCGTAATGGAGCCCGGCCGTGGGGTAGTTGTGGTGATGCAGCGTCTTGAGGTAGAAGTCCACGCCCAGTCCGGCCTCTTCGCAGTCCTGGATCGGACCCAGCCGGTGCGCCCCCAACCCGGTCGGCAGTCCGTGGGCCTTGGCCAAGGCAAACGCCCGGCCGAGCAGGTCGAGGTTGCGCTCGTGCGACCGCTCGGCGGAGTTGGCCGCCGAAATGTCGTGGCGGAATCCGCAGGTCGAGTCGGCTTCGACGCCGGAAATGTAGAGTGCGTCGGTGCCCGCATCGACCAGTTCCTGGACCTCCCGATTGAAGCGACTCAGATCGCCGCCGGCCAGCGCGTGGAAGGTGCAGGTGATCCACTGCATCTTGCCGCCGCGCCGCCGATGCTCCTGCAGCAGACCAAGGACCGACGGCACGTTGTGGACGACGACCGTGTTGATGCCGTGTTCTTCCGCCACGGCCAGCGTGTCGAGGATCTTGGCATCGGTGTTGTACTGCTTGGCCAGCGCGTAGACGTATTTCAGGTCCCGGCTGTGCGTGTAGTGCGACAGCAGGTTGCCGCCCAGCAGCAGGCGGCTGATCTCCAGGTCGCCGATCTTGCCGCAGGGCATGTCCGCCGCCGGCGCGGCCGTGGGCGTCGTCGCGGGCGGCTCAGCGCCCCGCGTCCGCGCCGGTGCAGCCAGCGCTGACAAACCCCAGGCGGCACCCGCCGAGGCCAAGGCCGAATGCTGTACAAACGTGCGACGATTGATACCTCGTTGCATGTGCGCCTCCAGGAATCGAATCAGGCTGTTTGATGGAGCTCGGCCAGCACGCCCCGCAGGAAGTCGACACTCGCCTGCATGTTCTCGTCCGAGCCGTGACATTCGATCGACACGACACCGTGCCACTGCGTCTCCGCCAGGTAGTGGAACACCTTGCGAATGTTGTCGGCGTTGACGCCGCCGCCGACCGGGACCTGCGAACTGCCGATGCCCGTCTCCTCGCCGCGCAGCGCGGCGGCCAGCGCCGGGCTGACATCCTTGATGTGGGCATGGATCAGGTACTTGCGGAAGCGTTTCGTATACGCCACCGGATCGTGCCCGGCAATGAAGTTGTTGCCCGTATCCATGTTGAACCGGAGGTACTCCGAGTCGAAATAGTCGAACAGCCGCTGGAGAAAATCCCCGTCGTTCGTGTAGGGCCCGTGCGGTTCGACAGCGATCATCACACCGTAGTCTTCCGCCCAGGACAGGCACTGTCGGTAGTTGTCGCACGTGATGCGGAACACCTCTTCCCGCGACAACCCTTCGATCTCGAACGCCCCATCGGTGGTGTCCACGCTGGGACAGCCCAGCTCAGCTGCGAACCGGATGGCCTGCTGGACATATTGCACGCCGTAGGTGGAGCCGTTGGGGCCCATCAGGGGATACGCGCCGTCGATCTGCGAGACGGCGACCCCGCGCTGATCGAGATAGCGCTTCAGGGCGCGGGCATTGGACTGGAGGGAGATGCCCGGGTCATAACCCATTGCCTGGATGAAATTCTGCCCGTGAATCGCGGCGAACTCCACGTGCCGCAGCCCCAGCGCCAGGCCTTTTTCCACCGCCGCCTCAAAACCCATGCTCAGCGGCCGCCAGTTGTCCGTGTGGAAGCCCAGTTCGATCATGGTCCCTTCGCCTTTCCTGACCAAGGTTGTGCCGCGCCCGTGCCGCGGGCGACCCGTGGCCCGGCGCGCGCCGTCCCGGGCGTGTCACCCGCGTAGACCCTGTCATTGCACCGCGTCGACTTGCCTGCCGTCGCCGCCGCAGGAGGCGACGGCAGGCAATGACAAGAGTATACTGCGCGGCCAAATCCCGTGTAAACTACGGCTTGTCTGCGGCTGCGGCCCGCACATGCCAGCGGTCGCGCAAATGCCTTCAGCCAGCCTTCACAGGAGATCATGCCCATGTGTGCCACACAATACACCCGCCGCCAGGCCCTGCAACTTGGCGGCGCTTCCCTCCTGGCGGCCACCTGCGCTGGATCGCTGCGGGCTCAACCCGCCGCCGCCCCCAAGAAGATCCTCTATTTCACCAAGTCCGCGGGCTTTGAGCACAGCGTCGTCAAACGTGACGGTGGACAACTGAGCCACTCGGAGAAGCTCCTCGTCGAACTTGGCCAGCGATCCGGATTCGATGTGACGCCCAGCAAGGACGGCCGCGTGTTCGACGGTCAGCACGCCCAGTACGACGCGTTCGTGTTCTACACCTCCGGCGACGTCACGACCGTCGGGACCGACGGCGCACCGGCCATGACCGCCGCCGGTAAACGCGCCTTGCTCGACGCCGTGAGCGCGGGCAAAGGGTTCCTCGGTATCCATGCCGCCACCGACTCGTTCCGCGGCGCGGGCGATGGCCGGCAGGTCGATCCGTACATCGCGATGATCGGCGGCGAGTTCGTCAGTCATGGCGAACAGCAGACGGCGCGGATGACCGTCGTGAACCCGCGCTTCCCGGGACTGGAACAGCTGGGCTCGGGCTTCGAACTGCACGAGGAGTGGTACGCGCTGCGGAACTTCGCGCCGGACCTGCACGTGCTGCTGATCCACGAGACCGAGGGCATGCGCGGGGATATGTACGCCCGACCGCCGTTCCCGGCCACCTGGGCACGCCGACACGGAGACGGACGCGTCTTCTATACCTCGCTGGGCCATCGCGAGGACGTGTGGACGCACCCGACCTTCGAACAGATTCTCACCGGCGCGCTGCGCTGGGTGACCGGACAAGCCGAGGTCGACATCCCGCCCAACATGACGCAAGTCACGCCCGGAGCCGACACTGCGGGGACGTGAGACGCGTGATTGACGGTGCCGCCGCGTGCCGGTAATTTAGCGGTCTGATCCCGGCGCGAGCGCTCTCTGCGTGCGGGTCTCCGCCCCCGGTGAGACCCTGGCAGCGGTCGCAGGCGGCCCAGACGCACGTCCGGCACTGACCTCAGCTCCAAGGAGAATCCGATGTCCCCACGACCCCTGAATGTAGCCCTGATCGGTGGTGGCGGCGGCGCGTTCATCGTGCAGCCGCATCAGCGCGCGATTTTCTTCGACGGCACGCGCCGCGTGACGGCCGCGGCACTGCACCCCGATCCCGAGGTGGCCTTGCGGGAAGCCGCCGCCTGGCCGTATCCGATTCAGGGATATCGCAGCTACGACGAGCTGATCGCCACCGAAGCCAAGAAACCGCTCGGCGAACGCATCGACTACGCCCTGATCGTCACCCCCAACCACGTGCATTTCGACCCAGCCATGAAATGCATCCGGGCCGGCATCCCGGTGTTCTGCGAGAAACCGCTGACCGTGACCCTCGAGGAGGCCGATCAGCTGGTCGCTGCCGTCCGGGACGCCAAGATCCCCTTCGGCGTCGCCCACACCTACCTCGGACACTGGACCACGCGATTCGCCCGGTTCATCGTCACCAGCGGCCTGCTCGGCCAGGTGCGGTGGGTCGACGCGTACTATATCCAGGGCTGGCTGGCCGGACGAACGGAAGACCAGGGTGTCATGCAGGCCGAGTGGCGCGTCGATCCGAAAAAGGCGGGCGCCAGCTGCTGCGGCGGCGATATCGGCACGCACGCCCTGATGCACCTCCGCTACATCACCGGCCTGAACGTGACCAAGGTGCAGGCGCATCTCGAAACGTTCGTGGAACGCCGCCAGCTGGATGACCATTTCACGACGTACTGCCAGCTCAGCAACGGCGCCCGCGCGCTCGTGCGCGCCTCGCAGATCGCGATCGGACATAAAAACGACCTGGGCATTGAAGTCAACGGCAGCCTCGGGACCCTGCAGTGGCGGCAAGAGTATCCGGAGGAAGTGCGGATCCTGCTGCCTAACCAGCCGGAACGCGTCTACTTCCGCGCCGCCGTGGCCGCCCATGACGGGTTCCTGGGTGAGCTGCCGGCCGACCTGATGGCCGAACCCACCATCCCGTCCGGACACCCCGAGGCGTTTCACGACGCGTTCGCCCGGCTGCATCGCTGTTTCGAGCAGGATGTCCGTGCGTACGAGTCCGGTCAGCCGTTCCAATGCGACGGGACGAAGTACGCCAACGTCAGCGACGGCCGCACCGGCATCGCCTTCATCGTGGCGGCGGTCAACAGCTCGCAGGCGGGCAGCACCTGGGTCGACGTGCCGTGACGGCACAGGCTGCAAAGCTGACCTGAGCTGCTGAGGAATTGCGTGACGTGCGAGTGACCGGCACACGGACGGTGCCAGGTCAGTCGCACGTCATCATTTCCGGGCCGGGTGCGGCTCGAGGTGAATCAGCGCGTCCCGCAGGCAGGGGAACTCGGCCAGCAGGCGATCCTTGACCAAGTGTCCAATTCGATGCCCTTCGTCGACGGTCATGCCGCCGTCGACCTCCACGTGGATGTCCGCCAGGTACTCCAGGCCGCTCTTGCGCACCCACAGCTTCTCCACCGCCTCCACACCCTCCACCGCTTCGGCCGCTGCCCGAATGGCATTCACGACGTCGGCGTCCGCCTGCAGGTCCATCAGGGCACTGGCGCTGTTTCGGTACAGCGACGTCCCGACCACCAGGACGACCGCCACCACGACCAGCGCCGCCGCCTCGTCGGCCCACGCCAGCGCCGGACCGCCGGTGCGCACCAGCGCCAAGCCCACCAACACCGCCAGCGAACACAACGCGTCCGATCGATGATCCCACGCATTGGCAATGATCGCCAGCGAACCGGTCCGCCGCCCGACACGCACCTTGTACCGATACAACGCTTCTTTGATCAGGACGTTGCCCCCGGCAATCCACAGCGTCCAGGCCGGCGGCACGTCATGGACACTGGCAATCCGCAGGATCGCCTGCCAGCCGACACTGACCGCCGAGATGATCACCAGCAGCGCAACACTGCTGGCCGCAATCGACTCAGCCCGCGAATGCCCGTACGGATGCTCCGCGTCGCCCGGCTTCTGCGAAAACCACAGCGCATGAGACGTTGGCCAACTACCAGGCCGCGCTCCGCTCGGTCGTCTATCGCAACACCGCGGGGAACCCGACGCTGGGCACGCGGACGATCCGTTTTCAGGTCCGCGACGACTCGGCTGCCAGCATCGGTCTGGAGATCCGGCCCGCCAGAGCGGCTACCACGAACTGGGGGCTCAGCCTAGTCACCCCGTGCGTCAGCCAGCACCGTGCTCCGACTCTACCTGGGATGTCCGTTTCTGAGAAGACGACGCTTCCTCGTCTCACTGTCCATCAAAGACAGGATTTACAGGATGTAGTGGATGCTCAACACCGGTCCCCATTCCGCTACCTCATGCGCACGCTGATCCTGTTGATCCTGGTCATCCTGTCTCGAGACGATGCTGTCAGCCGTCAGCTGGAGCCAGCAAAAAACGGGGTTGCACCAATCCGGGACGCCGCGTAGAGTCCACCCCCCGTGATCCTGGTTCAAGGAGGAATGCCGATGCGCAAACTGCTGGGTACGATCACGTTGGTGGTCATTATCATCGCCATCGTGGGGAGCAAGCGAGACTGGTTCACGCTGGAGCGCACCACACACGGCACCAACACCGAGGTGCATCTGCGGATCGATCGCGACAAGATCCGCGAGGACAGGTCGAACGCCCGCGACATGGCCCGCGAACTGCGCGAGAATCTCGAGCACAAACTCGACCGTAAGACCGGCCAATGAATGAACCGGTCCGGTGCCGCGCAGCAAGCCCGTGCGCGATCAGGCGAGCGCGCGGCTGCGGACCAGCGCGCCGCCGGAGAGCACCTGAACGCGGGCGAAACCAGCCTGACGCAGTATGCGTGACGCGACATGGGCCCGCAGGCTCGTCTGACAAGTCACCACCGTCTCGGCGTTTGGATCCAGGTCGCCCAGCCGCTCGCGGAGTACATCCAGCGGTATGCCGTGCACGTCGCTCGCGCCCCGCAGCGGCAATCGCTCGATCTCGGCGGACGTCCGCACATCCACGACCTGCTTGCCCGCGAGATCGGCGTCCGCGTCGACGAAATCGGTGATCCCGTCCAGCTGATTACAGGCCGCAAAGGCGGCCATATGTACGGGGTCCTTGGCCGAGCCGAAGGGCGGGGCATAGGTGAGGTCCAGCCCGGCCAGGTCCCGTACCGTTCCCCGCAGGGCCATCAGCGTGGCAATCACGTCGATGCGCTTGTCGACACCGTCGCTGCCGATGGCCTGTGCGCCGAGCACGCGCCCGTCGGGCGTGCTGAAAAGCAACTTCAGCGTGATCGGAGCCGCGCCGGGATAGTATCCCGCGTGATGGTTGGCCACGATCGTGACACTGCGCGCCGCCAGGCCCAATTGTCGCGCCCGCGTCGCCGTCAGTCCCGTCTGGGCCGCCGTCAGATCGAACACGCGCACGATCGACGTGCCCCACACGTCCGCCATCGCAGCCGAACGTCCCGTCGCCGCATGCTCGCCCGCCAGCCGACCGGCGCGGTTGGCCGGCCCGGCCAGCGCCACACGCATGCCCTGCTGCGTGGGGCCGTAGACATATTGCACCACGTCGCCCACCGCGTAAATGTCCGGGTCGCTCGTCTGCAGAGCGCGGTTGGTCAGGATCCCGCCGTCGCCGCCGATCTCCAGACCTGCCGCCCGCGCCAACTCGTGACTCGGGCGCACCCCGATCCCCAGCACGACCAGCGATGCGTCCAGCTGGGTGCCATTCTGCAGCCGCACTCCGGCCGCGAGGCCGCCTTCGTCCAGCAGCACCTGTTGGAGCGCCGTGCCCGTGTGGACCTGTACGCCGTGGCTGCGCAGTTCGTCGAGCAGAGGCTGAGCCATCTCGCGGTCAAATAGCGGCAGCACCTGCGGCTGGAGTTCCACCAGCGCCACGTCCAGGCCGCGCCGAGTGAGCTGTTCCACCATTTCCAGGCCAATGTACCCCGCGCCCACAACTACCGCCTGCTTCGTCCGCGCCGCCCGTACCGCCGCGTCGATACGATCCATGTCGGCCAGATTGCGCAGCACCAGCACGTTGGGAGCCGTGATCCCGTCGAGCGAGGGCGTGATGGGCGCCGCACCAGGCGCCAAGATCAGCTTGTCATACGCCTGCTCGTACGTCGTGCCATCGTCCAGCCTGCGCACCGTCACCGTCTTTTTCGCACGACAAAGCTCCGTGACGACTTGCCGGGTCCGCACGTCCAGCCGGAAGCGACGCCGCAGAAGATCAGCCGACGCGACCAACAGCTTGTTGCGGTCTGTGATCTCACCGCCGAGAAAATACGGCAATCCGCAATTCGCGAACGAGACGTGCTCGTCCTTCTCCAACAGAATGATCTCGGCACGCTCGTTCATCCGCCGGGCACGCGTCGCCGCGGAAGCACCACCGGCGACACCGCCCACGATCACAATCTTCACAGGTCCTGCACTCACCGCTCGCTCCCAGCACGGACCGCGTACTACGGCCCACTGCTCCCAGCTGCTCCCGCATCGTCCGTGACGTCAACTCCCCGCGCCGCCGGCTCGTCCGGCACAGCCTGCTCCGCAGGGTCATGCCACACCTCGCCCGCCTGCTCCACGCTGACCGACCCAGAAGGGACCGAACTCGGCCCGCACGCTCCGGATCCTCACGTCGGCACGCCGAGCCCCGGCAGCACGAAAAACTGCAGCGCAAACCAGCCCGTCACCATCCCCGCTACCAGCAGCCCGTCGGATCCCACCCGGGCCAGCACCGCCTGCCACAAGACCTTCAGCACGTTCGTACCCTTTCCGTTTCCAGACTGCCGGGTAGACACCCATCAGCGACCACGCGCCGCGCCTGAGACAATATATCGTCGTGTATCGATATGTCAACCAGTTGCCCTAGCGGCTGGCGGACTTCGGGGCCGACACCGTGAGCGTGGGGACGTAATACACCGCAGCCTCGTCGATGATGCACGGTGTCGACCACTGGCGGCCATTGTCCAGATTGCAGACGCTGAAGAAGAACGTCTTGAGCTGGCGGCACGGCAATCCGTAGGGTTGGTCGGATGCGATCCGATCCTCCAACGTGAGGTGCCCGACTCCTGGCCGGGCGAAGTAATGCAGGCGACCGTCGGGGGTCAGGGACATGCCGAGCGTCCACCATCCCAGCGCCGTGATGGAGCGGCTGGGGTAGTCCTCACCTTGGCGGTTGGCCCGGATGCGGAAGTGCGGCGGCGCATTTCTGCCGCGCGCCACATCCTCGCGCACGACGAACATACCCGGCCAGTGCGTTTTGAGCTTGCCCCGGTCCTCAAGGTCGACGGTGCAGCGAAAGGCGAAGTGCGGGCCGGCGCGAGCCTCCCACTCATCCATTGGAGGGAAGAACACACGCACCAGGACGCTGGGGCAGAGCGACACGGGGATGGGCTGGCCCACGCGATAGCGGACATCCGCCACGAAGTCATCCTGCTGCACCTGGTTGGTAACGCGGCCGGGGATTCCGCTCCTGAGCGATCTGAGCAGCAGCGCGCCTTCGCTTCCCGGCAGGCCGTCCGGTGGAGTCGAGAGCCGCGTGACGACATCCGGATGTCCGTGCTTCGCGCCTTCGTACCAACGCCGATTGGACGATTCGCCGCCGGGCAGCCGCGGCTGATTGTCCAGGTCGCGACTGCTTTTATCGCCCTGGTGGTCGTAGTACCAGGCGGGATCTTCGAAGTCATCCCCCACGGTGGTGATCTGGACGCCCCTGCCCGGCACGATCACGTCGCCGCCGCAGGCGGCGCGCGCCAGGACGGCGGTCAGCAGACCGACTGGCCACAAGGACCAACAGATCCCGGAAATGCCGAACACGCTCCAGCCTCGCACCTGACACTCAGCGCGGCAAACCGGGACGAAAGGTGACCGATTCCGACCACTGAGAACCGGCCGGCGGCACAACCTCAGAACGAGGGGCCCGACCGGTACATTGCTAATTCTGTATCGGCCGGTCGAGCCAGTTTATTTACCGCCACGCGAGTTCTTCGGGAAGTTGGTTGAGATTCAGGCAGCCGTCGTCGGTGACCACCACCAGGTCCTCCAGCCGCAGGCCGCCGATCGCACGGCAGTAGAGGCCCGGTTCGACCGTCACCGCATCGCCGCGCACGAGCACCGGGCCGCCGCGGTCGAGCAGTGGCGGCTCGTGGACTTCCAGGCCCACACCATGGCCTGTGCCGTGGACCATGGCGCAGTAGGTGTCCGGCGCCGCGTCCGTCGGCAGGCCGAGAGAATACCCATGTCGGGTAATCTCGGCGGTAGTGGCCTCGTGCACCTCCTGGCCGGTCACACCGGCTCGCAAGGCCGCGATCCCCGCGGCCTTGGCCGCCGCGACCGCATCGCGCATCCGATTCAGCTCGTCGCTGATCGCACCGTGCACGACCGTGCGCGTACAGTCGCCGAAATAGAGTGTCTGGCGGTTCTGAGGGAAGATGTCCACGATGACCGGCGCTCCGGTGGCCAGTGGTCCCGAGCCGACATCGTGGCAGTCGGCGCCCTGCGGTCCCCCGGCCACAATCGACGTGGCATTCAGGTATCCGCGCTCGAGCAGGAACACGTCGATGGCCTGCCGCACGCGTTCGGACGTGAGTGGCTGGCCGTCGTGGACCAGCCTCCCCTGCCGATCCGCCGTCGCGCGCGCGATCAGCCCACAAGCCAGCTCGACTGCCTGCTCGGTCACACGCTGGGCCTCGCGCAGGTGTTCGATCTCCTCGGAGTCCTTCGCCCGGCGACCGGTGACACCCAGCTCCAGGTCACAGGCCACGTCGATACCCGCAGCGGCCAGCAGGTGGGAGAAGATGAGGGGCAGCGAGCGGTCGGCCGTGACGCGCGTGACGCCGTGCCGTCGCAAGAACTCCGCCGCGGCCTGCGCCGTGGCTGTCTCGCGGTCCCCGGACAAGCCGGTGGCGGGAGTATACTCGGCGGGACACGCCACGCGATCCGCGCGAGCCTGACGCCGCGCCCGTTCCATCTCGATGTCGCGCAGAATCAACGTCGCGGTTCGCCCGTGGTCGTCGTCGAGCTCGATCAGCGCGGCCGGGTCGCCGACCACGAACCGCAGGCGGTGATACAGAGCCATGTTGCGGGCGGGGATGCCCGCCATGATCGTGGCGTGTCGTCTAGCCATCGCAGTCATTCTCACTCCCGGCGCCACTGTGCCTTGCCGCGTAGCAGACCCGTCGCGTCAGCACGCCTCAATCACCGGCCGCGTTGTGCACGATGCGTGGCACCTGATTCTGCTCGTTGACCAGGATCACCCGCGGCTCGTGGCCGTGCACGCGGGCTTCGTCGTACCGGGCGTAGCTGGCGATGATCACGAGGTCGCCCGGATCCACCAGATGGGCCGCCGCGCCGTTGATCCCCACTTCGCCCGACCCGCGCGGTCCGGGGATCGCGTACGTCGTCAGCCGCGACCCGTTGGAAATGTTGTACACATCGACTTGTTCGTAGGGAACGATGTCGGCGGCATCGAGCAGATCACGGTCGATGGTGATGCTGCCTTCGTAATGCAGGTCGGCGCGGGTCACCGTGGCGCGGTGGATCTTGGATTTCAGAAGCGTGCGCTGCATCGGCATGGTTCTCGTGGGGGGCCTTTCGGCGGATTATATACGCCGCGGCTGCAATTGACTGCGCCGGCCGAGCGGTCCATATTTTTCCAGGGGGTGATTCCCCGCGCGACGCGAGCGCGGCGGACGTACCCCCCGGCCCGGCCCAGCCGGCAGGTTGCGCGGCGCAGGCCCTTTGACTTGAGGATGGATCATGAGCGACAGCGGCGAGCCATTCGACCCCTACTATCAGTGGCTCGGCATCCCGCGCGACGAGCAGCCGCCCCATCACTATCGGCTGCTGGGCCTGCAGCTGTTCGAAGAAAACCGCGCGGTCATCCAGCACGCGGCGGATCGGCAGATGGTCCATCTGCGGACATTTCAGAACGGGCCGCGGGCCATGCTTTCCCAGCAGTTGCTCAACGAAGTGGCCGCCGCGAAACTCTGCCTGCTCGCCCCGGACAAGAAGTCGGCCTACGACGCCCAGTTGGCCGCGTCCCACGCGCCGTCGAGCGCGCCGCCGCCCCTGCCTCCGCCGGATGCCCCGCCTCCGCCGACCGGCGTGGTGGACCTGCCCCGGGCGGGCGCGCCGGCCGTGGGGTTTCACACCGCCACCCGCCGTTCACGCACCGCGAGTCGTTTCGGCGCATGGCTGTGGGCGGTCGCCGTCCTCGCCGCCGTGGCCTCGGTGGCGCTCGTATGGCGGCACTTCCAGCCGGCGACGACCGGCCCAAGGCTGATCCTGGAATGGCCGGCCGCGCAGCGCGTCGACGCGACCTTGCGGATCGACGGCGCGCCCTGGGATATCGATCGTGATACGATGGCCCGCGATGCGGAAACCGTGACACTTGCCCTCTCGCCCGGTCGGCATCGGGTGGAAATCACGCGATCTGGGCACGCGGGAATCGACCAGTGGGTCGAGATCACGCCCGGATCCGAGACGCGGCTGACGGTGGTCCTGGGGCCCAAACCGGAAACCGGGACGCTGGGCCTGCTGTGGCCCGGTGACCAGCGCGAACGCGCCCTGCTGGAGATCGATGGCCGACCGTGCGACTGGCCTGCGGAGGCCCTGTTCCAGGACGCCCGCGAGGTGCGCCTCGCGCTGGCGCCCGGCGAGCATCGCCTGCGGATCACACGCGACGACCAGGTGGTGCTTGAACGGCCGGTGACGATCACGCCCGGGAAGCGGCTGGCGGTGCAGGTGCTGCCGGCGGCCAGTCGCCTGGCACTGCGCTGGCCCGTCGCCCTGCGCGACAAGGGGTCGCTGGAAATCGACGGCCGCCCGCTCAGCCTGTCCCGGCTGGTCAATCGTCGGGAACCCGATTTGTTGGAGATCGTGTTGCGCCCGGGTCCGCATCAGCTCCGTGCGCGGCTGGGTGCGGGCGACGTGCTGGAAGAATCCGTGACCCTCGCGCCCGGCCAGGTGTGGCAGGTGGACGTGGAGCAGCGGCTGGCGGAGCCGCCCGGCACACCGGCTCCGGACGCGAAACCTGAGGAGACTCCGCGCGGTGGAATCGCCGCCGCCGAACTCGACCAACGCCGCGCGGAGTTTCAGACACGCTACCAGCAATTCGAGGAGTACCAGCGGTGGTCAGCCGAGCAGGACACGGACAAACGCGACGAACTGCTCCGCACGCTGCTGGACAAACTGACTTTCGAGGCCCGCGCCATGGCGGAGGGATCGCCGGAACAGTGGGCCGCCTACGACGAGTCCATTCGGCTGGCCCTGGCGGGCGACGCGTTCTCCGCCGCGCATCAGATCCTGAAGACCGCGACGGAAACCCAGGTCTTCAGCTCGCAGGAGAGTGCGGACCAGGCCGACCGCATCTGGGTTGCGGCGTTCCAGTCCGCGCGCAGCGATGCGCTCCTGGAGTTCCTCAAGGTGAGTCCGGCGGCCGGCCGCGTTCCGACTCAGGAGGAACAGCTGCAGGTCGTGGATCGTCTGACCCATACGCCGGACCTGGCGCAGCGCTACGCGCCGCTGCTGGACCGCGTGCGCGAACTCGAGGCGCTGCAGGTGCTGTCGCGCGATGCCGCCGTTGCCGTCCAGGTGCGGTTGCTCGACGAGGTGTCCGCCGGTGACTTCGCGACAGTCGAGCCCGCACTGGACCTGGCGGACCGGATCTTGCGCACGATTCCGGACGTGTTCGAATCGGGTGTTCCCGATACGCCCAAGCATATCAGCACCTTGTTGGATGCCTTGAAAACGCTGCGCCGCAAGACGATTCGTGAGGCCGGCGTGACGGATGCGTTGCGGATCCGCATTGAAACGATCGACGAGGGTCTCCGCGAGGCACGCGAGTGGCAATCGCAGTTTGCGCGGGTGCGCGCCGCCCGCGAAAAGCTGACCGAGCACCCGGACTCACCTGCCGAGCACAAGCTGGTGGCGTTCTGGCTGCTGCAGCTGGGTCGGTTTGGTGAGGCGGGGCCGCACTTGCGCGACTCGGGTGACCCGGCCCTGGCGCGCCTCGCGGGTCCTGTGCCGGAGTCCGCCGAGGAGCGCGCAGCACTGGCCGACGCCATCGAAGCGGAAGCGGACCGCAAGGGCACGCCGCGCTGGCAAGCGGATGCGCTGCAGGCCTACGCCGATTTCGTGCGGGGCTGAGCCCGTCGTTTACGCCCCCAGGATCCGGGCGATGAACGTCACCGCGTCCCCCACGGTCTTGACGGCCAGCGCCGCCTGCTCGTCCATGTTGATATCGAATTCCTCCTCATACGCCGCCACCAGCTCGACGCTCTCCATCGAACTGGCCCCCAGATCCTCGACGAATCGAGAATCATTCGCCACGCGTGCCAACTCCACCTTGAGCGTCTCGGCCGTCACACGCTTGACCCGCTGACTGATTTCTTCGATGTCGACCATCGCACGAACTCCCCCGGATTATGTCGGCGTTACACGCCGTTGGAAGGCTGCCACACGTGCGTCCAGCGCGACCAGTTCCGCCCGCATCTGAACGATGAATTTATTCGTCTCGTAGTCGCCGCGCACGGCCTGGAAGTCGGCGTCGAGTGCCCCCGGAGGCCCGTCCGCGCCAAACCCGACCGCGCTGTGTCGGTCGAACTCCTTGACCGCGTCGGCCAGTACTGCCTCGATGAATTCGCGCCGGTGCGTGCGCAGGGTCTCGGCGACCTCCAGCAGCTCGGCCGGGCCGGCCCCATCCAGCGCCACGCCCGCCAACTGCTCGTACGCCCATTTGACCCACACCCATTCGTCCTCGGCGTAGCCGGCCTGGATGCGATCCAGCGCCGCGCCGAACGCCGCCACGTCCGGCACGGAGCCATCTTCGACGGCGGCGACGAGCTGTTCCAGCCGGGCAGCAGGCATGAGCTGCCCGCCGATGTCGACCCATCGCTGGCTCAGCACGGCCTCCGGCGCGGCGCGGCAGGCGTCGCTCCAGGACGTGCCGG
>JALOQX010000199.1 GCA_025459265.1 Pirellulaceae bacterium | reverse complement strand
ACCACGTGAACGCCATCCGCGTACGATGACGCGCATCGCGCCAGGGCGCAACCCCCTCCGATGGCGAATTTCGAGGCTGCGAAATATAGGTTTAACCCGTCGCCGCAGGCGAGGCCGCAGCGCGATGCACCTCGCCTGCGGCGATGCCTGACACGATGCGAAACAGCGCACTAGCTGATGTGAGCACTGGACGCCGGCAGCGTCGCAGCCTGAGGCACGTCCGCCGGCGCGGCACGCCGCGGTACGGGCGGTCCGAAGACGTACATCAGGGGCGTGGGCCGCACCAACAATTCGAACAGCACCAGCGCCACTCCCGTGACAAGGACCATCCCGGCCAGGCTGGCGCCCCACCACGCGGTTCGCGACGGTTGCACCCACGAGATCAGGTAAGGGATGAGCGGCAGATGAACCAGGTAGATCCACAGGGCCGTGTCCACGAAATACCGCCCCAGCGGTGACGGTCGATCGAGATACCGCTGGAAGAAACCCAGAAACGCACAGGTCGTATATGCCGCGCCTGTGCCGTAAAACGCGAATCCCACCAGCCGAATCCAGTCATGGTGCGGCGACGTCGCCTGAAAAAAATAGCGATCGGACAACGCCTGCGAGACGGCAAAGCCGGCCACGCCCAACACGAGGCTCCACAACCATGTGCGACCGAAGTCCGACAAGTGGTCACGTAAGCGGAAGAACCACCAGCCGGCCAGGAAGCAGAGGAAATAGTACGGGACGTCGGCATGATACTCGTACAGGAAGTCCGGGAATGGCGCCAGAAACCCAATCGGATTGGCTAACGACCAACCCATGAAACCGCGCGCGTGAACGAGTGCGGGCAGGCTCACCAAACCCAATACGACGGCCATCAGGTTCCAGCGAATCAACGCGACGCCGACCCGATCGACGACGTCCGGGATCGGTCGTACGGCCATCACGGCCACGACGCGAGCCACAAGCGGCGCAAGCGTGACGAAGACCAGCAGATACCACAAGAACCACAAGTGTTCGAGGTTGAAGAACCGCGAGTAGGTTCCCAACAGCCGATCGGCCCACGTTCGGGACGGAAAACGTGGCATCTCCATCGGCGGCGGACCCATGGGCATGGGGGGGCCGCCAGCGGTGGCGGCCCCCGGCGCACCAAAGCCACCTCCTGGCGGCGGCCCGAACGGCATGGCACCGGGTGCGCCAAAGCCACCTCCTGGCGGCGGCCCGAACGGCATGGCACCGGGCGCGCCAAAGCCACCACCTGCGGGCGGCCCGAACGGCATGGCACCGGGCGCGCCAAAGCCTCCTCCTGCGGGCGGCCCGAACGGCATGGCACCGGGTGCGCCAAAGCCACCTCCTGCGGGCGGCCCGAACGGCATGGCACCGGGTGCCCCAGGGCTTCTTCCTGGCGGGGTCCCAAGTGGCGCAGCACCCGGCGCATTCGATCCCGTGGTCGATGTCGGCGCCGATGTCGACCCGGTCCTGGGTGCCGGTGGGCTGCGATCCTCTTGCGGGGTCGAAGTCGGAGTCGGAGTCGGGGCGCCCGCGCCAAACGCACCGGGAGCTGCCGGAGGATCGCCGAACGTCGGCGGCGGGAAGCCGAAGGGGGACTGGGGCGCCGGCCGGAAGTACTCGGTCGCGACACGCAGGCCGGCGAAGGCGAAGAGCGCGATGAACAGCGGCGCGCCAATGCGCCACCAGCGGCGGGTCAGGTAGCGTTTCCAGCCGTACTTGCCCCATACCATGTTGGCGAAGAACCCTGAAATTAGGAAAAACAGTGGCATCCGGAAGCTGTGCAGCCAGTTGTCAATCGACGTCTTGGGATTAGCACCAAAACCGAATCCCATGCCAAAGCCGCCGGCCATCATGGCGATCGGCAGATGGTAGAAGACACCCAGCAACATGGCCGTCGCACGCACGCCATCCAGCGCGTAATATCGCTTTGACCGAGCCGCCTCCAGCTCGCTTGCGGTCTGGCTCGCCACCTCACTCCCGCGCATCTCGCTGCGATCCATGGTTCCCCTCCGTCCCATTTGTTCCGCCACTACCACGACTCACGATGCCCTGTGTTACAGCGTGCAGATGTTGCGGCGGGCGAAGACTTCACCGCCCAATACCCACGAAGACACTCCGATGGCGATCAGGATGACGACGTTGCGATAAGGAAAGATGCCGCTGCTGAGAATGCGCGCGGGTTGATAGTACTCCATGACGCTCAGGAAGGCCACGTGCCGAGCAGGAGCCCAGAACTGAGCCAGGAAATTGAGCAGGAAAGAAACCAGTACGAACACGAACACGACGGCGACCGCGCGGCCGCGGCGATCACTCGAGGCGGACACCAGGAAGGCGATCCCCCCCACCGCCACGTAGACGCCGAACAGGTTGACCATCACCATCGCGGCGCGAGGCCAGGTTGGCCGCATGTCCGCGGGCATGGTGGAGACCGTCAGACGGTGACCCAGATAACCGACCACAATCAATAGAACACCGGCCAGCACCCACAGGATCGTTTCGCAGCAGTAGACCTGCCGCCGCGACACCGGCCAGCTGAGCAGCACATCGATCGTGCCGCGGTCGATCTCCCCCGCCGGTGTGCGGGTGCAGTACATGATCTCAAATCCCCACAACAACGCCAGGACCACGGGATGCACCCAGAGGAAAGCCTGCATCGTGCGGGCGGAAACCTCGCTGCCGACCTCGGTCCCCAGGAGCGCCGTAATCAACGTCTTCGCGAAAGGGAGCTTTTCGAGGATCTCTTCCATCCCCGCCATGACCTGCGGCAACGCGTACGTCAGCAGCGCCTTGAACGCGAAGATGCCAATGCAGCACAAGAGCGTCGGCAGCCACACTTCATGGAGGATCTTCTGCAACATCCCGCGCATCAGGCATCCTCCTGCGCAGCGTCATAGAATCGTCGGAACAGGTTCTCCAGGCGGGGAGGACTCAGCGCAACGTCGACCAGTGGCAGCTCGGCTGCCCAGGACAGGAATTTGGTCGGGGAACCCGTCAGCTCAGCACGCCAACGCGTCCCGATCCGCGTGACCTGTTGCAGGAACGGGGGGACCGGCAGCTGCTGCGCCGCAGCGAGGTCGGCGAACGTGAGTACCACCTCGCGGCAGGCCCGTTGACGCATTGCTTCCATACGCTCGTCAGCCACCACCTGGCCGTCCCGTACGATCGCAATCCGGTCACAGAGGCGCTCCACTTCGCTCAACGTATGACTCGAAAAGAACACGGTGTCGCCTGCGGCTGCGCGCTCGCGCAAAAGGTCGGACAGCACGTCCTGCATCAACGGATCAAGCCCGCTGGTCGGCTCATCCAGCAGCAGCAGACGCGGCCGGTGGACCAGCGCCAGAATCAGGCCCAGCTTCTGCCGCATGCCGCGCGACATCTTGTGCACGGGGAGATCCAGTTCCAGTCGGAACCGCGCCGCCAGCTCGCGCCCTGCCGACAGCAATGGGACGCCCCGGATCCTTGCCAGGATGCCGAGTGCTCGGCGACCCGTCAGCCAGGAATACAGTCGCAGGTCGCCGGGCAGATATCCCACCTGCCGGCAAATCTGCGCCCGCCGCCGCCAGCAGTCGCAACCGAAGATCCTGCCTTGACCGGAGGTGGGTCGCAGAAAACCTAAGAGCAGGCGGATGACTGTGGTCTTGCCCGCTCCGTTCGGACCCAGGAATCCGAAGATCTCCCCGGCGGCAACTTGAAAGCTCACGTCCTGCACGCCGACTCGACGGCCATAGAAGCGGGTTAACCGCTGAGCGTCAATTACGACCTCAGAATGCGAGAAGAGCACGCCGGGACTCACACCGCTGCGACCAGCTGATCCTTGGGCCGCCACCACGGTACCAGATCGCCGGGGCGGTGACAAATGGTCCGCGGGCACGGCATCCGCTCGCGCCGCGGAGACGCAGGGCAAGCGAGTGACAGGAAGATGGGGGGACAGGAAAATGGGGGACAGAAAAATGGGGGACAGGAAAATGGGGGACAGAAAGATCGGTAACCCTGTCACGTCCGCATATTTCTGTCCTCCATTTTTCTGTCTCCCGCCCATCGGGTCGCAGGGGACTTGATCTTGACCGCCCGGGGGGAACTTGGGACCATCGTGCCGCTTTGCTAGCCGGTCGGCCTGGATGGCCCGGCCCGGTCGTCGTCGCTACAGCTCCTTACGACGAGCTTAAGCATGAAGCGAGCCCGATGTTTTCTCGTGGTTGGGTTGATCGCCGTATCCGCGGCGTCGAATGCCGGCTGCCGGTCACCGTATTATGCCGACCAGGGAGCTGCCCTGGGTGGACTTGCCGGGGGGCTGACCGGTGCCGCGCTGGGTGACGCACACGGCACGGCACTCGGGGGTGCCGTTGTCGGGACCGCCGTGGGCGCCTTGGCCGGGGCGGCCATTGGCGACTCGATGGACGCCGAAGTGGCACGTCGCCAGGCGTTGATCGAGGCCAAGACCGGTCGCCGGATGGCGGGCATGGTGACGACGTCCGACGTGATGACGATGGTGACGTCCGGCTTGAGCGATGACGTGATCATCACGCACATACGCACACATGGTGTGGCTGCCTCGCTGACGCCCAGCGACATCATTCGCCTGCACGACAGCGGCGTCAGCGAACACGTGATCAACGCGATGCAGGAGACGTCGGCCAGCCAGGTGGGTCCGCCGCCGGTGGCTTATCGCACTCCGGTGATCATCGAGGAGTCGTACGTTGTGCCGCCCTATTGGCACCCGCGACCCTACTGGTATGGCCGCGGACCGTACTGCCGCCCCTATCGTCCGGGTGTCTCCTGGGGTTTCTCCTACTCCCACTGACGCGGGCGTCGCGCTGCGTCACTCGGGCGCGGCTTCGAAGGCGGCGAGTTTCTGGAGAATCGCATCCAGGACCGGCTTGACCGACTCGGGCAGGTTCTCGTTCTGCTGAACCTGTTCGATCAGTTCTTTGATTTTCGTGGAGCTGCGCTGCGCGACGGCGGCGATCATGGGCCGGGCAGCTGCCGGCAGCTTTTCGGCGGACTGCGCCAATTCGCCGAGCGTTTGTTCGCATTCCTTCAATCGGGTCAGCGCCGCCTGCGCCGTCTCGCTGTCCTTGATCCCGCGCAATGTCTCGGTCAGCCCTTCCAGCAATCCCGTGAGTTTGTCGTGGAGTTGTGCGCTGTCCTTGGCCAACCCTTGTGCGGCTTTGGCCGCATCCTCTACTGCGCTGGAAATGGCTTCCCGGCGCGCTGCCTTGGCAGCGTCCAGCTTGTCCTTCGTTTCTGCCGAACAGCCCGCTGCGGCGACGACTGCCAGGGACATCAGGGCCCAAAGTGCTTTCGTGTGCATGGCGATCCTCTCGTGTAGGTGCTTCAGGTTGTGGAAGTGTAGTCCAGCGACCACTGCAGAACAACTGACCCGTTGGTCCGGGGGCGTTTGTCCCGGGCGGATCGCAGGCGTATAAATGTCTGAGAGACGGGGGGAGACGTGCGTTGGGGCCCCGTACACAGTGGGGGGAGGTGCGCGATGGTGGAAGTCACGAGTCGTCGCGAATTCCTGCGGGGGGTGGTTGCCGCGGGAGCTGCCGTGGGCTGCGGTATGCAGGTTTCGCGTGCCGGTGCCATGCCGATGGTATCAAACCGGGCCGCCGACGCGAGGGCGGAGGCGGTGACGCTGCCGAGGGACATCGAACCGCTCGTGCGTCTGATCGAAGACACGCCGCGCGACACCTTGATTGAGGTCGTCGCAGCGCGGATGCGCGAGGGGCTGTCCTATCAAAACATCGTGTCGGCCCTGATGCTGGCCGGTGTGCGAAACGTGCAGCCGCGCCCGAGTGTCGGGTTCAAGTTCCACGCCGTGCTGGTCGTCCATTCCGCGCACCTGGCGAGCTTGGCAGCGGCAGACGCCGATCGCTGGATCCCTCTGTACTGGGCGCTGGACTATTTCAAGGAGGCGCAGGCCCGCGACGTCGCCGAGGGGAATTGGACGCTGGGACCAGTTGACGAGTCGGCGCTCCCGGCTGCCGCGGAAGCCCGAGAGGCGTTCGTGGCCGCCATGGACGCGTGGGATGAGGCGGCGGCCGACGCGGCGGTCGCCGGACTGGCCCGCCACGCCGGTGCGCAAGACATCAGCGAGCTGTTCTTTCGATATGGGTGTCGCGACTTCCGCTCGATCGGACACAAGGCCATCTACGTCGCCAACGCACGGCGGACACTCGACTGCATCGGCTGGCGGCATGCGGAACCGGTGCTGCGGTCACTCGCCTACGCGCTGTTGAATCACCATGGCGAACCGAACCCCGGCCAGCATGACCTGGAGCCCGACGGAATCGGTCGCCGCAACGAGCAGCGGCAGTCCGCTCTGCGCGTCGATTGGTACACAGGACCTGCGGACGACCGAGCCACTTGTGAGCTGTTGGAGGTGCTGCGATCCGGCTCGCCGGACGAAGTGGCCGATCACGCGGTGCAGTTGCTCAACCGCGGCGTGGGGCCGCAATCCGTGTGGGACGCCGTGTTCGCGGGTGCGGGTGAGCTGCTGATGCGGCAGCCGGGGATCGTGGCACTGCACGCCGTGACCACTTCCAACGCGCTGCACTACGCGTATCAGACGAGCGGCGACGATCGGACGCGCCGGCTCCTGCTGCTGCAGAACGTGGCGTTCCTGCCGCTCTTCCGGCGCGCGATGGCCAGCCGGGGGAGTGTGGGAGACGAACGGATCGATACGCTGCCGCCGTTGGCTCCCGCTTCCAGCGCGAAGGGCGGGCTGGACGAGGTGCTGGCAGAGGTCACGGCAGATCCGCCATCCGCCGCACGCAAGGTACTGGCGGTAGCACGCGACGCCAAAGCCCCAGAGTTCGTCGCGCAGGCGCGTCACCTCGTCTGCCACAAGGGATCCGATTCGCACGACTATAAGTTCAGTGCGGCGGTGTTCGAGGATTATCCCACGCTCAGCCCGCCTTGGCAGGATCGATTCCTGGCCACCACGGTCTTCCAACTCCCCGGGTCGGCTGATCCGGACAATCCGCTGGCGGACCGAATACTGCGCGCCATGCACAGCTGAATGAACGTGGCGGACCGCTGGCCCTCAGTGAGGATGCTCGCGGTCCTCCTCCACCTTCTTGATCCAGCGCGACACCGCCTCCTGCGAACTGACCGCCTTGGAAGCGGCCTTTTTCGCGGGCTTCTTGCTCGTCGGCTTGAGGGGGAAATCCAGCCAGGGACCCTTCCAGCGTCGTTCGCGGTGCTTGGTCGCAAACCGCTCGTAGTCGTCCCGCAACACCACGCCCGCTTCGGCCAGCCGACCCAAGATGGCGCGCTGCTGCGCTTCCGTGCCATGCACCCAGACACTCAGGGGATTGTCATTCGATTGCTGACTGATCAGCAACAGCTTACGCAGGTGTTCAGACGCGGCGCGAGCCACCTTCGGTGATCGAATCGCCAGATTGATCTTCTCCCCCGAGGCTATCCTGCGACGAAGTTGGCGAAGCTGCGCACTAAGCTGACGGGGGTCTTCGTTCGGGCCGAGTACTTCGCGCACGAACACCTGCCGGTTGTCCGACAACCCCTCCTGCCAGCGATTGCGCAACGACTGCGTCAAGTCGCCATCCGGTTCGTACAGATGCACGAGCAGCGTCTCGCCCGTCTCCAACTGGCACAGTTCGCTGTCGACCAGCGAGCAGAGGTGTTCCTCGCGGAAATGCCCCGCGACGGCCACGTCGCGTGACGAACCATCCGGCCGGATAATCCGCACCTTGACGCGGAGCGACTTCATGATGTCGGACGAAGATGCCGACGACGAAGACGAGGAATCGGCGGCGGCGGTTTTGGCCTGAGCTACCTGCCGGCGCCACTGGCCAGGCTCACTTTCGGACGGTTTCTTCCACATGCAACTGATTCCCGAACTGGTGCGCCCCCTGAGTGCCTATCCGAAGACTTCGCCGTAGGACGGACCTCCCAGTCCGTCACGAGGTCTACGGATGGTTTCTTGGTCCCATCACCTCTCTTTGAGGGTACCAGAACATCACGCCGCGGGGAAACAAAATCCTGGATCTCCGCTCCCGAGGCCCGCCGGACGCCAGTGAAGGGGCGGGCCGGTCGGCGGTGCCCGCCGTCGCCTGCTGTGTGTGTCCGGGCCACCCATTGGTGCTGACTTTCGAAATCGGGTACAACGTGGACGGCCGGTTGAACGCCTTTCCAGGAGTCTTGCTATGGGTACGGGCACTCAGCGCATTCGTGCGTGGGCCATGGGTCTCTTATGCCTTGCCGCCGCGGAGGCAGGGGGGGCGGAAAGTTGGCCGCCGGAGTATCCGGGAACCGCAGTGCTGACGTGGAAGGACGATATTGCGTCACACCTGGTGGCGGGTGTCGACCGGTTTTTGCTGCGGGAACTGGAGCGTTCGGAGCAGGTCCGCGCTGAGTCGTGGCAGCGGGATCTGAGTTCGGTCACGGCCTACGAGGCATCGGTCGAGCCCCAGCGGCAGCGACTGGCCCATATCCTCGGCGTGCGCGACCGCCGCATCCAGTTTGCTGGACTGACGCTCGATGCGACGACGGCCGCACCGGCCGTCGTGGCGGAAACCGAGCGGTATCGGGTGTTCGCCGTCGGTTGGCCAGTGGTGGGACCCGTTCGTGGGGCAGGACTGCTGCTGGTTCCCCGTGATGCGAAGCCGCTGGCGGACGTGATCGCCGTGCCCGATGCCGATCAGACGCCGGAGATGGTCTGCGGATTGAGCCCCGGTGTGGCGGACGAATCGCAGTTCGCGCGCACCCTGGCGGAAAGCGGCTGTCGCGTCCTGGTGCCGGCCCTGATCGATCGGCGGCTCGAGCCGCGTAACGGCCGCGCCACGCTCACCACACGCGAGTACCTGTATCGCAGCGCGTTTGAGTTGGGGCGGCACTTGATCGGTTACGAAGTACAGAAGATCCTCTCTGGCGTCGACTGGTTCGCACGCGAACAACAGGCGGACGACCCGCAGGTCGCCGTCATCGGCTGGGGTGAGGGCGCGATGCTGTCGCTCTACAGTGCGGCACTTGATCCGCGCATCGATGTCGCGTGCGTCAGCGGCTATTTCGAGCCGCGCGAGGGGATCTGGCAACAGCCGATCGATCGCAACGTGTTCGGGTTGCTGGAGCGTTTTGGCGATGCCGAGCTGGCTGCCATGATTGCCCCGCGAACGCTTGTTGTCGAGGCGGCCTGCGGCCCTCAGGTCACGCTCCCCCCGGGGACTGGCGGTGCGCCGGCCCAGCTGGCCACGCCGGCCCTCGACGTGGTGCGCCGCGAAGTGCAGCGCGCCGAACAGTTGGTCCAGGGACTGACTCCCGCACCGTGGCTGCATCTGGTCGTCTCCGGCGCGGGGGACGGACCGTTCCTGACACCGACCACGATCGCGAAAATCCTCGGGCAAATCCATCCAGCGTTTGAACTCGGCACGCGCGGCAGTGCGCCAACGTGGCTCCGCGACCCGGGATCCATCGCAGACCGTGCGCGGCAGCAGACTCAGGAGATCGACGACTGTAACCAGTGGTTGCTGCGCGAGAGCTCCTACGTGCGCCAGGAGTTCATGAGCAAGGTCGATACCAGCAGCCTGGCGGCCTATGAGGCGTCGATCGCCCCCTACCGCGAGCGGTTTCGCTGCGAGACCATCGGCGCGTTCGACCAGCCGCTGCTGCCGCCGCAACCGCGCACCCGCAAAACCTACGAACAGGCGGCGTGGGTGGGGTATGACGTCGTGCTGGATGTGTTTCCGGATGTGTTGGCCTACGGCATTCTGTTGGTGCCGAGGAACATTGCCGCAGGCGAGCGCCGTCCCGTGGTCGTGTGCCAGCACGGGCTCGAGGGACGCCCGCAAGATGTCGTGGCGGGCGACAATGATGCGTACCACGATTTCGCCGCCAAACTGGCCGAACGCGGATTCGTCACGTTTGCACCGCAGAACCTGTACATCTTCGGCGATCGCTTTCGAACGCTGCAACGCAAGGCGAACCCGCTGGGCAAGACGCTCTTCTCGATCATCGTGCCGCAACACCAACAGATCGTGAACTGGCTGTCCACGCTCCCGTGTGTCGACCCGGCGCGCATCGCCTTCTACGGCCTGTCCTATGGCGGCAAGAGCGCCATGCGGATCCCTCCGCTCGTCCCGAACTACTGCCTCTCCATCTGCTCGGCGGATTTCAACGAATGGGTCTGGAAGAACGCCTCGACGCGATCAACGTACAGCTACGTCTGGACGGGGGAATACGAGATTTTCGAGTTTGACCTGGGAAGTACGTTCAACTACGCCGAGATGGCCGCCTTGATCGCGCCCCGGCCGTTCATGGTCGAACGTGGACATTTCGACGGCGTGGCACCCGACGAAATGGTCGGCCACGAGTTCGCCAAGGTCCGCCACCTGTACGCCGCGAAACTGGGCATCGGGGACCGGTGCGAGATCGAGTGGTTTGTCGGACCGCACACGATTCACGGCCAGGGGACGTTTGAGTTCCTGCATAAACATCTGCAGTGGCCGCGGCCGTGAAGGGAGGGCAGAGGGCAGAGGGCGGAGGCCGGAGGGCGAGGCGCGTGTGGGAGGGCGAGGCTCCTGCCGAGCCGCCTTCGACCTTCGATCGTCGAGATTAGCAAGGTGAAGCCGGGAGAGAGGAACGCGTAGCGAGC
>JALOQX010000027.1 GCA_025459265.1 Pirellulaceae bacterium | reverse complement strand
CTTCCGGGGCGTAGGTTCTGAGGTGAGCCTCCCCCGCGTGAACGTCGGGGCTTCTGTGCGACGCGCGGCGTGGTGCGTAGGTGGATAATGAACCTCCCGCCGCGTCGGCCCCGGTTTCGGCCAACGCCCGCTGGTCGGGTCCCCGCCGTAATGCATCTGTAGCGCGGCGATCTGACGGCAGTTGTCGTGCGCCGTCGGTTGACCGCGATCGAGACACCACTTTTCTGATCGAGCCAAGCAAGTGCTTCCCTCGCTTACGCTTTGGGTTACGATGGGGGGACCAAGTGGCGCTGGGTGAGGCACATCCCCGGAGGCTCATCATGCACAAGGGCTGCAGCTGGTGCCGTCCGCGTCGCAGGCCGTCGTCCTGCACGCGCATACTCCGCGCGTTGGCGGTGGCCCTGATCCTCGGCTGCACGCACAGTTCTGCCCCGGAGGCCGGTCGGCCGCGCGAGTCGGACGCCGCAGTTCCGGCGGCGGCAACGGCAGTGGGTGATCCAGGCCCAGGGCCTGTACTGTTGATCCCGATTCACGGTGCTGACTACTTCTGGGACGCGGAATCCTGGGCGCAGGCGATCAGCTGCGGCGGACTGCATGCGCTCGACGACCTCGACAGCGACCAGGTGACCGATCTGGTCATCGCGGTCCATCGCCCGACCAGCGGCTCGCAGATGGAGCAGGGATTCGTTGAGGCGCGATCGGGAAGGACCGGCGCTCTGCTCTGGCAGTTTCAGGGCAAGTCCGACGCCACCGCCAAGGCAGATCCCCTTCACGGGAGCTACGCCGTGCACGGAATCGCCGTCATCCACGACGTCGACCACGATGATGTCCGCGACATCTACTGCCGGGAGGCGTATTTCAAGACGTCGGCGATATTGATCTCGGGACGAAACGGGCAGTGGATCGGACGCTTCGCGATTGACCGCCGCGATTTCTGGGCCGAGCCGATCCGTACGCAGGATTTCGATGGCGACGGCGTGTCGGACTTCTTATTCCGCGGCGCGTCGCGGTCTCCGCTTGGAATCGAGATCCGGTCCGGCAAGGACCTGGTCGTCCTCGCGGCGCACGACAGTATTTGGACTGCGGCGGACACGTCCGGCAGCGGCTGGGTGTTGCCGTTGCTCCACGATATAGATCGCGACGGGATTCCGGAATGTCTCGTGCGCAGGGAACTGGAGCGCGACAGTCGGGGAGCCCGCTATACGTACGAGTACGCGGTGCTGTCGGGTCGAGATTTCTCCGTGTTGACGCGATTTGTCAGCGAGCGCCCACGCGTGACTGCCGACACGTGTTTTGCCGCCTGTGGCGATCTGAACGGCGACGGCAGGGACGACTTTGCCTTCACGTCGAGTGCAGGAGCCGGACCGGACGGCTATACAAGCCTGGTGCGTGCAGTCTCCGCTGCGAACGGCGCCGTGTTGTGGCAGATAGCGGGCGATCAGCTGATCGGCGGGCGTCCCGGTTTCGCGATCGACGCGAAGACGCGAAAGAAGTCGGACCTGGCGCCCGATGTGGATTTCGAGTCGCCACTGGTCGCCGTGCCGGATCGAAATGGAGATCGCGTGGACGAGTTGGTGACGGTAGCTCTCGCGGCGGGCCAGCACGGTCCTGTCCCATCGGTGTATGTGCTGTCTGGCCGCGACGGGGCACCGCTGTCCGTGCTGCAGATCGACAAGGGGAGCGGCCGGCTTCCGACCGGACGGACTCAGATAGCGGTGCTTCCTCGTGCCACGGCGGACGGGACGCCGGGCGTCGCCGTCACGGCCAGCGCGACCAACGGCGAGGCCATGATCGCTGTGTTCGCGCTCCGATGAATGGGTCACCCCAAACCCGGCTGGCCGCAGCCGAATCACCACCTGGGTGTCACGCTGTGACGACGCACGTCACGCTCGCCCCTGGTCGATGGCGAGTTTCCCTTTGACGCAGGCGTCATAGGGGTCGGGGATCTTCCAGGCGTCGATCATGATCCAGCCCGGAAACCCGCCCTCCCGGAGCACGGCCAGGGCGGCGGGGATGTCGACATGGCCGTCCCCGCAGGGGAAATGCCGCGACGTGCCACCGAAGATCGTGCCGTCGCAGTCGGTCAGATGGACGTATCCGATATTGGACACGCCGATCCGCTGGAGCATTTCGTGAGGTCGGCCCTGCGAGCCGCTCATCAAGTCGAAGTGGCTTGGATCGAAGATCGTCTTCAGGTGCGGCGAATCCACCTGGGCCAGGATCCGCCGGATCTGTTCCTCCGTGTTGAACACAAACGGCGGTTCCACCTCAAAGGCGGCGAGCAGTCCCAGGTCGCCGGCGATCCGGGCGGCCGACCGGAACGACTCCGCTAACCGATCCAGCGCCTCGTCCACAGTCTGATCGCGCAGCGGGCCACCGGGCCACATGCCCACGCAGTCGCACCCGACCGCGCGGGCAAACTCGGCCCGATCCCGGAACTCGGCCACCCAGCCCTCTCGCACGCTCCGGTCGGGGTCGAACGCATTGGCCACGCCCAACTGGATCGAGAACACCTGCAGCCCGAACCCCTCATACATCCGGCGCAGCGCCCGGATCCGGTCCGCCTCGCCCGCCGCGGGATAGTTGCCCATCGGCCAGCCCTCGACCAGCTCGACGCCGTCGAATCCCTGGCGGCTGGCAAAGTCGAGGATCTCCCAGATCGGATACACCCGGTTGTGGTCCTGACCGGACGACATGAAGCCGTTAAGTCCCACGGCCGTCTTCCAGCCAGGCCTGGGTGCGGCGGTCGCGTGGCGCGGCAGCCACAGGGCAGCCGCCGCGCAGCCAACAGTCTGCAACAACGCACGTCGGTGCATCAGGATACCTCGGCCGCGAACGACGCGACGCCTCTAAACGCGGACAAAGAACTTCTGACGGTACATCCACAAGGCAATCAACCAGAACACAATCACCGCGGTGACGGGCCACGCGACGCGTCCGAACATGTCGTCGGCCAGAATGTCTTCGCCGACGTAATACAGCAGCAGACTGCCAAAGTGCGTCTGGACGAGCCGAACGGCCCACGGCACGAGCAGTTGTCCCATGAGGTAGAAGGCCAGCGAGTTCATGCCGACCACGACCAGGGGCAACGCCAGCCAGCGGAGCCGGCACAGGTCGAACAGGAAATAACAGAGGGCCAAGCCCCAAATCACCCAGCCGCCGCTAAACAACACCCATGAGGGTGTCCAGATCCGCTTGACAATGGGACAGGCGAAATGTCCTGCCAGGACGCCCAGCCCCAGGCAGATGCCGCCGCCCAGGATCAACCCCAGGAGCTTCTGCCACCAGCGACGATCAGTCATCAACAATTGGCCGCACATCACACCCAGCAACATCGTGCCCGCCGCGGGAATGAAGTTCAGCGTCTGGTAACCTCCCTCGTTGTGCGTGAACTGGTCGGCGGTGTGACGTGGAAACTTATTGAGCAGCCACACGTCAAAGTTGTGCGCGACATTGACGTTCTTCGACCACGACGCAAACCGCCCCTCGAATGCGGTCTCGGCCGTGGCCCCTACCTCGGGATCAATGGTATAAGGCGGCGTGTAGCTGGCGAACCAACCCCAATAGCCGACGAGCACCAGCACCAGGGCCACCAGCTGGAGCCAGAATCGGCGGCCGACCAGGAAGTACACGAAGAAGTAGCCGAGTCCGATCTGTGCCAGCACATTCACGAATTCGAACTTGGTCTCGGACGAGTTGGTGGAGACCAGGAAGATCCCGAGGACGATCAGGACGAGCGAGCGCAGCAGCGCGTGCAAGGTGCGCGAGAAGAACGCTTCTCCGGCCGCCGCCCGCTTGGCATACGAAAACGGCATGGCCACGCCGACCATGAACATGAAGGCCGGTTGAATCAGGTCCCAAAAGGACACGCAGACGCTCTTGACGTCGCGCCGCCAGGCCCCATCAGCGTCGCTCTGCCAGGCCCAATGGCAGAAGTTGCTCTGCCACACGGTATGGTCGAAGTTGAATCCGATCCCCTGCCACTGCTCGTAGTCCATACCCTTCAACTGCCACACCGGCGCTTCGGGCGGCAGCTGCGTCAGCTGCGCAATGCCGAAGCCGCCGGCCGCGAGCACGATCATGATGATGCCGCGATAGGCATCCAGTGAGAATAGCCGGCCTTGCCGCGTACCCGGCAGCTCGGTGGCAGTCGCTGGCGCGGCTGGTGCCGCCGGCGTGGTCGGTCGCCGCACCGCGGTCTGCGGGTGGATCGGCCGGGACGCCATCGCGGGCGGCAGTCCCGACGCGGTGCGGTCCCCCGCCGCCGGCTTGCCGCCACTGCCCGACTGCGGCGGATGGGCGGACGCAGAGACCGGAGTTGACCCCACAGGTTGCGGCGAGCGCGGCGGATCTGGCTGCGCATCAGGCTGGCGTTTCGTGTTCACGGGAATGCTCCAGAGGGCACGGGTGGGAATCGACTATCGCAAACCGCCCAACCAGAGACCAATGGCCTCCGCCCGGGCGGTGGCACGGCCAGCGCATCGTCAGTACGACGACGCACTATCCTACCACCGCCGGGAACCGCTGGAAATCAGTCGATTTCAACTCACCGAGCTGCCGGCACGAGCGTCTGGCCGGCCAGCAGGGCGGCCGCGTCCGCGCGGATCCGCTCACGCACCGCGTCCGTGCTGCCGCTGTGGTACGCCTGGACCGTCCCGTCCTTGCCGATCAGGATCGTGACCGGGATCGTCTGGACCCGAAACGCAGCCAACGTCTCGGCCCGCGGATCCAGCAGGACCTGGCCGGTAAAGCCAGTCTCCGCGACGGTCCGCTGCACCGTGCTGCGGTCCTCCCCCAGGTTGACCGCGTAGAGCGCCGCCCCGCCGCGCTCGCACAACGCCACGAATTCGTTGAGCGACGCCATCCGATCTGTGCTGGGCGCACACCAGCTGGCCCAACAGATCAGGACCACCACCTGCCGCGTCCGCGCCGCGGACAGGTTGACGCGCGTTCCCTGCAGCGATTCGAGCTCCAGGTCCGGCGCGGGCTTGCCCAGCAGCTGGCCGATATCCCCATCCTGCAAAGCGGCCAGCAGATCGTTGACGCGGCGGGCGTCCGGCGGGATGGCCACCTCGAACGTACCGGCCGGATGTGTGACCCCGACGCGCCACTGGAACAGACTGGTGGTGGTGAGCTGGAATGTGCGCTGGTCGTCGATCGGGATATCGGTCGTCGTGACCAACCGATACAGTTCCGGCTGCGGGCCGGTCGTGAACCACACGTCGAAGACCCGTTTGTCCACCAGCTTGAGCTGCAGGTGACGCGTTTCGACGCTGTTGAGCTGCTGCGTGCCGAGGTCTTCCACCCCGGCGATCTGCGCGATCAGTTGCGCACGAAACTGGGGCCGCACGAGGAATTCGACGCCGGAGCCATTCAAGGCCTGCATGGTCATGGCGTCGTGCGGGAGCTCCTCGAGTGTTGAGCCGGCGTCGTGCTGCGTATAGAGATTCGGCGTGGCGGACCGCAGCAGACGTGTGATGGTGCGGCCGTCGCTGACACAGATCAGCTGTCCCGGGCCACGTTCCTGCGACCCGGCTTCGACGCGCAGTTTGCCGCCGGCCTGCACGGCGACGTGAAAGAGGTTAGTTCCTTGCGCTTCCCCGCTGCCCCGGGCGACCCAGCGACTGGTCACATCGACCGTGAACGCGCCCGCGTCGGTCAGTCGCTGTTCGAAGCCGCGGAACAGTGCGTCGAACGCCGTTTCGGCGGCCGACAGCGTGACCTGCGGGACCACGATCCCCGCCGGTGCCGACTCGTTTTGCGCACGAGCCGACGAACCCGCCACAGCCACCAGCCAGGTTGCCGCCACCACGACCAACATCCGTCTACCGTCCATCACATCTCCTCCTAATCCGGCAGGGTTGCCTGCAGGAACACCTGATTCGCCTTCTGCAGCGACACAAGGATGTCGCTCACTTCGGGGGCGTTCTTGAGCCCGGTCGTCTGGATCGTCTGTTTCCAGCTCGCGACGAGTCCCTCGAGCGCCTGGTTGATCTCCGTCAAGCGGGGTTTGAGTCCCTGGGGCAGCCCGCCGGCCGTCAACTCCTGGCGAAACTGCAGCAGCAGCAATCGCAACCGGCGCGCCTGCCCCTGCAGACCAGGAACCTGGGGATAGTAGGGCAGGAACTGGTTGAAGCCGACGACGAACGCATTCAGCTGCGCGACGGCCTGATCAATCATGGGGACTGCGTCGGTGGGGACCCGCACGGGTGCGGGACGCTGCACCTGGTACGGCAGCTGGTAGTACGTCGGTGCGTTGTACAGGACGGGCGCACCCGGGTCGATGGCCAGGCTGACTCCCAGTCCGGCGGCGTCGCTCAGTTGCTGCAGATCCTGTGTGACGATGTTCCAGCGCTGCAGCACCTGACCAGCCGGCGCTTCCCGGCGCATCAGTTCCGACACGCCCGCCCCCAGGACGCGGAGCCGCAGGACGCGCGAGCGGACTTCCGACGGAGGCAGGTCCCAGCGGAGCGACTGATCCAGCGCATCGAGCTGGGACGAGAAGAACTCGATGTCCCGCAGCAGCTGGCTGTGGTACGCGTCCGGGCTGTTCATGCTCCGCAGGATGTACAGCAACTGTTCCGTATCGCGGGACAGCAACGTGTGCGCACGTCGCACCTCCTCGTACCAGCGTACATCGCGCGGTGGCGATGAGGGACCGGCGGCCGGCGCCGCCGGCAGTGCGGCGGGCTGCGACGCGGCCACCGGCAGCGTGGCCAGCAGCCGGTCAAAGCGGTCCAGATAGGCGGTCGCGGTGGGCGCCGCCACCTGCACGGGACGCAGGTCACGATCCAGCGCGCTGCGCGCCAAGCGCACATCCTGGTAGGCGCTGGTCGCTTCGGCGGCCGAGGCGGCTGCCACCCGTGCCAACTGACTGCTGGCGCTCACCAGGTTTCCGCTGAGCAGTTCGAGCTGCCGGCCTTGCGCGGTCCCGCCCAGATCGGTCTCGATGGCATCGCGTGCCAGCCGCGCCAGGGCCACCAGCTGTTCTTCCGGACGGGGGAGCGCAGGCTGGGACGGCGCGGCCGGTGGTCGCACGGTCGGCAGCGGCGCGCGCTCCGCCGCATCACGCTCGACCGCCGCCAGAAACTCGCGCGCCAGCTTCTCGCGGTCCCCGCGGAACGCGACGTTGAGCCGCTCCACCCAGGCCCCCACCTCACTCGACGACGGGGCTCGATTGAGCACGTCGGCGTAGATGCCCGTGACGTACGACGACGGATTGCGGGCATAGCGCGCGAAATACTCGTCGGAGGCCAGGAACGTGACCTGCGCGTCCGTGAGGCTGAGTCCCTTCTGCAACGCCCACACCCACTGGGTCAGCTCGTTGGAGGACGGTTCGCGATTGAGATACTTGCGATACAGACTGCGCACCTGGTCGGCGGAGCTGGCGACCTGCGCGCTCGCCACCGGCGCCAGGCACATCGACGCCAACAACATCAGGACTGCCGGTCGTACGGAACGCATGTGTGTGCCTCCTCCACGGGTCACCTGCCAGGTCGTCCCACGTCGCTCCGCCGCCTCTGCGCTGCTCACCCCGCCGCACCCCGCTGCCACCAACGCTCGATCTCCTCCAGCGTGCGCCCCTTCGTTTCCGGCACGGACAGCCACACGAACACGATCGCCACCACGCTGAAGCCCCCGTACAGGAAGAACGGGAACGCGTGGCGGAAGTGCGCCTGCAAGAAGGGGCTGGCATCCAGCATCGGAAATGTCTGCGAAATCACGAAGTTCGCCACCCAGAGCAACACCGTGGCGATGGCCATCGCGCGCCCGCGGATTTTCGTGGGGAAAATCTCCGACAGAATCACCCATGTCACGGGCCCGACGGAGACCGCGAATGAGGCGATGTAGGCCAGGATGAACAGCAGCACCCACAACTCCGTGCGATCCAGGTACGCGGCGAGGCCGAGGCCAAACAGGCTCAGCGCCATGCCCGCGTACCCGGATATCATCAGCGGCTTGCGGCCCCACCGATCCACCGACCAGATGGCCAGCACCGTGAACGTCACGTTCACGGCGCCCACGACGATCGTCTGCAGCAGCGCCACGTCCATGTTCGTCCCGGCGATGCGACTGAAGATCGTGGGCGCAAAATACAGAAACACGTTGATCCCGGTGATCTGCTGCAGAATCGCCAGGACCACGCCGATCCACAACGCGACGCGCATCCCGGGCGCCAGCAGCTGCCAGATCGACTCGCGCTCGTGCCGCATCGCCTCCTGAATGCTGGCCGCCTCCGCCTGTGCCCACGCGTCGCCACTCACGCGCGTCAGCACCTGGCGGGCCTCGTCCACACGCCCCCGCTTGATCAGCCAGCGGGGACTTTCGGGCACGGTGAACAAGAGGACCAGCAGGGCCAGCGCCGGCAACGTCTCCGAGCCGAACATCCACCGCCAGCCGGTGGTCACATTCCAGGCGTCGTCACCGGAGCGGGCGATGGCGTAATTCACGAAGTAGACCGCCAGCATGCCGAAGACGATCGCCAGCTGATTGAGCGACACCATGCGGCCCCGGATACGGGCCGGCGAGATCTCCGCGATGTACATGGGCGAGGTCATCGAAGCCGCACCGACGCCAAGTCCTCCCAAGGCGCGATAGATCACGAACTCCCACTGCGTCTTCGGCACAGCCGTCCCGATCGCCGAGATCACAAACAGGATGGCACAGAGAATCAACACCTTCTTGCGGCCGAGGTGATCGCTCAAGACACCCGCCAGCGCGGCGCCGAGCGCGCAGCCGGCCAGCGCACTGGAGGCCATCCAGCCCTTCATGGCCGGGGAAAGCTGGAAATGCTCCTGCAGATAGTCGATCGCGCCCGCGATGACCGCCGTGTCGTAGCCGAACAGCAGGCCCCCCAGCGTGGCCACGAAACAGACCAGCACCAGGTACGTCGTGCTGCCCGACGGGTCCAGCGCCGGCGACAGAGCGGCGGGTGGACGCCAGGGCGATTCGTCCGGGGACGAGCGGAGAATCCGTTCGGGATCGTCGGTCATCGCAGCTTCCTGGAGGGGCCTCGTGGCACCAGTTCAGCCGGCACTCGCGCGGATGGCGTCGAACATCGCCAGCATGTTCTCCGTCGGCGTGTTCCCCTGGATGTTGTGGATCGAATTGAAGACCAGCCCGCCGCCGCGGTTGAAGATCGCGATCCGTTCCCGCACCTCCCGATAGACCTCCTCCGGCGTACCGAACGCAATCGTCTTCTGGGTATCCACACCGCCGCCCCAAAAGACGATGTTGTCGCCATACATCCGCTTCAGCGCGACGGGGTCCATCTCGGCGGCCGAACACTGGACCGGATTGAGGATGTCAAATCCCGCCTCAATGAACTCGGGAATCAACTGGAACACGCTGCCGCAGGAATGGATGAAGGTCTTCCACCGCGAGTGGTCGTGGATGAGCGAGTTCACCCGCACGTGAAACGGCTTGTAGAGCTCCCGATAGGCGGCGGTCGAAATGAACTGGCCGCGCTGCGTGCCGAAGTCCGTCCCTGTGATGTAGGCGACGTCAATCCGATCGCCAAAGAAGTCGAGCAACGTGCGGATGTTCTGCTCCGCGATCCGGCATTGATGCTCGAAGACCTCCAGCACATAGTCCTTTCTGGCGACGGTCGACACGTACCACTCTTCGACGTCCCGGATCCCCTTGGGATGCTTCAGGAACGGCGCGGGGACCAGCGCAATGTCACCGAACCCTGTGCCGGGGATCACCAGGAGCGCACCGTACTGGCTGCGGGCATCGAGCCACTGGCGCATCTGCGCGTAGTACGCCAGATCGTCGTCACCGAGCAAGCTGAATTCTTCCTTGTTGTCGGCCGGGTCCAGGCGGTCCTCGTCCATCGGTGGCTGGCGGATGATGGAGTCAAAGAAGTAGCCCGTACTCGGCATCCGTCCGCTGGGCGGCACGGTCATGTCGCCGGCGGGATAGATGTACGTATCTCCCGCCTCGTCGCGGGTGGTGTTGAAATCGTCCGTCACCAGCACTTCGGTGCCGTCGTTCATGGTGAAGGGCTTCCAGCCGTTCTGCTGCGTACCGAGCAGGCTGCAGCGCGGCGACACACCGATAACGTCGATGCCAAGCGCCTCGCGCAGCTGATCATCGACCTCGCCGAGCATCTGGTACGGCTCGACCACCTTGACGCGATACGAAGCGTCTCCCAGCACGGCGCGGCGCAGTCGAGTGAGGGCCGAGACGTGGATGCCGGTGACGGCTGTGGCACCAAAATCCACACACACGCGATCGGGCTGCTGGTGCGTCAGCGTTGCCTGCAGCCGCTGCCGCGGCGTGAGGCCGGCCTTCGTCACGACGTTCATGGTTGCATCACTCCTTCACCGCCAGCGGCCTGACGCCGGTACCGCCCGCTCCGCCGCCGGGCCGGCCTGCCCCGCTGATTCTCCGGAAACGGACTCGCAAAAGCAAGACGGCCCGCGCGGGATTTTGCCCGCACCACCACGCCGCGCGGGCCGGCCAGGGATCTTGAGACATGCGCCGGTCAGTCCTAGAATCAGTGCGACGCTGCGGACCGATATCTGTCGCGTTATTCGTTCCCGGGAGATGCAGACGATGAGTTCACCCTCGATCAGCCGGCGCGCCGCGTTACAGGTTGGCGCCGCTGCCTCGCTCGCGTGTTTTCCGACCTGGCGGATGTGGGCCAGCGATCCGCATCGCAAATTCAAGATCGGCGCCTGCGACTGGTCCCTTGGCCGCATGCAGGACGCCTCGGCGCTCGAATTGGCCCGGTCGCTCGGCATCGATGGCGTCCAGGTCACGTTCGGTGCCGTGGGGGTGAAGTACGACCTGCGGCGGCCGGAGGCGCAGCGGGCGTATCGCGAAGCGGGCGAGAAATGGAACGTCGCCATCGCCTCGCTCGGCCTGCTCGAACTCAACAACAAACCCTTCGCCTCGGACCCCGAGGCGGAACAGTGGGTCGTTGACTGCATCGATGTCATGCAGCAGATCGGTCAACGCGTCGTGCTCGTGCCGTTCTTCGCTGCGGCCGACCTGCGGGACAAGCCCGACGCGCAGGCGGAAGTCATCCGCCGACTCAAGAAGGTGGCGCCGCGCGCCGAAAAGGCCGGCGTCATCCTCGGCTTCGAATCGTGGCTCAATGCCGACGATCACCTGCGCATCCTCGACGCGGTCGGCTCACCGGCTGTCCAGGTCTACTATGACGTCGCCAACATGACCGAACGTGGTTACGACATTTTCAAGGAGATCCGCCAGCTGGGGCGGGACCGCATCTGCGAGGTGCACGCGAAAGAGAACGGCTTCCTGCTGGGCAAAGGCAAGGTCGACTTCGTCAAGGTCCGGGAGGCGTTGGACGACATCAGCTGGACCGGGTGGCTGATCATCGAAGGCGCGACCGAAGAGGGCCGCACGCTCGAAGATTGCTACAGGCTGAACCAGGCGTATCTCCGGAGCGTGTTTCCCACCTGATGCGACTACCACGGGAGATCGGGCATGCGTCCCCTCCTCGCCTTGCTGGCTGTCGTGATCGGGCCGAGCCTCGTCTGCCTCCTGCCGGCGGCCCAGGGCGCGGCGGACGAGCGGCCGAATGTGCTGTTTGCCATCGCCGACGATTGGAGCTGGCCGCACGCCGGAACATATGGCGACGCCGTCGTCGCCACGCCCACGTTCGACCGCCTGGCGCGCGAAGGCGTCCTGTTCTCGCACGCCTTCGTCTCGGCACCCTCCTGTACCGCATCCCGCGGCGCCATTCTGACCGGTCAGTACCACTGGCGGTTGGGCACCGCCGCCAATCTCTGGAGTGTGTTCCCCGACGCACTGGCGACATACCCCGAGTTGCTGGAGCAGAGCGGCTATGCGACCGGATTCACCGGCAAAGGCTGGGGACCGGGCCGGACGCAGACACCGCAGCGAAGCATCGCGGGACGTGGATTCCCCAGCTTTCAGGCGTTTCTGGCCCAGCGACCTGCGGGGCAACCGTTCTGCTTCTGGCTGGGCGGAACCGATCCGCATCGACCCTATGATGCCGGCTCAGGAGCCCGCGCGGGCATCGACTTGGCGCGGATTGCGGTCCCGCCGTGGTTGCCTGACGTGACCGAGGTGCGGAGTGACCTGGCCGACTACTACTTCGAAGTGCAGCGGTTTGATCAGGTGGTCGGCGCCGCGGTGCAGGCGCTGGAGGAGTCGGGCGAGCTGGACCGGACGATCGTGGTCATGACCAGTGACAATGGCATGCCATTTCCGCGCTGCAAGGCCAACCTCTACGACGGCGGGTCACGCATGCCGCTGGCCATTCGCTGGGGCAGCCGCTGCCCACCCGGCCGACACGTCGACGATTTCGTCAGCTTCACGGATTTTGCGCCGACCTTCTTGGAGGCCGCCGGGTTGGTTGTGCCCGCCGCCATGACCGGTCGCAGTCTGTTGCCGGTGCTGGTGAGCGATCACTCGGGACAAGTTGATGCGGCGCGCGACCACGTGTTGCTGGGCAAGGAACGTCACTGTCCGGCCCAGGAGCGCCCGAATCAGGGAGGTTACCCTTGCCGCGCGTTGCGCACGCGCGACTTCCTGTACATCCGCAATTTCGCGCCCGACCGCTGGCCCGCGGGCACGCCGCATTACCAGCAGGCCACGGTCCCCGGTGCCTGGCTGGGCGACTGCGACAACGGACCAACGAAGACCTACCTGGTGACGCACCGGGATGCGACCGCCGCCTTGCAGCGCATGTACCAACTGGCCTTCGACAAACGGCCGGCCGAAGAGCTGTACGACCTCAGTCAGGACGCGCACCAGTTGGACAATGTGGCCGGTCGGCCAGAGTACGCGGCCGTGCGCAGTCAGCTGGCGCAGCAACTGACCGAACAACTGCGTGCCACGCAGGATCCGCGCGTCGTGGGAGGTGGCGAGGCCTTCGACACGTACGAGTATCTGGGCGGGGCACCGCTTCACCCGGACGCACGACGCTGAACTCAGGGCGCGGCCAGCGACACGCACACCAGCTCCCGGTCGTTCCGCGCGAACACGCAACCTTCGGCAAACGCCGGATGACTCCAGACGATCGGCCGTCCCTGGCTCAGGCCGGCCGGTTCGAGGATGCTGGCCCGACTCACTTCCTGGTAGCCGGCGGGAGACAACCGCGCGATGACCAGTTCACCCCGCTCGTTGAAAATCAGAAAGCGCGCGGCCTGCTTGACCAGAAAGGCGGTGGCGTTGTCGGTGCGCCGGCCGGAGGTCGTGGCGGCGTACGTGGTCCACAGCTGCCGGCCCGTCGCCAGCTCGACGCATCGCAACTCCCCCTCCCGGTCGACGCCGTAGAGATACCCGTCCTCGAGGAACGGCGTGCTGGTGGTGGGCGCAATGCCCACACCCTTTTCGCCATGCCAGACGACTTCTGCCGCGGGACGGTCCCGTGAGAGTCGCAGTGCCATGGACTTCATGATGATCGCGCCGACAAACAGATATGTCCCGTCACTGCGCGGTGTGGCAATGGACATGGCCCAGTCCGGCTCCAGAGGATGACTCCAGTACAGCTCGCCCGTCTGCGGATTCAGACTGTTGACCGACTCCGGGTGCCACACGATCAGCTGCCGCACGCCGCCGGCCTCGATCAGGACGGGCGAGCTGTAGCCGGGTTCCTTGGCCGACAGGGCACGCCACAACTCCTGACCCGTGTACTTGTCGAAGGAGACCACGATCGAGCCGGGTCCGCCGACCAGGCAGATCAGCTGGCGGTCGTCGATCAAGGGATGCCCGGCGCAACCCCACTGGGGCGTCTCGAATCCGTACTCACTCGGCAAATCGTGCGACCAGATCAGACTGCCATCCGTCATGCGGAGACACCGCAGGTGCCCCATGGCACCGAGCGTGTAGACACGGTCCGCATCGATGGCGGGTGCCGCCCGCGGTCCGGCGGGATAGGAGAGGTAGTACGAACGTGCTTCCTCGTGTTTCCACCGCAGTACCCCGTCGTCGGCCGAGAAGCAGAGCACACGTTCGACACCTTCCACGCGGTCGCGCCGGCTGGCACCTGGTGGCGGCAGTTCCTGCGTGACAAAATCGGACACGACGACGCGTCCGGCGGCCACCGCCGGACCCGCAAAGCCGGCCTGGATCGGCTGGCGCCACCGGACTGGAGGGCCCTCTGGCGGAAAGGACTCCAGCAGTCCCGTCTCGCGCCAGACGCTGTCCCGGCGCGGCCCGAGCCAGCCAGGCCAGTCCTCGGCTGTGCCGAGCGCGCACGCGGCAAGCGAAATCGTACACCAGACGCCAAGGCATTGCAGGGCACGCTTCATGGCACGACCTCGTCAGACGAAAAGCGAAACGCGTACAGGTCCGCATCGCGCAGCAGGAAGCAGAGCCGGATCGGTTGGCCGGCCAGCGCCGACACATCGCTGCCCGCCTTCCAGCTCACCACACGCTCGATCTCGTTGCCGATCTGCTCGATCGCGTCCTCGCGCGCAAAACCCGGAATCGGCGTACCGTCGGCCCGCTGCAATTCCACCCGCACGCTGCCGGCGGCGGACGTCGCGAAATTGATGGTGAGTCGGCGGCCGGCAAACTGTATCGGTCGGGTCACCAGCGTGCCGCCGTCGCCATCTGCCTGCGCGGATGCGAAGCCGTCGAGCCGCAGGGAGTAGCGGCGCAGGTGCGCGGTCGTCTGCGCGTAGTCCTGATTCACATACACGGACATCTCAGCGGGTCCGGTCGGGACGACGTTCAGCGCGGGGTAGTTCGTGCGCGACACCCAGTTGCTTAATCCGATGCCCGGCCGAATGAACCCGCGCAGAAATTCGCGGTCGTACCAGGCGCCGCCCCGCGTCGTCATGAAGATCGCATCCGACGTGTCCCGATAGTACTGCGGGTTCACCCCCAGCGCCGCCGCCTGTGCATCGCTGACCACTTGTCGGTCGGGCATGAAGCGAGCGGCGACGGACACGTACAGATGGGGAGCGCGGAAGTAAGGATGGGTTTGATTGGTATAGAGATGTTCCAGTGGTACGCTGCCCGTGTGCCGGCGGTACTCCATCAGCACAGGCGCTGACCAGTGCACGAAGTCCGGACTCGTCGTCCGGCAGATCCGCCGCACACCGTCCTGGAACACGCGGAAATAGCATGCGTACTGCCCTTCGCACGAGGACCAGAACGCGACATTCTGCGAGTCGAACATGTACGGGAAGGGCACCGCCGCCGTTCTGAGCACCGGTTGGTCGACCAGTCGTCGCCAGTGGGTACCGTCAGGGGAGACGTAGGCGACCAGTCCGCTGTCCATGGTGCCGCCCAGCGCCTTGTAGCGCTGGTCGGCCGGCACGTCCGGGCGCGTGTCCAGCAGTGGGCTGAAGTTGTGCGTGACCGGCGCCGCGTTGGCCAGGATGACGTTATTGGCCCGCGTGCCCGCGACCTCGAACAGGCCTAGCGCGGGTTTCTTCCACTGCACCCCGTCCGGCGACTCGGCATAGCAACACACTTCGGCCGCGCTGCCGTCGCGCCCGGCCGACGGCAGCCCGCGGTAGTACAGCCGATACGTGTCTTCGTCGCGGATCACCGTGCAGTAGCCGCAGAACGGACCCTCCCAGGGCTGGTCGAATCGCAGCACGATGCCCTCGTCGCGCGGAGCGTGCAACACGAGCTGCACACCGTGCAGGACGTCGATCACGTGGTGGTCGACGAACAGCTCGCGACGCGCGCCAATCTCGACCAGCGGCGCTTCGCCCTCGATAGTCCAGCCGGGATGCGCCAGGCACAGTAGCGCCGTGAGCATAAGGCCTGAGCGTGCGCAAGTTCCTGCGGTCATGCCAGCACTCTCCCTTCAGTCGATCAGCGGTACCGTGCGCTTCTCGTGCGCGCTGCGCACCGCCGAATCGACGATCTGTTGCCCGATGCGCGAGATGGCGATCGACACAGGCCCGTCGACCAGCTGGCCGTGCTCCAGACAATCGAGGACATACGCGACCGGGTTGCGCGCCGCCGGTGGGAGACTGTCGACCGGGAGGTCGTACCCCTCCGGGTGCTGCGTGTCCTGCACGCGCACGGTCGGATCGTAATCGTAGCTGGAGATCGTTCCGGCGGTGCCCACGATGACAAAACCGCACCGCGGCTGGGGCTGGTGGGTCCACGGGTCGGTGAACGTGCCCCACCGCGTCTCGAACTTCGACAGGCCGTGCGCGTAGCGGGCGACCACAATCGCATGCTCATCGACTTCCAGCCCCACCGGCTCGTCGGTGACCGCGGTGACCTCCAGCGGTCGTGCGCCGTTGAGGAACCAAGTCGCCAGCGTCGTGCCGTAGCCAAGGTAGTCCAGCAACGAGCCGCCGCCGTGGGATTTCTTGTAGAACCAGCTGAGCGGTTTCTCGGCCGCGACTTGCTGAGCGGTGACGGCGACCTTGTCGGCCGTATGCCACAAGGGGCCGCGATTGCCGTCATAGAAGTGCACCTCGATCACCTGGCCGATCGCCCCTTGGTCGATCAGGCGCTTGGTGGTCCGGTGCGGCGGATACCAGGCCAGCGGCCAGTTGATGGCCAGTTGCCGGCCGGCGCGCGACATGGCGTCAATCATGGCGTCGGCTTCGGCGAGCGAGGCTGCGAACGGCTTTTCGACGATCAGGTGCACCCCGTAAGGGGCCACCTGAGCGGTCCAGCGGCCGTGCTCGGCCGCCGCGGGGCAGAGGATTACGAGGTCGGGCTGCGTGACTTCCAGGCACCTTCGGTAGTCGGTGAAGACGCGATCCGCCGGGATCCCAAAGCGTGTGACGACATCCCGCATGCGCGGCGGTTGCTCGTCGCACACTCCCACGATCTCGCACGCCGGATGCTCATACGCGAACCGCAGATTGTCGCCCATGTGAAAGTGGTCGAAGTTGATGCCGGCAATTTTCCACGTGCGCATGAGAACGGTCCCCCCATGGCAATAGTGCGCTCACGCCGGCATCAGGTTCGTGATCCCGGGCCGGGGCAGCGGATAGTTGCCGGTCGCATCGGGCACGGACGGGGGCGGTGTGTCGAAGGTGGCATCTTCCGGTGGCGGGCCAAACTGCAGATCGGCCCGGCGCACCTCGTCGAACCGCACGGGCTTGCCGGTGTAGCAGGTGATCTGGCCCATGACGGTGATCATGGTGGCGTTGTTCATGTGGTAGCCGCTGTTGAGCGGCTGCCCCTTCTTGATCGACTCGACGAACGCCGCCTGTTCGGCCTGATACGGGTTGTTGTGCTGGTCTTTGTCAAACCGCCAGTTGGTCTCGCCGCTGATCGAGCAGCTGCCGAGGTCGCACTGGCCCTTGGTCCCCATGATGATGTCGCCGCCGTTGTCGTAGCAGCCGGCCTGGGTGCGGCACAGGGCGTACAAGCGAGCGCCGTTCTTGTACTCGTAGACCACCGTGTGGTGATCGAACATGTCGCCGTACTCTTCTCCGAAGGAGGACGACCGACCGGCCAGGCCGAAGGCCCACTCCGGGGACGCTTCGTGGAGGATCCAGCACATGCGGTCGACATTGTGCACGAGCGACTGGGGGACGTCGTCGCCGGAGAGCCAGAGGAAGTGGTACCAGTTGCTGAACTGGTATTGCGTTTCCGTCAGCTTGGGATCACGGGCAACGACTCGGTAGGGGGCGCGCAGAAACATGGATTGCATGGCGACAACGTCGCCAATCGCCCCGTCGTGAATCCGCTGGACGCATTCCCGGTACCCGGCGTGGTATCGGCTTTGGAGTCCGGAGAGGAGGCTGAGCCCCTTCTTCGTGGCCAGTTCGCAGGCCGCCTCCATCCGGCGGACACCGACCGGATCGATGCCGTGCGGCTTCTCGACAAACACATGCTTGCCGGCCTTGATCGCGGCTTCGGCATACATGGGGTGGAACTTGGACGCGCAGGCGATCAGCACGGCGTCGGACGCGTCGATGACTTTCTGGTAGCCGAGGAAATCGGTGAAACAATGGTCGTCATCCACGACGACTTGATTGGGAAGTTCGGCTTTGAGGCTGTCGCGCGCACTTTGGACCCGGTCGGCGAACACATCGCACATGGCGACCAGTTTCACGTCGGGCGAGGCCAGCATGCACTCGTGGGCAGCCCCGGCACAGCGGCCGCCCGAGCCGATCATGCCGATCTTGATGGTCCCATCGCCTGCGGCATGAGCCGCGCGGTGCAGGGCCAGTGTACTGAGCAGGGCACCGGAGGCGACGACGGCGGAGTCCTGGAGAAAGCGACGACGAGTGGTGGTCCGCGCGGGTGGGGCTGCACAGGGCTTATCCATCGAGTGTTCCTCTCTACGCAGGGGGGACAAGATCGGGGGCCACGTGGCGGGATTTCAGCATACCCCTGGCGATTCGCCGCCGTCAATCGTGCGCTGAACGCGGCCAAGCAGGATGGCTGAGGTCGAGCGCCGGGTGGCTGGGGACGAGCGTCAGCTCGCCCCCAGCTTTTCGCAGCTGGGGACGAGCGCCGGGTGGCTGGGGACGAGCGTCAGCTCGCCCCCAGCTTCTTGCAGCTGGGGGCTCACTTCGTTCGTCCCCAGCCACCCGAATTCTTGGCTTTGACAAAGCACTAGAGTGCCCGGCGGTGCCGCCGCTGACGCCGGCCAAACGGCGGTGGGGGTGGCGCGGGCGCAACAGGTGACTCGGACGGCACCGCCGGCTGGGTCGTCAGCTCGGCCGCGGCAATCAGCGCCGTGGCACGAAATCCGCTGATTTCGTCCCGCTGTAGCTGTCGGTTGATACGCTGTTCAATCCGCGTCAGTTCCGGTCCTTCCTCGGGCGCGACAAAGGTGTAGGCGACTCCTTCGCGACCCATGCGCCCGGTGCGGCCGACCCGATGGACGTAATCGTCGCAGAACTGCGGCGTATCGAAGTTGATGATGTGGGAGATGCTGGTTACGTCGATCCCACGGCCGACGACGTCGGTGGCGATCAGGCAGCGGATCTTACCGGCGCGGAAGCGTTCCATCACCTGGTCGCGCTGGCCCTGCGACATATCTCCATGGATGCAGGCCACGTGAGGAAGTTGTTTGGACAGCCGGCGGAAGAGCGATTCGGTGCGTCGCTTGGTGCGGCAGAAGACAATCGCCTGTTGCGGGTTCTCGCGCGCCAGGAGTCGCTGCAACAGGTCGTACTTCCGCTCGTGCTCGACCGTGAAGTAGAACTGTTCGATGGTTTCGACCGAGAGGTCCTGCTGGGAGAAATTGAGTGTTTCCGGGTCGCGCATGTAGCGCCGCGCCAGGCGTTCGATCGGCGGTGGGACGGTCGCACTCAGGAGCAGCGTCTGGCGATCGCTTGGGCACTGGCGCAGGATCCGTTCGATGTCGGGGCGGAAACCGATGTCCAGCATCCGGTCGGCTTCGTCCAGCACGACGACGGCCAGGTGGCTCAGGTCAAGCGTCCGGCGGTGCATGTGGTCGAGGACGCGGCCGGGGGTGCCGACAATCACATCGGCGCCGCGGCGGAGTTTTTCGATCTGGCTGCGAATCGGCTTGCCGCCGTACACGGCTACGCAGTTGATGCGGCGGCCGTGGGCCAGTTTGACGACTTCGCCACGCACTTGGACGGCCAGCTCGCGGGTCGGAACGAGTATGAGTGCCCGGGGGGCTTTCGCGTGGTGCGTGTCCAGGCGTTCGAGGATCGGGATCGCGAAGGCGGCCGTCTTGCCCGTCCCGGTGCGGGCTTGGCCGAGCAGGTCAAGCCCGGCGAGGGCCTTCGGGATCAAGCCGGCCTGAATGGCGGTCGGTTCGAGATACTCGGCATGCTCCAGCGCCCGCAGCGTCACCGCCGACAACCCCAGGTCGGCGAATTGTTGCGCCGGTGCCGCGTCCTGGTCAATCGTCTGACGCCGTGTCTTTGCACTCTTGGTTGCCAAGTCGGTAGTCACCCTCGCATACGCATCCTGGTCCGGCACGTCGGTCGGCAGGCGTCTGGCCCGACGTGCCGGTCCGAACACCCGGTGATGGGCGGGGGCGCCCATCCCACAATGACGCGTTCGGATAGGCACTCAACCTAGCGATCCGCGCGGCTTGGGTCAATGGAGCTGGCAGCGCACAGGATAGGCCGGAGTCGCCGCCCAACAGCTGGGTTGCGTCCGGCCTTTCTCGTCGTTGTCCGCTGCCTTCGCCTGCGCGCGGGGCGCTAGCCGACCGTGGGGTTCGGCCGCTTGGCCGTGCCCGGTTGCGCCGGAGTCTGCGGCTTCGTGGTCTTCCGCGCCGCCGGCTTGGCCTTGGTGGACCGCGCGGCGGTCTTTGTGCCGGTGCGCTTCTTGGCCTTGGTCGACCGTTTCGCCGCGGTCTTGGTCTTGGTGGCCGGCTTGGCCGTCGTTTTGGCCTTCGGCGAGCGCTTCGCACCCGTCTTCTTCGTGGTTGTCTTCTTAGCTGCCTTCGGATTCGTTGCCATGAAGCATGGCTCCTCAGTTGTGGACGTCCTATTCTCGATCCTCCGTTGCTCCTGCCGCCCGGACGTCTCAAGGGCAGCAGCAACCAAGCCTCCGTGAGAAGGCAAGCGACTCGCACACGCCAGCCGCTTCGACCACGTCCGTTGTGGGCGTCAAGTCATTCGTAACGGTCTCGCGACCGTTATCGGCCACACACTTGACCGACCCAACTCGCGCAATTGAAGCAACTTTGCTGGTCTTTCGTCAAGGCGAATCGCGGAACTTCAGGAAATATTCCCGCGCGCACCGACGAAATGCGGCGAAATGCTGACGATGACTCGCCACGCGCAGTCTTCAATTCGCTCCGTTTCCGAGCGGGACGGCCACACATCCACACGGCGCACTAGCGCGCGATGTAGGGTATGATGAACGCACACAAGGCATGCTGCCTTGTCATGTCGGTCTGCATGTGTTGCGCTGATGAGATGACAGGCACTCACCTGCAATGGTTGATCGATGCGCTCCAGCACGACGATGGCACGCGCGCCGTCGCGCGGGATGCGCGCTATGAGCAGGCGCTGGCGGCAGTCGCCCGCGCCAGTGGCGACGATGTGACACGGTTGCTCGCTGCGCTGGGCGCATCCCGCGCGCTTGACGGCTCGTTACCGGGGGCGGCGGGGCAGCGTTTGTTCCAGCAGTTGATTGCCCGCCAGCGACACGGTCGAGCGCCGCTGGAGGAGGTGCACCGTCGACATATCTCTTTGCTGTATAACGCCTTAGAGCGGCAACCTGCCCTCCGCTCGCTGGCGCTGCAGTGGCTCGCCACCGCCGCCGGCCCGCATGATTTGCGGCTCTTTGCGCAACTGTTAGTGGATCAGCCGCCGCCGGACGCGGCGGCGGTCGCCGTCGCTGTGGCCCCGCTCTTTCAACATGCGCACTACGATCCGGCCGCGCTCTTTCCGCAGTTGCTTGAGGCACTGCAGCATGTCAGTGTCGCGGCCATCGTTCTGGACCTGGCCAACTTTCTCGTGCGCGCACAGCGCGTGGTGGAACATCCCGCCGTGGCGCACGCAATGGCACTCGTCGCGCTGCTGGGGGATCTGGTCCAGCGTCTTGCGCGACTCGAAGAGACCGGCGGTCCGCCGTCGGATGACGCGCTTGCGGTGCGGCAGCGGGTCGACGACTCGGTGGCGCTGATCGTGAGCCTGTGCGATACGCTGTCCTTGCTGGGCGAGTCGCGTGCTGTTGGGAAGCTGCACCAGGCCCTCGAGCTGAAGCACCGTCGGATTCGCGTCGCAGCGGCGGCGGCGCTCGCGCGGCTGGGCGAGGCGGCCGGGATCAGCGCGCTCTTAGCGCTGGCTGCCGAACCGGTGGTGCGCCTGCTCGTTCTGGCGACGGCGGAAGAACTGGGCCTGAGCCAGCAGGTGGACGCGGCCTATTGCACGGAGTTGGCACGGGCCGAATCGGCGGTGGCTCTCACGCTGGCCCAGCCCACCTTCTTCGGCCTGCCCCCCCAGGAGCTCACGTGCATTGACACTCGCTCCCAGTTCTGGCCCGGCTACGAGGAGCCTGTGACCTGCCATCTGTACCGGTATGCGTACCGTTTCGGTGCCGGGGACTACACCAACATCGCCATCGCCGGCCCGCTGGTGCACGCGTTTGCCGCCGATTTGAACGACCTTCCCCCGGACGATATCTACGCCGCCTATGCCGGGTGGCACGCTGAGCACGAGAGCATATACGAGTGGCCGGTCGAGCACTGTCCGGCGGCCAGGCAGGCGGATCTCCAGCGTTTCCTGCGCCGTTTGCGCCAGGAGGGCTACGAGGACGTGCAGGGGGTCACGTGCGGTCACTTCCTGGGCGATGACCTGCTGGTCGCCCGCGCGGTATGGCAAGGTGTCGCCGGGGTGGCCATCGTGGACGCGCTGGGGATCGAGTGGCATCCGACGCGCACGCGCCGTCACCCGCTGGGGCCGGCCGAGGCCTACTGCATTTACAAAGGACGCCGCTTGCTGCGGGCCTTCAATCCGTGACCGGCAGACGCCGAGCCCTTGCCCTACGGGGGGCCGCATGTGGCCGCCGCCCCCCGTCATCCAACCGTGGTCAGGGCGATCGCCGCACCAGCGTCCGCACTCGGCACAGGTACATGTCGGCCGTGATAAAGAGCGTCCGACCATCCTCGCCAAACGTGCAGTTGGCCGTCGCCTCGCCGGTATCCAGGCGACCCAGCAGTTTGCCCGCCGGGTCGAACACAAGCACCCCACCTGGGCCCGTGGCCCACACGTTTCCCGCCGGGTCGACGGCCATGCCGTCCGGCAGCCCTTTGCGTTCTCCCACCCAACGCGTCGCATCGAAGAACACGCGACCGTCGCCCAGCGTGCCGTCGTCCCGCACCGGGAAGGCCATCCAGAGCGCCGCCTGCGGATCCGATTGAGCCACGTAGAGCGTTCTTTCATCGGGTGAAAAACCGATGCCGTTGGGTCGCGTGAGGGACTTGGTCAGCAGTGTGACCGTCCCATCCGCCGACAGGCGAAATACGCCACACCATCCCAATTCGCTCTGCGGGCCCTCCAGACCTTCCGGCAGCCCATAGGGCGGATCCGTGAAGTACAGGTCGCCGTTGCGGCGATAGACCAGATCATTGGGACTGTTGAATCGCCGGCCCTGATACCGGTCAGCTAACGTGGTGAGGGAACCATCGGCTTCCAGGCGGCGAACCGCTCGGTCCCCGTGGCAGCACATCACGAGCCGTCCCTGGGCATCGAGCACCAGGCCGTTCGTGCCGGGTTCGCTGCCCGCAAACTTTTCCTGCCCCGTGTAGCCGCTCGACTCGCGGAACACGCTCACGCCCTGATTCTCCCGCCAAGCCATGATCCGGTTGCGGGGAATGTCCGAGAAAAGCAGGGTCTGTCGGGCCGGGACCCACACCGGGCCCTCCGACCATTCGAATCCTTCGCCGAGGACCTCGATCTGCGCGTCAGGGGGCACCAGCTGGTCGAAAGACGGGTCGAGTCGTTCGATGGACCCGATCGTCCGGACCTCGCCGGCACCGGCGACCACGGCCCCCACCAGGAACCAGACGCTGCTGACCGCCCGCGCGCAGCGGGCCACGCTCTTGCGATACCGCATGGTGACCTTCCTTTCCGCCCCGCGTGACGCACTTATTCCAGAATCATGTCGTCCACCGTATGGCCCGACGGGATCATCGGCAAGACGTGTTCCATGTACGGCACCTGCACGTCGAGCACAAAGGGGCCTTCGTAGGCGAGCATCTCGTCCAACGCATCCGCCAGATCCGTCTTGCGGCTGACCGTGGCTGCCCCGCAGCCGTAGCCCTTGGCGATGGCCACGTAATCGGGGTACCGCTCCGCCGCGTACAGACCCTGGCCGTTGCCGCGCGCCTCGGCATGCTGGATCGGGCCGAGATACGTGTGCGCCCGATTGCCAGCCATGAACCGGTCCTCCCACTGGACGACCATGCCCAGGTGCTGGTTGTTGAGCAGCAGGACCTTGACCGGCAGTTGCTCGCAATAGCAGGTCGCCAGCTCCTGGATGTTCATCTGAAAGCTGCCGTCGCCGTCGATGTCGACCACCAGCGCGTCGGGGTGCGCGACTTGTGCGCCCATGGCCGAGGGGAGACCAAAACCCATCGTGCCCAACCCGGAGCTGGAGAGCCAGCTGCGCGGGTGCCGGAACTTGTAGAACTGGGCCACCCACATCTGGTGCTGGCCGACACCGACCGTGATGATCGTCTTGCGGTCCCGCGTCTTCTCCCAGAGCGTGGCAATCGCATGCTGCTGCAAAATGCCATCGAACTGCTCATTGTACTTGAACGGGAAGTCCGATTTCCACTGCAGGCATTGATCGACCCACCCCGCAATCTCGCGCCGCACGGACCCGACCAGTCTGTTGAGCGCGCGGAGCGTGAGCTGAACATCGCCCACGACCGGGATGTGCGCCGGCTTGTTCTTGTTCAGCTCGGAAGGATCCACGTCCACGTGGACGATCTTGGCATGCTTGGCGAATTCCGACAGCTTGCCGGTGACGCGATCATCAAACCGCACGCCCAGCGCCAGCAGCAGGTCGCAGTCCCGCACGGCGCGATTGCCGTACACGCTGCCGTGCATGCCGAGCATATCCAGTGACAGGGGGTCGTCGTTTGGGTAAGCGCCGAGTCCCATGATGGTCATCACGACCGGGATCCCGGTGAGACGCACAAACTCGCGGAGATCCTCGCTGGCATTGGCCGATACCACGCCGCCCCCGCAGTAAATCACGGGGCGTTTGGCCAGCTTGATGGCAGCCGCGATCTGCTGGATCTGCTCCGCCGGCGGTTCCCGCCGGCGCCCGTCGTACCCCGGCAGGTTCATCGGCACGTCCCACCGCGGGACGCAGGTACTCATCTGCACGTCCTTCGGCAGATCGACCAGCACTGGTCCGGGACGGCCCGTCGTGGCAATATGGAACGCCTCGCGCACGACGCGCGCGATTTCGTTGACGTCGGTCACCAGGTAATGATGTTTCGTGATCCCGCGACACACCTCGACGATCGGCGTTTCCTGAAACGCGTCGGAGCCAATGACGGGCGTCGCGACCTGGCCCGTGATGGCGATCAGCGGCACGCTGTCGAGCTTGGCGTCGGCGATGGCCGTGACCAGGTTCGTTGCGCCAGGCCCGCTGGTAGCCATGCAGACGCCGGGCTTGCCGGTCGAACGCGCGTAGCCTTGCGCGGCAAACCCGCCGCCCTGTTCGTGCCGCGGCAGGACGGTCCGCACCCGGTCGGCATACCGCGTCAGCGCCTGGTGAATGGGCATGCTGGCGCCCCCCGGGTAAGCGAACAGGACTTCCACCTGGTGGTCAACCAGTGACTTGACCAGGATGTCCGCCCCGCTCATCACCTCGGTCTTCGACGCCGTGCTGCCGGATGCTGTGGCCATACGATTCCCCAAAAAGCGAAAACGTTCAAGTGTATGCCGCGTCCGGCGGCCGTTCAAGGCGCAGGCCGGTGGCAGGGGTTGCAGCGGTTGGCGCAACTGAGGGGGCACCCGTCCGGCCACGGTCCTGCCCCGGCGAGAGTCCCCGGAGCGAGGCGCCATCTTTTACGCACCAGTTTCTGGTACATTGTGCAGGAGCGGGAGGCGGATCCGGGCGCTCGCCGACCAGGCTCCGGCGAGGCGGACACGTTTCGGCGAGACGCCTTCCTGGCGCCAGATGCAGACTCGACTGGGCAGCAGATAAGGAGAATGACCGATGTCCTTTCCGTTGAATCGTCGCGAATTCCTGAGCACCAGTGCCGCCGCCGGCGGCATGTTCCTGGCAGGCGGGATCGCCCTGCGGCCGCTGCAGGCGGCGGAAGACGCCGGCTGGCCGAAGCTGCCGCCGCTGAAGATCCACGTGGTGTACGTCGGCCTGGGCGGCGCGTGGCCGAAGCCCGAGTTTGACGCGCCGGCCGAGGTCGCGCGGTTCCGTCCGCATCTGGCTGCGCTGCAGCAGCGCCTGGGCGACGTCGAACTGACGGGCGGCGAGTTGATCCCGAACACCGACGCGGCCGCGGCGGAGATCGTGCCGAAGCTCGCCGGCGCCGATGCGCTGCTGATCGTGCACCTGGCGTTCGGCAGTGGCCACCCGCTCCTGAAGCTGGTCGACGCGGGCCTGCCCACGGCGATTTTCTCCCAGCCGTTCAGCGGGCACGACTGGATGTATGTGCCCCAATGGCAGAAGGCGGGCAAACGCGTGATCCTGGCCGCCTCGCGCGAACTGTCCGACATCGATCGTGTCGTGGCGCTCTTGCGCGTGCCGGCCCGCATGCGGCAGTCGCGCATCCTGGTCGTGGGCGGGCCCGCCGGCACCGCCGCCGCCTGCAATGCCGACCTGGTCAAGGCGAAGTTCGGCACCGAACTCGTCCCCATCAACATCCAGCAACAACTGGCGGCCTTCGAGGCGGTCGATCCCGCTGCGGCGGTGGCCGAAGCGGAACAGTACTGGCTGCAGGCGGCCCGGGAGATCGTCGAGCCGTCCCGCCAGGACATTATCGACGCGTCGCGCCTGTACCTGGCCCTGAAGAACCTGATGATTGAGCACCGCGCCCAGGCGGTGACCAGTACGCTGTGCATGCACAACCCCTGCAATGCCTGCCTGGCGTTCTGCAAACTGAACGACCTGGGCCTGGTCGGCGCCTGCGAGGGCGATATGGACTCGACGCTCACCATGTTGATGTTCGGCTACGCCTTCGGCAAGCCAGGCTTCATCACCGACCCGCTGTTTGACGTGTCGCGCAACGCCGTCATACACGCCCACTGTGTCGCGCCCACGAAGATGGACGGAGCGGACGGACCGCGCCACCCCTTCGCGATCCGCACGCACCGGGACGACAACAGCGGCGCGGCCGTCGAAGTGGACCTGCGCGTGGGCCAGGAGATCACCTGCGCCAAGCTCGTGCACCTCGACACGATGCTCGTGTCGGCGCAGAAGATCATCGAAATCCCCGACTTCGACGATCGCGGCTGCCGTACGCAGTGCACGGCCCAGGTCGCAGATGCCCGCAACATGCTGGCCAACTGGGGCAGCGGCATACTCGAACAGGAGGGCATGATGACCCTGCTGCACCGCGTCGTGTTCTACGGGAACCACGTCGACAACGTGCGGGACCTGACCCAGCTGCTCGGGGTCAAAGTCGTCGTCGAGGGGTAGAGATGAGTGTGTGATTCCTGGAGTGGCATCCAGTCGCCACCTGCGGCGGCGACTGGATGCAGAAGGTCGGAGTCCAGCCGCGATCGGACGAATCCGAACGTTTTGAGACTTCACTCAACACGGGCAATTTTGGGAGGTACTGGAGCATGCGACGCACCTTCACGGCTCACAGCGTTTTCACTCTGACGGTCCTGCTGGCGGGTTCCGTTACAGCGGAAGAACAGACGTTCGAGTCGGCGATGAAACTGTGGTCGTTCATGACTGGCCAATGGGACGTGCAGATTCCGGACGGCGACACGGCGACCGTCGACACGTCGCTGTTGGAGAACGAATCCGGCTACGTGACGCGCATCGGTGACTACTTTGGCATCACGATGTTCGACGGGGCGGCGAAGAAGATGATGACGGTGTCCAGTTTTCGCGGTGGGGGCATGGCGATCGGCCACTGGGCGGCAAAATCCCCCACCACCATCGAAGGCGAATTCACCGTCACCGCGGCGGACGGTGCGCAGGAAAAGCACACGGGTCGATTCGAGATCCTGGGCAAAGATTCCTATACGTACGCCGTCGACGGCGGGTCGCCCTATCGCTTCACACGCAAGAAATAACACGTGCGGCCGCGGAAACGGATGCGCAGAGTGGATGTCTCCATCACGCGATTGTCGCGGCTGCTGAGCCTGCTGCTGGCTGTCTTCAGCCTGTGGGCGGGAACGGCCCGGCCACTCCTGGCCCACGCCGCTCTGCGCCCGAATGTGCTGCTGGTCGTGATGGATGACATGGGCTATGGCGATCTGAGTTGTCATGGCAGCCCGCATGTCCGGACACCCCACCTCGACGGACTCTATGCCTCGGCCATGCGGCTGACCGATTTTCACGTCGCGCCCATGTGCTCGCCCACGCGCGGTCAGCTGCTCACGGGACTCGATGCCATGCGCAACGGCAGCACCATCGTGGCCAGTTCCCGGATGATGGTGCGGGCCGACGTGCCGATGGCGCCGGCCCTGTTCGCCGCCGCCGGGTACGCCACGGGCCAGTTCGGCAAGTGGCACCTGGGGGAGAATCACCCGCATCGCCCGCAGGATCGCGGATTTCAGGACTGCCTCTGGTTCCCCCTGCAGGAAATCAGCTCGCTGTCGGACTACTGGGGCAATGACTATTTCGACCCTGTGCTGCGTCGGGGCGATGGCCAGCCGCACCAGTTCACCGGTTATTGCACCGACATTTTCTTTCAGGAAGCGATCGCCTGGATGCAGCGACAGCACCAAGCCGAGGTTCCGTTCCTGTGCTATTTGCCGCTGAACGTCTGCCACGGTCCGCAATGGGCGCCCCGGGAGTTGCGCGAGGCGATCGCGCGCGAGTTTCGAGAGCTCAGTGCGGGCCAGATCGGCTACCTCGCCATGCTGGCCAACGCCGACGAGAATGTTGGCCGGCTGGAAGCGTTTCTCGCACACACCGGGTTGCGCGAGAACACGGTGGTTGTCTTCCTGAGTGACAATGGCGGCTACGCGCTGGTCGGCCGCTACAACGCCGGCATGCGCGACGGCAAGTCACGGCTGGCCGAAGGGGGCCATCGCGTACCCTGCTTCGTGCGCTGGCCCGCCGGCGGTATTGCCGGCGGACGCGACGTCGCCGGATTGACCCAGGTGCAGGATCTCCTGCCGACCCTGCTGGAACTCTGCGGTGTCGAGGCCCCGGCCGGGACCCGCTTCGACGGGACCAGTCTGGCAGCTCCCTTGCGCGGGCAGGGAGACGTTCCCGACCGGACCCTGGTCGTGCAGTACGGGGTGCCGCAGCCGTTCCACATGGCCTGCGTGATGCGCGGCCGCTGGCGGCTGCTGACCGACATCAAGGGCCTGGCTGCGGGCGAGCCCGAACTTTACAACCTGGCGGAGGATCCGCTGCAGAAGACCAACCTGATCGACACGCATCCCGACATGGCGCACGCGTTGCGCGCGGCGTACGACCGCTGGTGGGCGGAGGTGGAACCGCTGACCGCCCTCCGTGCGGCGACATCACTCGGTCATCCCGACGGTGGCATCGTGACGCTCAATTGTGCGCAGTGGCGCGAAAACGCCCTCACCAGCGTCGTGCGATTACGGGAGGGTGTGAAACGCCGTGGTGTCTGGGACGTGGAGATCATCCGCGACGGCATGTACGAAATCGCCCTGCGCCGCTGGCCGGAAGAAGCCGGTTTGGCGCTGCGGGCCGCCGCACCTGCCTGGACGCCGCGCGACACCGCGACCCCCGATCATGCCGGATTTCCCGCCGGCGCGGCGCTGCCGATCGCCGGCGCCCAGCTACGGATCGGCGCGGAGATCACGACGCTGCCTGTGGCTGAGTCGGATACGGCGGCCGTCTTCCGCGTTCAACTCCACGCCGGACGGACCGAACTGGAGGCGAATTTCCAGGACGCGGCCGGCAAACATCTCTGTCCTGCCTACTTCGTGCAGGTCTCGGTGCTCTCCACACGTGGAAACTCACAACGATAGGAACCGCAACGCGGTTCCACGGCCGAGCCCAGACATCTGAGTTGTCTGGTCAAGCGGGCGAATGGGCCACGGCGTCGCGCGCGCGACCAGTTGTAAAACCCCTTCGGGGTTTGGAGCTTCCTGAGGGCATCCGGCACCCGGGGTGGCGCTCCGCGGCTGCGCCGCTCCGCTGACCCCGGGCTGTGACGTACAACGCCTGCGGCGTTGAGATGGACGCTTGGCGGCGTGGTGCCCGGCGGTCTGCCGGTTGGCAGGCGAACCCCCAACGGGGTTCTACAAGGCTGTACAACCCCGTTGGGCAACGCGGTGAAGCGTTTTTTGCAGCGATGCGTCCCCGACTTCTTCTTCATCCGTTCGTGTTCTCTTCGGTTCAGTTTGTCGTGTGCAATCCCAGCCCATGCTGGAGCCAAGGGCCGAAGGCCCGGCACAGCCTCTGCCGGGGCCGACAGGCCCCGGTCGAATGCGCTGTTCGAACTCCTCAAGGCCCGAAGGGCCGACACAGACCTGATTGTGTCGGCCCTTCGGGCCTGATTGTCGTTGATTCGCCTGTTCACCGGTGGCTTGCGCCACCGGCAGAGGTTGTACCGGGCCTTCGGCCCTGAGGAGTCTCTGGACCCCCTGTCAATGACTTCGTGCCTGCACCCGTCATCCGGAAAACGCACGTACTCAGGATAACCCAGCTTCCTCACCAGCCTGCGTCAATGGCTCTGCCAGACTTCGACCTGTCGCAGGGCGGCGGGGTCGGTGCTGATCAGGCCCAGTCGCCCGTTCCACTTCACACGCTTGAGATTCATTAGATAGTCGTTGATGTACAGCTCGGCCATGTTGTACTTGATCACCAGCCGGAAAGTTAAGCTGGGACCGAAATCGATCTCGCGCCGGCTGGTCTGCTGTACTTCAGCGCCGCTTCCATCGGCTCGCATGTCGCCAAACGAGCTGCTCGCGCGACCGAAGGCCAGAAACTGGCCATGTCCGTCACCCTGGTCCAGGTAGATGCCGCGCCGGACGTGGCCCGTCGCGTCCAACTCGGTTTGACCGGCATCTGCAACGCCAGACACGCCCTCGATCACATGCACCTTGTGCGAGGGCAACGGCTGGTCGAACAGGCGAATCGAAGGGTGGTAACCCGCGTCCGCCGCGACCAGCGACGTCTCGAGACGGCGGGCTTTAAGAAGGTCGTTGTTCTTCCACCACTTCAGCCGCAGGATGCCTTCGTCGTCAACTGCGAGGGCTTTCAAGGGCGCGGCAAAGACAGGGCCGCCTGTGTAAAAGTGATTGACCAGCGGACCTCCGGGCGCGTTGTGGAAGAAGCGTGGGAAGTAGATGTCGCACCCGGTGCCAAAGAGATTGTGGTTCTTTCGTTGACCCAGGAACGGTCCTTCCGGCCGGTCGCCCACCGCGACGCGTCCCTCGCTGATCAAAATGTAGTACCGTCCGTTGAGTGGCTGAATACCGCCGAATTCCCCGGAGATATCCCCTGGCGGAGGCGACAGGGCGGTCCAGGAGATTCCATCGGGACTCTCGGCCATGCCGAACCCGCAGCAGTCGTACGGGATCTTCGCTCGATCGGGGTCGGCCGTGAAGTATCCGTACAGGCTGCCGTCTTGTCTCCGGATCGTGTCGATGCAGTCCCATCGACCCAGCTCTTGATACCAGCGCGTATCTTGGACGAAACGGTGCTTCTCATCGACCTTGGTCCAGGTCAGCAAGTCCGTGGAGGTGGCGAACATGATGTCCTGTTTCGGACCGAACCACTCGGAGTAGTTCATGACCCACGTGCGGCTTGTGCCGCCATCGGGCGTTTCCCAGATGTGGCCTGTGCCCATCCAGGTCACGCCTGCGCGAGGTTTGATCATGACCCCGTGTTCGGTCCAATGGACGCCGTCCTCCGAGACAGCCAGTTCGTGGCCGTCCCAGCGTCCGCCGGGGCCGGCCAGGTAGTACTGGTAAAACCTGCCTTCGTGGTAATAGACCCACGTGTCCCACATCTGCCCCACACGCTGCGGCGTGAAGAATCCCGCCTGCACCTTCTCCGCCTGCCAGGGCGCCTCGTGGGTCACGACCATGTACTGGCCGCGGCCGTCCAGACGCAGTCTCCCATCGACGATCGTCGCGCCGTTCTGCAGGTAGCCCCGTGGATAGTGGCCCATCCGATCTTCGAGCGACCCGTCGTCGAATGTCCACATCCCCAGCGGTTTCACGTCCCCCACGTGGCCCGGAGCGAGACGGGAGATCTGGTCGGCGTCGAGCGCACAGTCGTAGATCCGGACCTCTTCAATGTCGCCGGCAAAGAAGCCGGTTTCAGTCCCCATCCCCGCTCGATAGCGCGCTCCGATCAGCACATCTCCCCGTCGGGCAAACGGCTGCTGTCCGCCGGCATCGTAGCGGGCGTACAGCTGACCGTTGCGGTAGAGGGTGACTTGATGTCCCGCGTAGACGATCGCGATCTGGACCAGTTGGTCTGCGGTGGCAGTCTCCGCCGGCCAGCCGGACTGGTCGCGCTGGGTGCGGCGAAAGAAATCGCTGCCCGGCATCCAGCGACCGCGCAGAATCTCACCCAGCACGATGGCATCGAACTGCTCCCCGTCCATCAGCGCGACCGCGCCGGATCCCTGTTGCTCGAGGTTCGCGGGCAGCACCCAGGCGACCAGCGTCTTGTCGGCAAGTGGAACTTCCTGCGCAGGCTCGAAGGCGACTGCGCAGCGGACGCCCAACAGTATCGCGAGGGTCGCGAGCATCGTCGACAACCCGCGCGACACATCCGCAAGCTGCTTGCGAGGGTTTGCCGTGCCGTCTGTGTTCATGGTCGCGTCTCCTGTCTGGACGAGTCGGGTCTGTCAATGACTGCGGTGCCCTTGCCGAGCAGTCGCTGCGGCAGGATGTGCTCCGCCACCCGGACCTCATCCGAGCACATTATGAGTCCGAACGCCAGCGGTATGCCCATCCGGGTACGCGTTGCGTGTCCGACAGGAACTCCACCCCCTCGATCCGTTGCGTCTGCCACGGGCCGCCCGCCCGGCGGCCAGCTGCCCCGCTCCGGCGACCTGCCTCGTCACCTCGGGAGCCACTCCGCGCCGCCTCCGCGCCGGTGACCAGTCCGCGACACCTCCCGGTTCGGCCATATTAAGTGCAGGCCATAGAAGAGTGACGCATCGCTGTCACATGCGAACTAGCACTGACCGTTCCTTCCCACGATCCCCCCGGCTTGCCCGGGGGTACTTCAGGTTCTTTGCTACACGACAGCGGCTCCCTGAGTTACTGCTTGGCCCCGGCCGGGGCGGGAAGGAGGAGAGAGGAGAAAGAAGGTGAGGAGAGGCGTGCCGGCGTGTAGCGAAGAACGTAAACTACCCCCGGACCAGCCGGGGGCATTCTAAATGTGTGATACATCCATGTCATATTTTGTAGGCGGAGCCGGCAGCTCCGTGCGTCACGGCCCACTCGCCGCCTTGCTCCTCGCGGTGTGCCCAACGATCAGACTCGTGTCACTCTGACGGCCCCTGAATCAACCCTCTTCGAGCCGATGGGGGAGTGAAGGGTGCGCGCGGTCGGCTACGGGCACAACGGCCCCCCGGTGCTTGGAGATCGGCTCACTCTTAAGTGGTGTTGCTATTGGACTTAGCGGCGTTCTGACGAAGGCGGTGGAGCGTCAGGGTGTTTTGGGCCAAGACGAGCAGACCGACTTCGGCGACGGC
>JALOQX010000198.1 GCA_025459265.1 Pirellulaceae bacterium | reverse complement strand
TCCCGCCGGCGGCGACCATGAATTCCCACGAGATGGATCAATCGGTTCGGTGCTATCGGCCGGAGCTGCGTGACGTGGTTCTGTCCTTTCTGGAGCAGGTAGATGACCTGTTCGTGCCTCCGCTGTCGAGTGTCCTGCGGCAGGGGAGTCTGGAGAAGTACCTCGAGTACAGTGGTGCGTCCGGGCAGGGTCGCATCCTGTTGTATTTTCTGCACGAACGTGTGGTGGGATTCCTGGCGTATCGCCACGAGCCGCCGGTCGAGAACTCGCATGCGGCGTCGGTGTATCTCAGCAACATGTGCGTGACCGAATCGTTGATGGGGACAGTGCTGATACGCCTCTTTCGAGCGATGGTTCGTCAGGTCGAAAGCGAGTGTGTACCGCCGCCGCAACGGATCTGGGCCAAGACATGGCTTGCCAACCGCGCATCGGCGCGCACGCTGCAGCGGCTGGGATTGCAGCTGGTTCAGACGATTCACGCGGATCCGGTGTTTCGGGGCTGCCGGGAGACGTTGGTGTTCGCGGCGAGCTGGCAGGCGTTTGTCGAGAACGTGAGGCAGTTGTCGACACTGATCCGCAACCGGTAGGTGGAGAGCACACGCACATGAGCGATCTTGCTGCAGTTCCCGTCGCGCCAGCGGAGTCGTTCGCACCGGTTTCTCCTGCGGAGCGCATTTCGTCGCTCGACGTGCTGCGAGGAGTGGCGGTGCTGGGCATCCTGCTGATGAATATTGTCGGGTTCGGTCTGCCGCTGAGCGCCTACGGCGACCCGAGCGTGGCCGGGGGGGCTACCGGCCGCAATCTCGTGACCTGGGTCATCACGAACGTGTTCTTTGAAGGGACGTTTCGCACGCTGTTTTCGCTGCTCTTCGGTGCCGGTGTAGTGCTGTTCACCGTCCGCGCCGAACAGCGCAGCAACACGGTGCAGGCGGCCGATCTCTACTTCCGCCGCAACATGTGGCTGATCGTCTTCGGAGTGCTGCACGGCTATCTGCTCCTGTGGGTGGGCGAAATCCTCTACGCGTACGGTGTCACGGCGCTGCTGCTGTTCGTGTTTCGCAAAATCAGCGCCACCAAACTGCTCTGCGGCGGACTGCTGGTGCTCGCCGTGCTGCTGCCGAAGCGGGCGATTCACACGCGGGAAATGTACGACGCCTGCGATCGCTGTGCGCAAGTCTGGATGATCGTCACCCCATGGCAATACCTGCAGCCGTGGCAGCGCGATGCCGTCTGTCAATGGCGGGAAATCGAACGCAACTACAAGCCCACACCCGTTGACATCGAACAGGAAATCGCGCTCCATCAGTCCGACTACCGGACCATGGTCACCCGCATGGCGACCATCAACCGGCTGGTCCAGAGCAAGTGGTACTATCGCTGGACCTTGTGGGACGTGTTCGGGACGATGCTCCTGGGCATGGCGCTGCTGAAGTACGATGTGCTCACCGCCCGCCGGTCGGTGGTCTTTTACGTGATCTTGCTGGTCGTCGGGTACGCGCTTGGTCTGAGCGTGAATGTCTGGGAGACGCGGCGGATCATTGCCAGCGGTTTCGCGTTGGGTGAACTGCAGCAGACGCAGCAGACCTACGACGTGGGGCGATTGGCGGTCACCGCCGGGCACCTGGGCGTCGTCATGTTGATCTGCAGGTTGGGGATCCTCCGCCGATTGACCGCCGTCCTGGCCGCCGTCGGTCGGATGGCGCTGACAAACTACGTGATGCAGTCAGTGATCTGCCTGCTGGTGTTCACCGGCGTCGGATGGGGGCAGTACGGCCAGCTGGAACGATATCAGCTGTACTGGGTGGTGGCGGCGATCTGGGCCGTGCAGCTGTTGTTGAGCCCGATCTGGCTCCGCTTCTTTCGGTTCGGACCGCTGGAGTGGCTCTGGCGATGTCTCACCTACTGGCAGCTGCAGCCGTTTCTTCAACGGCGACCCCGTGACGCGTGCCCGGTCGTGGACCCCGTGGCGTCAACCAGCTGACGGGGTGCCGCCCGCCGCAGGGTCACTTCGCACGCTGGCACAGCGGACAGAAGAACGTCGAACGCTGGGCCTGGACGATGCGGCGGACGGTGGACTTGCCGCAGGTGGGGCAGGGCTGACCGGCCCGGTCGTACACGCGATGGCGATTCTGGTAGCCGCCAGGGTTGTTGAGCACCGTCCGGTAGGTGCCATCCGCCAGCGTAGATCCCTCGTAGCGGATGGCTTCCTCCAGCACATCGTGCAGACTCGTGGCCAGTCGGCGCCACTGGCCGGCGGTGAGTGAGTCGCACCGTGTCTGCGGATGAATCCGCGCCACGTGGAGAATCTCGGACGCATACAGGTTGCCCACGCCGGCCAGGGCCGACTGGTCCAGCAGGGCGACCTTCAACGGCGTGCGGCGCGCGCCGAGTCGCTCGCGCAGCCGGCCGACATCCAGCGTCAGCGCATCCGGGCCCAGATGCGGAGACCCCAGCTGCTGCTCCACCTGGCGGCGGTCGAGCAACCGGATCGAACCGAGCCCGCGTCGGTCCCAGTACCAGAGGTGCGGTACGGCGGATTCGCCCAGGTCCAGCCGAAGCCGCAGATGGTCCAGGCTGGGCGGATCAGACAGCAGCACCAGGCCGGTCATCCGCGGCTCGAACACAATGGCACAGTCGCTGTCCAGCCACACCAGGAGCCGTTTGCCGCGCCGATCGAGCTGCCGAATCCGCGTTCCCACCACGCGCCGCGCAAACGACGACAGCCGCGGTGAGACGCTGATGGGGCGCAGGTGGCAGGCGGGCCGAGCGATTCCTGTGACGACGGCGCCGACCACCGGGAGCGCGCCGCGGCGCATCGTTTCGACTTCCGGCAGTTCGGGCATGCCGCCTCCTTCCACGGCAGCGCGACGCAGCGACCCAGCCCACACCGGTCGCCATCGTAAGGTCTCATCCGGCGGGCGTCCAGGAGCGGACGTGGCCGACCGCGGCCGGAGCGATCTCCTGGGCCGGGAAAATTTCCGAATTCCGTGAGGGGTTGAACGCGCCGTTGTTGATCTACCCACAGAGAGCCGCCGGCACCGCGGTGCCGCGTGCGGGTGGAGGTACGCGCATGGCAGATGCATCTGCAGGAATCGCGTCCGAAGCTGAGGCGATGTCGCGGCGTCGCCGGGCCCTGACTGCCGGCGTCTGGCTCGCCAGCTGCAGCTTGCTGGCGGTCTGTCATCCCGCGCCGCCAGATGATCGCCTGGCCGTGACACGCTCCGGTTCGGCCTACCGCGTCCCGCTGGACCTGACGCAGCAGGCGACGTTTGTCATGCTTCCCGGCGGGTTGGTTCCGGCGCATACGACGTTGCGAGACCTCCAGGTGCATCGCGCCCCTTCGACTTGCCGCTTGTACCCCGCAGACGGCGTCGTGCGATACGGCCGACGCGTGGATATCCTGCTGGATGAGAAGTTGGACGTACGGATCCGCGTGTCGCTGGTCACGCGGGGCGATCAGCTCGCGGTGAAGATCGCACCCCTGGTCGGTGTCGCGGCCGGCAATCCGCTCGACTTCACCGCCGACCGCCTCCGCCGCTCGCGCTGGTCGCTGCAGCGGCGAGTCAAGGACCTGCAACGCGAGATCGCGTCGGCACGCCGCGAACAGCAACGGATCACGCACTACCTGGAGACGCCCGGCAACAAGCCGCTGGATCTCTACAAGGCCGCGCGGCAGCGCCACAAGAACCTGGAGCGGCAGATTGCGGCGGCCTTGCAGGAACTGCCGGCCATCCGCGCGCGGTGCGGCATCTACGGCGACCTGATGAAACTGGCCGATTACACGCATGCGACGGCGGAAATCCGGTTCACCGTGCACGCGGCGCAGTCGGGCGGGTGAGCTGAATTGCGGGATTCCGGGAAGGCTCCGGTTCGGGGGTGGCCGAGCGTCGAACGCCGCGCGCCCCCAGACTGTACGACTGCATTGTCACGAGCACGAATTAGGGTGGCTGGGGACGAACGAAGTGAGCCCCCAGCCGCGAAGAGCTGGGGGCGAGCTAACGCTCGTCCCCAGCCACCCAATCCGCCGTGGTGCACAACGCCGCCAGGCGGTCGTCGCAACGCCGAAGGCGGTCGTCGCAACGCCGAAGGCGTTGTACGTCAGAGCGCGGGCTTCAGCGAAGCCGCGTAGCGCCACCCCGGGTTGCGCTCACAACTCCCAGCCGGGCCGATACTCGCGCCGCAAGTACTCATTGGCCGCCGCGACGTTCGTGACCTCCATCCGCTCTGTGTCGAATGCGATCTTCGTGCCGGCGCGGAGGGCCACGGTCCCCAGGTTGACCGCGTCCGTGATCGCTCCGGCGTTGAGGAAGTTGCCGGGCGACGGTTCGCCGCCGCGGACCGCGTCCAGCCAGGCGTGCAGACGACCGCGCGGGTCGTTGCGCGCGATGCGAGGCGCCGCAGGCAACTCGGGCAAGGGTTCGCGTTTCCCTCGCGCGATGAGTTCAGGATGCTGACCGGCGAAACCTGCGACCACGGCCCCTTCATCGCCGACGAACAGGATCCCTTCGGCTTCCATGCGGTAGTCGAGCGCCTCGAGCGCCGCGGGCAGGCGCGGCTTCATGCCGCCGTCGTACCAGAAGAGATCCAGCGGCGCACGGTCGCCCCGCGCGTCAAAATGAAATCGCAGCGTGCACGCCGTGGGATACGCGAAGTCGTTGACGGTCGGCCGGCTGACCTGATCCACAATCGCACACGTGTGTGTGGCCCAGGCGTCCGCCGTAACAGGTATCTCCAGTTCCAACACCGTGAATACCGGCCACAGGCTATAGATGCCCATGTCGGCCATCGACCCGCCGCCGAAGTCGTACCAGCCGCGGAAGACCGTGTGCGTGTAGTGCGGATGGTAGGGACGATCCACGGCGGGCCCCAGCCAGAGGTCCCAGTCGAATCCTGGCGGGACCGGAGGTCGGTGGGCAATCAGGGCGTTTCCTGTGCCGGCCCCGTAGGCCAGCAAGTGCGTCGCACACTCGGTCTGACGCGTCGTTTCCAGCACGAGTCGACCTTCCCAGAGCCGGTTGGCGATCGGTTTGTGCATCAGTACATGTTTGCCATGTTTCATCGCCGCGATGGCGATCGTGGCGTGCAGGTGGTCGGGCGTCATGATTTTCACGGTGTCAACATCCGCCGCCTCGTCCAACAACTGGCGGAAGTCGGCATACGTCGCGCAGCCGCGATACTGCTGGTCTCCGCGTTGCTGTGCGTAGTACGTGTCGACGACCTCACGCCCGACTTCGCGTCCCCCGGGGCAACCTTCGATTCCCTCCCGCCACGACGGATTGCCCAGATAGCTGCGGATCCGATCCCGGATACTGTGCTTGCCCCACTCGACGTAATCCTGGCTGTCGCGGTTCGGGTCGCACATGGCGACGATCTGCACCGCGGGGTTCTCCAGCAGGTCCCCCAATTCGGCGAATCCTTGCGTACCCATACCGATGTGGGCCAACGTGATCTTCTCGCTGGGAGCCACATAACCGGGCCCGCCCAGCACGTGCCGCGGCACGACGGAGAACACACCGACGACCGTGGAGCCCAGGAATGTGCGACGATCCAGGGGAAACTGCATGGGAGGCTCCTTTCACCTGCTCGTGCCGTCTGCAAATGACCGTAGGCAACCAGGGCATTATCCGCCAGAATGAGGACAGCTGAAAGACCCGCAGGGGTCACGGGCCATGGGGGAGCGTGATGCGAAGAACGGTGAACGTCATCCAGAGGCTGGTATGGGTCGTACCGGTATGCATCTGTCTTGCGATCGGCGCACCGGTGCGGGCGCAGCGTGCGGACGGCTACGAGGTCGCGCGCCAGGCCATGGTGCAGCGCGAGGTGGTGGGACGAGGCGTCCGCGACCCGCGGGTCGCGGACGCACTGGGGGAAGTCCCGCGGCATCTCTTTCTGCCGGCCGATCTGCGCGCGCAGGCTTACCTGGATGCCGCGCTGCCGATCGGCAACGGGCAGACGATTACGTCGCCGTACACGGTGGCGTTCATGACGGCGCAGCTCGAGCCGCAGGCGTCGGATCGGGTGCTGGAGATCGGCACGGGCAGCGGCTACCAGGCGGCGGTGCTGAGCCACCTGGTGGCGGATGTATATACGATTGAGATTGTCGAGCCGTTAGGGCGTCGGGCGAAGAGTCTGCTGCAGCGGCTGGGATACCGGAATGTCCACGTGAAGATCGGCGATGGCTACCAGGGCTGGCCGGAACGTGCCCCGTTCGACAAGATCATCGTCACGTGTTCGCCCGAGAACGTCCCGCAGGCGCTGGTCGATCAACTCCGAGAGGGTGGCCGCCTGGTCATTCCGCTGGGTGAGCGTTTCCAGCAGGCACTCTACCTGTTTCGCAAGGTCAACGGGCAGCTGCAGCAGGAGCGACTCGAGCCGACGTTCTTTGTTCCGATGACGGGTCAGGCGGAGGCCGAGCGGGCGGCGAAGGGCGAGGAGGTCCTGCCACAGCTGATCAACGGGAGCTTCGAGGAGTCGGAGGCTGGGAAGGAGCCACGCGGCTGGTTCTACGTGCAGCAGGCCGACGTGGTGCGCGATCCGACGGCGCCGGACGGCCGGCAGGTGCTGGTGCTCAGGAACATGGACCCCGGCCGGAACGCTCATGTGCTGCAGGCGGTGGGCGTCGACGGCCAGCGGGTCCGCAACGTCGCGGTATCGCTGTACCGGCGTACGAAGGGCATCGAGAGCCACCAGAATCCGGACTGGCAGCCACGCGTCGACCTGACGTTCTACGGTGAGGACCGGGCCGCGATACGCACGGCGACCCTGGGGCCGTGGTCGACCGACAGCGGCTGGACCGCCGAAAGCGTCGACGTGGCCGTGCCTGGCCGCTGCCGGTTCGCTGTCGTGGTCGTGTCACTCTTCGGCGCCACGGGGGAGCTGGCCGTCGATCAGCTGGCGGTAACGGCCTCCGCCAGGCGAGATCGAGAATCCGACGGCGATCCCTGAAAGGGTGATTGCGGCGGGATTCTCACGAGTTAGACTGGGAGCCAACTGGTTGCCTGCGGCAATCGGCACGCCCGGGAAAGCGGGTGGTGCTCTCTTTTCATCATGCCGAGCACAAGGACGGCAACGCGACGCAGCGGCTCGTAAAACTCACTCGGCGCGCAGGCACGCTCTGCCCCTAGGACGGATGTCCTCTACGATGAAACTGCCAGGATCGGTTGGGTGGCGCAGTGCGTTGAGCAGCGTGGTGTATCTGGCGTGCACGATGACGCACGCGCCGCTCGGGGCGGAGGACGCTGGGCAGACCGCCGCGAAGCGCCAGCTGTACCGATCCGGAAACCTGGCTCTGTACAGCGACCTGGGCACCGGCGAAGCGGAGGCCTTGTTGGAGCGTCTGGAAGCGACGCTGAACTTGGCCAGCGACTACTGGAAGCGCCCCTGCAAGGGCACCGTCCAGTGCTACGTCGCGCGCGATATCGACGCGTGGCATGACCGCGAGCTGCCGCATCCGCTGGCCCGCATTTTCATCGGGCGCCTCGGCGGTGCGGCCTTTACCAATCGGAGCCCCGACCAGCCGCTGTCGGAGCATCGCATCCTGGTGTTCGCGGCGGCGCGCGAAGGGGTCGCGGAGCACGAGGTCGTCCACGCCTATTGTGGCCAGACGTTTGGCTGTACCGGTCCCGCCTGGTACCGGGAGGGCATGGCTCAGCTCCTGACCTGTGGGGAGCCGTCGCGCGGCGCAGAGAACTTGCCCGGCTTTCTGTTGGAGCTCCTCGACAAGGGTGCGACGCCCGCAGTGTCGGCGGTGATCCAGGATGATCAGCACGGCCGGCAGTTGCGCGTCTCGCTGGCCGAACAAGCGCTGGCCCAGGAGGGGCTCGTCGGCCTGGTGCCTGATAACCGCTGGACCGATGACCATGACCGATCGCTCAAAGACCTGCACGATGCGTATGCCTGGAGTTGGCTGTTGTGCCACGTGCTGGAATACAATCCCAACTATCGGACGCGGTTTCACACGCTCGGCCAGGAGCTCCTGACCAACCGCGACGACGCGTTCCAACGCGTGCTGGGGTCCGTTCTGCCGCAGCTGGATTTCGAATTCCGGTTCACGGCCGAGCGATTGGCGCCGGGTTACCGGGTGGACCTCTGCGCCTGGGACTGGAGCCGCCGTTGTCGCCCGCTCGACAGCCGCCGCGGAGTTCGCGTGCGGATCGCCGCGGCTCGCGGATATCAGTCGACAGGAATCGTGGTTCAGGCCGGGCAGTCCTACGCCTGGAAGGCACCCGGCCGCTGGACGATCGACCCCCAGATCGGTCAGGCGACCGCCGACGGAGATCCGCACGGCGGCGGACGTCTGGAAGGCGTCGTCTTCCACAATTTCCAGCTCAGTCCGCCGATTCAGCTCGGCAGTGCGGGCACGTTCACCGCCCCCTGTGACGGGGCGCTCTACTTGCGCTGCGGCGACCAGTGGCATGGGCTCGGCGACAACGAGGGCAGCATCGTGGTCACCCTGGCGCGGTCGCTCTGAGGCGACTGCGGTGTCCCATTTCTTTCCTGCCGTGCGGCGGAGCGTGTATACTGCGCTGGTGAGTGCCACACCTGATACGTGGAGCCGGGACCATGTGGTGGTACACCGGGTTCGCGATCATCGCAATCCCTCTGGCGGCAGGCTGTCTCTGGTTGGTCGGCGAGCGGGGCCGGCTGATCCTCCCGGCCACGCGGCGTACTTTTCGCTCGCAGGGTCTGCGCCGTGCACTGCGACTGCAGACCTGGCACCTGTACGTGTACGGCTGCTGGCCCCGCGTGTATATCGGTGCCTTGATTCACGGCCTGTTTCGGTTTCTGGCTGTGAGTCCCGTGCCCGGCCGCCATTTTCTGTCGAACCACTATCACGGCAAAGTGCTGACCCCTGAACACGCGCGGTCGTTGGTCACCGTGGAAAAACCGATTCGGCTGCGCGATCTGGAACAGGTCATCCCCTATCCCGTGGCGCGACTTCTGCTGCTCGACACGCCGCTCGACATGGCCGTGTACGAATGCCCATGCCGCCTGACGCGCGCCGTACCGTGTCAGCCGACTCAGGTCTGCATGATCATGGGACAGCCGTTTGTCGACCTGTTGCTGGAGCATCACCCGCGTACCAGCCGGCGCCTCGCGCGAGACGAAGCGCTCGAACTGCTCGCGGCCGAACATCGCCGGGGCCACGTCCACGTGGCCTGGTTCAAGGACGCCTGCTTCGACCGCTTCTTCGCCATCTGCAACTGCTGCCGGTGCTGCTGCGGGGGCATTGACGCCATGTTGCACCACGGGATCCCGATGATCGCATCGTCGGGATTCGTGGCCGCGGTCGCCGCCGACCGGTGTCGCGGGTGCGGTGCCTGCGCGGCCGTCTGCCCGTTTGGAGCTGTGAGCGTCAACGGTCAGGCGACCGTTGACGGCCTCCGCTGCATGGGGTGTGGCGTGTGTGTCGATCAGTGCCGGTCGGACGCGATCCGCCTGGTGCGCGACGAAACGCGCGGTGTTCCCCTGGACGTGCAGCTCCTGGAGCTCTCTCCGCCGCGTGCGGGATTGGGCTGAGGTGAGGGCGTTGAGATGGCCGCTCTGCGGCGTTGTGCACCGCGGTCACCGGCTCCTGACCGCGAAGAGACCCAACATCACAGCCCAGGTCGCCGCGCAGCGGCGCAAGCTGGGTTACAGTAGCCTCGCGCCGGATGCGGGCAACGCCGCGGGCCTGGAGGAGTTCTCTCCGTGCCTTCGACGATTTCGGGTGGCTGGGGACGAACGAAGTGAGCCCCCAGCCGCGAAGAGCTGGGGGCGAGCTAACGCTCGACCCCAGCCACCCAATCCGAAGATCAAGCGTCGACAAAGCCCTGGGGTGAGGCCTCAGTCGCGCATCGGATTCACTTCGATCGTCACATGCACGAGCCGCACGTTTGAAGGAAGTCGCCTGCGATAACTGTCGGGTGACTGCGGCTGGCGCGCCGCGACCGCGACGATCAGGCTGTACGATCCAGGCGCGACCCACCAGAGATGCAGGTCGGTCACCGTGGCGTCGCCCGGTGCCTGCACCGCCGCGCGAATCTGGTCGCAGAGTCCGGGCGGGCCCTGGCGATCCAGCAGCACGTGGGCCGTAGTCCGCATCAATCCCAGCGACCAGCGCCCGACCAGCAGCGAGCCGACCACGCCCATGACAGGATCGAGCCAGGCGAGTCCGTAGAACTTGCCGGCCAGCAGCGCGCCGATCGCCAGGAACGACGTCAACGTGTCCGCCAGCACATGCAGATAGGCCGAACGCAGGTTGTGATCGTGCGCGTGCGGATGGTCGTGGTCATGGTCGTGAACGAGCGTCTCGCGTTGTGACAACTCGGGATGGTGGTGGGCGTCGTCCGCCTCCGGGGCGCCGTCTGAGTTGTCGGACGGGCCGGACTGGCCCAGGATGGCGACGGACAAGCCGTTGACGACCAGTCCGATGACCGCCACGATCAACGCCTGGTCGAACGCGATGGCGATCGGCGCGACCAGGCGCACGACGCTCTGCCACATCATGAGGACCGCAAAGCCAGCCAGCAGCACGGCGCCGGTGAAGCCGGCCAGTGCGTTGACTTTTCCGGTCCCGAAGCTGAATCGCTCGTCGTGCGCGTGCCAGCGGGCGTACAGGTAGGCCCACATGGCGATCGCCAGCGCAGTGGCGTGCGACGCCATGTGCAGCCCGTCAGCCAGCAGGGCCATCGAGCCATAGACGATGCCCGCCACGATCTCCAGCATCATCGTCGCGGCGGTGAGCCCGACGACCCAGCGTGTGCGCGCCTCGCCCGGCTTCGGGCGGTCCTGTCCAAACGAATGGTCGTGGTTCGAGGAATTCCGGCGGTCTGCAACGTCCACGACACCTCCCCGACGGCGTCAATACTTGACCGTGACTCCTAACGCCGCAAGATGGGCCGACGCGGTGTTGGTGACCGACGAACCGGGGATCGGTCCCGTCGGCGGTATGATGGGCCCGGTGCTATCCCACTGGAAATAGTGCGTGTAGCTCAGGTGCAGCGCAACACATTCGGTCAGCTCCCATGAGCCGCCCACGCCGAACTGGTGCTGGTAATTCAGCAGTGATGCCACATTATAGAACGTATCCTCGTCCGGGAAGGGACTGGTGTTGTACGTGTAGCCCGCGCGCACCAGCAGGTGATCCGCGAGTCGATACTGCATGCCGGTCGCGACCGCAAACTGGTTCGTCCAGCTCAGTCCGTTCAGCGCTCCTGTGGGGCTGTAGCCCTGGTCTCCAAAACCGTCCGTGTTCCGGTAGTCGAAATAGCGGAAATCGACGGCCAGGACCAGGTCTTCAATGCCGGAATAGGCGGCGCCCAGGGAGACGATCATGGGCAGGTCGAATTTGAACCTCGATACATACGGCAGTCCGAGCTCATTCTCAGTCTGCATCCGGAAGTCTTCCATCCACTGCGGCGACTTGATCGCCGCCCCGAAGTGCAGGCAACTGTCGGTGATATAGTACATGCCCAGCTGCGCTCCGCCACCCCAGGCGTAGCGCGTGCCACGTCCGGCCGGATACCGGGGAACGCCACTCCCGTCGGCGTCGTCCGGTGACGCGACGAGCAGCGGATCTGCAACGATCTGGCCCGTCGTGATCGTGGGTGCAAAACCGATGGCCAGCCGCTCGGTCACCGCCACGGACACCGTCGGCGCAAACTGCAGGAACTGCGCTTCGGCAAACAGGCTGCCCAGGCCGCCTGGGACCCCCGGCGTGTTGGACGGGGGCGCCAAGACCGGATTGGTCAGACTGGACGGGTAGTTCGTTTTCAACCCGCCGACGACCATCACGCCCAACCCGATCGTAGTCACGTCGTTGAGCCGGTGCACCCAGCCGAGATTAGGCACCGGCACCGTGCCCGGCTCGGCACCTGTCGAGCCCGCCGCCAGGCCGGGAATCGACGAATCGAGCACGGGGTCGGACAGCAGCAGGCCGATCGAGGCGCTGAGCTCCGAATTGGGCAAACCGCTGATCGCGGCCGGGTTCCAGGCCAGGGCGCTGAGCGCCTCGATCGGCGCTGCCGTCGAAGCGCCCCCCATTCCGGCGTGCACCGGGCCGAAGGTCGACAGCATGATACCCTGGCCACATACCGTGGCCGGCACGCTCAACAACAAGAAAAGACCACACCAATGCCAGTACCGCATAGTACCCCCTCCCGTGAGAGACAGCCTCTTCGCTTGTATCGGCACAATCGGCAGAGTCCGTGCAGTCCAAAAAGAAAGACAGCTCGAGCACCTGGGGGCGCTCGAGCCGTCCGGATGGCGTTGTCGACGTTCAGGGACTACAGGATCTCGTAACCCGCGATGTGCGTGTTCGTCTTGGCGAACTCCTCGATTTTCGCCCGGTAGTCCACGTCAGGTTTCGTGAGCTTGAAAGAGCATGTTCGGTTTGGGATATCGGTTTCGATTTCGGTGACACCGTCGATTTTTTCCAGATCGCCTCGGACCGAGGCGGCACAGCCCCCTCACGTCATGTTGGGTACTTTGAGTTTCACCAACGTCAGCGTGACGGCATCAGTGACGGCATCGCCCGAATTGGTCTGGGCCGTTGGCGCAGGTGTCGGCGGCGCCGCCGGTCGCGTGGGCTCGGACGATTGCTGGCAGCCGACCCACAGGGCGGCCAGGCACAGCAATGCCGCTGCTTCCACATACTTCTTCATGAGACTACTCCTTCCACAACCTGAAACACACAAGCTCACAACAACCTATCACGAGGATATCAGGAGTCCTTTGAGGTCAGCTTCTCGCTGTCCTTCGGCTCCGACTCCATCAACGCCACAACAGCTGCCTTGTACTTCGCACGAGCGAGGTTCAGCCGCGCGGTGACCTCGCAGCACGTCGGCTCCGCACCCGCGACGACAAACACCTTCGGATCACCGGACTCCTTGGCCAGATTCGCGGCCTCCGTCGGGCAGTGACATTCCTTTTCGCCGACCAGATAGGTCAGCTGTACCTTGTCCATCGCGGCCTTCGCCACGGAGGCCGAGGTGGAGGCCATTTGCGAGCAGCAGAACTCGCGAGAGCACACGGTCACCTTGCCGCTCTCGGAACAGGTGCGCGGCTCAACGAACGACGCCACGAACTGCTCCGTCGCTTCGGTCAACGCCACCGTCGCCTCGTTCGGGCAGGTATAGCACTTTTCCGCCACCACGTACTGAATCGGCAGGTTCGACTTGGCCGCCAGATCCTTCGCGGCGTCCGGGCAGCACGTCTTCTCCTCGCCCACCATGTACGTCATCTGCGGCAGGGCCTTCATGGCCACCGTGATCGGGCAATCCGCACAGGCCGTGCTCGAACAGGTCCCGCTGCAGGCCGATCCGCCACAGGCCGTTTCACTGCATTCGCCACCGGAAGTGCTCTTGGCGCACGCCGCCGCGGCCGGACAACTCCCACCGTCCTGGCACGCCGTCGCCTGATTGCATGCGGAACCGGACCCACACGCCGCCGTGGCCTTCGGGCAGCCCTGGCAGGCACTTGTGGCCGTCATGCCGCTGGCCGGACAGCTGCCGCCGTCCTGGCCGCAGGCCTTTGCGGCAGTCCCGGCCGTGCCGGACGCACTCGGACACGACTTCGCCGGGTCGTCCGCCCAACCGATCAAGACCGCGGCCGAAATTCCAATCACCAGTACGACGCTCGTGATCAGCTTCTTCATCTACACTTCTCCATAAAGCATTCGGGAAATCACCACATGGACATCCGGAGTCTCAGCGCGGCAAACTGTCACACACTACTGTATCGCGACTCCGCGTTGAGAATTCCGCCACCTGTCTCGGCTGCTGCCCGCCGGAAACGACCTACGTTCGCCCGCTCGGCGAGCGTGCACCTGCCGCTAAACCAGCGCAGCCGCGCCCTAGCCCTAGAAACGTAGACATGTCTACGCGGCAAGTCAATAAGCAGTTCATCCTTGCCCCTAATGCGGGGGGTGCTTGTGTCGGCCGATTGTCGTCTCGCTATAGTTCGGGGATGACGCCTGGGCGGGCCGCGTTGGCCGGCTCGTGCTGTGTCGCAGCGACCCAAGACAGCGAGTCGACAGATGATAGCCTTTCACGCGAAACTGTACCTGGTGATGCTGGCGGGCTTTTTTGCCATCGACATGATCTGGCTTGGCCTGTTGGCCCGCAATTTCTACCAGCGGCATCTGGGGTACCTGTTGAGTGAAAGCCCCAACTGGGCGGCCGCGATCGTGTTTTACCTGCTGTTCATTGCGGGGTTGCAGTTGTTTGTCGTCGTGCCGGCTCTTCAAGCCAACTCGTGGCCAAAGCTGCTCTTTCTGGCCGCGGCGTTCGGGCTGATCACGTACTCGACCTACGACCTGACGAACATGGCGACGGTCAAGAACTGGCCTTGGATTGTCACCGTCGTTGACCTAATGTGGGGTGTTGTGCTGGCCACCGTCGTGAGCTGCATCGCGTTCCAGGCCGGTCGCTGGCTGCGGTAGTCGCGCGTGTCCTCGCGGGGGTGGTTGTGCGCGCGGCGGTCAGTGCTGGCTCACTCTCGGACTTGCTCATGAGCATCTCGTCCTCGTCGTCCGCCAGTCTGCCTCCGCCGTGGGTGCCGGATGCCGTGTTCTACCAGATTTTTCCGGATCGCTTTGCACGCAGTTCGCGTGTTGCCAAGCCGGCGAATCTCGTCTCCTGGGACGCACCTCCATCGGCCGAGGGTTTTCAGGGCGGGGACCTGCTGGGCGTCTGCGAACACCTGGATCACCTCGTGGACTTGGGCGTCACGGCTCTGTACCTGACCCCCATCTTCCAATCCGCGTCGAACCATCGATATCACACGCATGATTACTACCAGGTAGACCCCGTGCTGGGGGGCAACGCCGCGCTTCGTCAGCTGATCGAATCGGCGCACGCGCTCGGCATCCGCGTGATCCTGGACGGAGTGTTCAATCATGCCAGTCGCGGCTTCTTTCAGTTTCACGACATTCTCGAAAACGGTCGGCATTCCCCGTGGCTCAACTGGTTCCACATCCACGGCTGGCCGCTGGTGCCCTACGACGGCGGTCGTCCGGCGAACTACGCGGCCTGGGGTCACAACCGGGCCTTGCCGAAATTCAACACGGACAACCCCGTGGTGCGTGAGTACTTGATGCAAGTCGGCGAGCACTGGATTCGCGAGTACGACATCGACGGTTGGCGGCTGGACGTGCCCGCGGAGATCAAGACGCCCGGGTTTTGGGAGGAGTTTCGCAGCCGCACGCGGGCGATCAAGTCGGACGTCTATCTGGTGGGTGAGATCTGGCGGGAGGCGGCCGAGTGGCTCCGGGGCGATCGCTTTGACGCGACGATGAACTACCGCTTCGCGGCAGCGGCCATTGCGCTGGCCGGCGGCCAGCGTGTGAGCCAGACGTTGGTGAGCAATCGGTCTTACGAGCCTTTCCCGGGGATCGACGCGGCCGAGTACGCGCGGCGGACGGCAAGTCTGATTGCGGAGCAGCGCTGGCCCCAACTGAACCTGCTGGGCAGCCACGACGCGCCGCGGGTGATCAGCATTGCGCGGGGTGACCGCGCGACGCTGCGCCTGGCCACGCTTCTGCAGATGACCTTTCCTGGCGCACCTTGCGTGTACTACGGGGACGAGATCGCGCTGCGCGGCACAAAACGCTACGACCGCCCGCATCGCGATCAGGACGCGCGGTGGCCGTTTCCCTGGCACGACCCGACCGCCTGGGACCACGACATGCTGCAGCTCGTTCGCGCACTGATCGCGTTGCGGCATCGGTACGCGGCGCTGCGCACTGGCGAGTACTGCCCGCTACTGGCAGAAGGCCCGCACTATGCGCTGCTGCG
>JALOQX010000476.1 GCA_025459265.1 Pirellulaceae bacterium | reverse complement strand
TTCATCTCCATCGACCGCTGTTGCGTGCCGACCTGGAACACGGCCTGATGCTTGCGAACGTGTTCCACCATCGTCCGGCCTTCTTGGATGTACAGCGTCAACGGCTTTTCGGCGTAGACGTCCTTGCCTGCCTGCACCGCCTGGATGCAGGGAAACGCCCGTTGATACTCTTGTCCCGTCATCATGATGGCATCAATGTCCTTGCGCTCGACCATCGGGTAGTGGGCGCCGTAAATATCCCATGACGCGTTTCGTTCCTTACGGAACGCGAACGCCTGCTCAATGTTACAGTCGGCGAGTGCGACCAGCTGAGCGCTCTCCGGCAGCTGATCCATGAGCAAGCGGGCGCGGAACCCGCATCCGATGGCCCCGACGATGATGCGTTCATTCGCGCCGGGGCGCGCACCGTGCGCTAACGCGGTGCGAGGAATCAAGGTCGGCAGCGCGATAGTGCTGGACATCGCGACGACTCCACCAGCCAGGAACCTGCGGCGGTTGAAAACGCTTCTCATGTGTGTTGATCCTCTGTCATGTGGACGGAAAGCGCCCTGCGCGAACACGTCATCGGGAACCGCCTGAGGGCGGCCTGCCGCTCTTGGCGCCACAGCAAGGTCATGCCGTCATGTATATCGATTGTGCGGCGCACCTGCAAGGACGCCGGCATTGGGTCCATGACGACGGCCTCGACGCGGCGTGAACTTGCGTGATTCCGGAATTTCCGGGTGGCTGGGGACGAACGCAGTGAGCCCCCAGCGTTCGGCATTCCCGGGGGCTCGCTACGATCGCCCCCGCCTGCGGTGGCGATGCAGGATCCTGGCCACCGATACGTATACCGCCACAGCTCAGGGCAGGTGGCTCACTGGGTGACAGGTGTATGTCATCTGTCGGGACAATGAGCCGGCAGCATTTGCCGCGGGCGGGCCAAAAGGGCACGGCGCGTGCGCGGGGTAAGGGTAGCGACGCTCCCGGCAAACGCGAGCCAACGGGGAACCATGCCCACGTTGGACAGCCTGTAAACGTGTGCGCTCCGCGTGCACTCCCGGACGCCCCCGCGTAAACGCGGGGGAGACTCACCTTCCCAGAAGCCCCCGCGTTCACGCGGGCGAGACTCACCTTCACCCTACGCCCCCTGCGCCGCGCGTACGCTGGAAGCCCCCGCGTTTACGCGGGGGAGACTCACCTTCATCCTATGCCTGCGCCGCGCGTACACTGGACGCTCCCGCGTTTACGCGGGGGCGTCCGGAACGCGCGAGGCACGGCGTCACGTAGGGTGATCGTGAGCCTTCCCCGCGTAAACGCCTCGTTGTTCTACACAAGTGGAAGCCCACCGCGACAGGAACCGCAACGCGGTTCCACGTCACAGCCCAGACATGAGACCAGTTGTACAACCCCTTCGGGGTTTGGGGGCTTTTAATGACGCGAGTGACCCGGGGTGGCGCTCCGCGGCTGCGCCGCTCCGCTGACCCCGGGTTGTGACGTACAACGCCTTCGGCGTTGAGAGGGCCATTGGGCGGTGTTGTGCCCGGCGACCACCGCTCCTGACCGCGAAGCGGTCACACGTCACAGCCCAAGGGTCGCCGCGCAGCGGCGCACCCTGGGTCTTCGGTCCGCCCGTTGGATCGGCGAACCCCAACGGGGTTCTACAAGGCCGCACCACCCCGTTGAGGTCGTGAGCGAGGTGGCAGCTGCGCACCGCGGGTGCGCGGCTACGCCGCGACCTCGGGCTAGGATGTGCGACGCCTTCGGCGTCGATGTTCGGGCCCAGGCCCGTGACTTGTGGAGAACAACGAGGCGTAAACGCGGGGGCGTCCCGAACGCGCCTGACGCGGCGGCACGCACGGCCAATGGGGCATCCGAACGCCCCGCAAATGACACCCACGCAGCGGGCTCGCCTTGTAACCGTCGACCACTGGGGACTAAAATCCTGATCAGCTCAAGGGGTGATCGGATTCATCGAATGACAGCTACGATCGGCCGCCGTTAGTCCAGACGGGTTTCCAGTACTCGTCCACATTGCGTGATTCAGATGAAGAAATCTCTCGACGGTTTCAAGCAGTGAGGATCCGCGTCGTGCGTTCGAAACGATCTCTCGTCCGACGAATGGTCAAGTGCGGCCTCCGGCTGGTCCTGGTCATTCTCGTTCTCTTTGCTGTGCAGGTATCGATACTGGCCTACCCTCAGATGTTTGTTCACAACAAGGTCGAGTCTGGCACCATCACGTTGTATTATGACGGCGCTCCGAATGCCGACTTGGAGCAGTTGGCGTGGATGGTCGACCAGCGCCTTCAAGGCTGCGGATACTACGATTCCACCCGTGCCGACCGCGTGTTCCTGATACACTCCGATGGTATCTACGACATTCTCGTACGGCTGTCGCTGCTGCACGGGCGTCCGCAGGGATTCAATTTGTCGCTTTTTGGCAACTCCTTCGTCAGCGTTTCGCGCGTGAGGGCACTGGGCGAGAGTAGTGGCGGGCTTCCCAGATTCAGCATCTGGGAAGGCGACCTTGCCCATACCATCGCCCATGAGGTCGCGCATCAGTATGTGACCGACCGGCTGGGACGCGGAGTGTGGAGACGACTGCCGCATTGGAAGCGGGAAGGCATGGTTGAGTATCTCGCCAACATCGGCGTCATCCGTCAGGACACCTCGGCAACCATCCCGAACCGCCTTGACGTGCTGAACAATGATCACGTATGGAGAGCTACTCAGGGATGGAGCGATAAGGGCTGGGACCGAATACATTACGAGGCCGGCCTTCTGATCGAGTTCCTGATCGACATTCAGGGTTATATACTCGAAGACGTAATCGCCGAAAGTGTGACGGATGTCGACACCCGCGCGGCCATGCTCGTCTGGAGGGCGGGGAGATAACACCAGAGGCACAGCAGCGGCATAGCAGCCTCTCTGATTTCGCTCTGCCTCGCGGCCGCTCAGCGACGTGGGCCGACAGCCGACCGTGCCACAGGCGGGCCGTATTGCCTGATACCAGCTCCAATCGTGCGGGAACTGTGGAGGTGCCGGGTCGACCGGTGGCGGCGATCGGCCGCCGCCGTGACCCCGCCCGACTCGCCCGAGCACCCCGTCAGCGACTCCTGACCCAGCTCCCGCAGACCGTCGGCGCA
>JALOQX010000475.1 GCA_025459265.1 Pirellulaceae bacterium | reverse complement strand
GCGCGAATCCAGTGTCCACCCGGATTCTGTGTCCCCAGGTCTGCGGCGTTGGTGGTGAAGGCAACGTCGGCACTACTGGCTTGAGCGTGCGCCCGCAACTCGTCAAACAGCTCTCTGCGCGTTCTGTAACTTGCCGCTTCCTGCGCCGCGATGAATTCCTGAAACAGCAGTGACGCCGGGTCGTTCTTGACGTGCGGGCTATCTGGCATTGAGGTCAGCTTCTGCAGCGGACTGAGCCGCCTGATGACCTCGGCCTTGTCGAAGCCATCCAGTTCGAATCTGGCGCGCAATTGCTCCGAGGAGTACTTCGACGTCAGATGGACCTCCAAGGTCGCCAGACAGTGGTCACACCATCCCGCTCCCAGGAATCCGCTGACGAAGGAGGAACTCATCGGCGTGTCCACCAGAATCAGGTCGGCGCCGTCGTCAATCGCCTTCTTCCCGCGGTCGATTTCCCAGCGCACCCAAGCCGGATTATTGGTGCACATGAGCGCCATACCATCGCCCACCATGGCGATCGACCCGTCCGACTTGCGGCATGCCATCGCATCGAGGTTGGGCACCACGTCGCGTAACGACGCCATCCCCTCCAGCCCGTTGACGGCCGCACACACCCGCAATCCCGCCTGATGCATGTCGGAAGCAAACAATGCGGCATCTTCGTTGTACTTTCGCCGAACTGCCGGCGCGTGCTCGCTGTGGGGAAGAATCGCGTCCGTGCCACCGATCCCGGCCCAAATACCGTTGACGGTCACGTTCAGTCCTCTCGCGTCGTCCACGAACAACGGCAGCATCGAGTAGGTGTGCACAAGATCGAACCAGTGAGCGGAACTGGCCGATTCAGACACCCGCTCGTCAGCGCACGTCGCAACTGCATCGGCCAGCGACACGCACAGGAGCCACACACACAGGCGGCGACGCGACCCATTGCAGAACAGACGACACATGCGAGGCTCCTCCACGGCCATCGTATCGGGCGTAATGAGCATTCACATTCAACACGCTGCTGCGATCACTTCCCCAGGCGAGTCGTTCCGCTGATCAGGATCCGGGACGAGGTGCAGGTGTCGGAGCCCATTGGGCAGCATCCGGCCGACGTGCTCCCTGGTCGAAGAACCGCGCTCCCTGACCAATCCGGTCATAGTCGCCAATGTCTTCGCGGGCGGACTCTGCGAGTTTCATCAGACGTGCCACGACTTCGGGATGCGTGTCCGCAACGTCCTTGGATTCGCCGATATCGGTGTCGAGATCAAACAGGAGCGGCTCGGCGATGGCCAGATCGTCATCGGGATGAATGTGCTGATTGGGCGAGAAAAAGCCCAACCAGGGAGCTGGTTTGGGTCGCGGCAGGTGCAGCTTCCATCGGCCCTGGCGGACCGCCTGCAGGTGGGTCAGAAAATAGTAGTAGAACACCTTGTCCTGGGTGGTCTTGTCAAACTCACCCGCCAGGAGATGCTGGATGTTCTCGCCATCGATGATTCGGTCAGCAGGCTTCCGGGTGCCAGCCAGCGCCGCAAACGTGGGCAAGACATCCAGCGTGGAGGCCAGTTGGTCGCACACGGTGGCGGCGGGAGTGCGTCCGGGCGCCCAGACAACGCAGGGCACGCGCACGCCACCTTCCCATGTCGACGTCTTGCCGCTGCGCAAGGGCCCGGCAGCACCCCCATGATCGTTCACGCTGATGCCGTTGCGGTGTTCCTGGTTCTTGATCAACCACGGTCCGTTGTCGGACGTGAACAACACATAGGTATTGTCCGCCAGGCCCGTCTGTCGCAGCGTTTCCAGAATCCGACCGACGTGGTGGTCGATTTCTTCCACCACGTCGCCGTAGATCCCGCGCGCGGACCGACCCTGAAACGCCGCGGAAGTGTGCAGGGCGGTGTGTGGCATGTTGGGACAGAGATAGATGAAGAAGGGACGCGAGCGGTTGTCATGGATGAACTCAATGGCGGCGTCCGTGTAGCGCTGCGTGGTGCCGACATCCTGGCGGATCGGGTCCTCAATGATCTGACCGTTATGAAGTAGCACCGTCTCCGACCAATCGTCGTTGCTCGTCGGTGTGCCGAAATGCAGATCGAAACCCTGGTGACCTGGCAACAGGTCCGCGTGGAAATCGCGATACGCATGTTTGGCCAAATCCCACTTTCCGATCATCGCGCTGGTGTATCCCAACGGACGCAGCAGTTCCGCGATCGTGATTTCCTGCGTATGGACAACCGGGTGGATGTTCTTCACGTTATCTCGCTCGGCAACGCGCATCGGATAACATCCGGTCATGATCGCCGTCCGGCTGGGACCACAGACCGGCTGGGCATAGAAGTTGGTGAAGCGCATGCCCTCCGCCGCCATGCGATCCAGATTCGGGGTGCGAATGGTCGTGGATCCAAAGCAGCCCAGGTCTCCATACCCCAAATCATCTGCGAACACGATGATGAAGTTTGGCGGCCTATCCTCGATGTCGGCCCTCAGCGTCCCTGAACTGACAACAAGACCGAGGCATGCAAGAGCGAGTCGTCTCAACATGAGGTGTCCTTTGCTGTCGCTTTGTGCCGCGGGGGTCGCCTGCCGGTGTCTTGCAGCGCTGCGTTTCAGGCGCTTTCAGCCGTGCGGGAGGCACGTTGCGGCTATCGACGCGACTTCTCGAGATGTACCGGACCGAGCAGACCAGACTCCGCCAGCGGCGTGTCCGCCTGATAGTGTTTGCAGGTAGTGAAGGTGTAGCGGCCGGAAGGACGCGGCTGGCCGCCCTGAAACCACGCCGGCCACTGGGCCAGCGTCTCGAAATCTTTCCACGTGCTGTCAACAGGCAGCTGCTCGTCGCCAATCAGCCGGTTGATCCATAAATTCACCACGGCGATTTCCAGGTGATTCTGCCCCGGTCGCACCGCGTCGGTGATCGGCACCCGGTACGGCGGTTTCCAGACAATGCCACAATCCTTCCCGTTCAACCGTACCTGGGCCATCACTTCCACCCGACCCAGATTCAACCACAGACCCTCGTTCCGATCCGACAACTCGGACGGTGCCAGCTCAAATGTCTGGCGATAGATGGCGGTGCCCGAGTAATAGTGACCTGCCAGGAGTCCGTGACGGGACGCAGGGTCTCCCGAGCCATCCACGGCTTCGTGCTCAGCCCCGCACCGGGTTCAGGGCGAAAAACGACGAACCAGCTCTGCAGTGGTTCGAAGTGCAGCGCAACGACCGTCCGTGCCCCGATCTGCTGATAGTCAGTCAGGGCATAAGCCTGACCCGTTTCCGGATCCCACAGTTCGGGGATCTTGCCGGTCACGCGAAACGTGCAGTTGACCTCGCCGGGCGCGTCCTGGGGATGCGCGACAAAGTAGATGTCGCAGTCACCCAGCCGGCGGTGCAGGTACCGCAGACCCGGACCCGTGAAATCGGCCTCCAGCCCGTCGGCAGCCAGCACCTCAGGCAATGGCTTCCCGCTGATCACCCGTCCGGTATCCCACAAGGCAGTCACCAACCGTTCGAGCTCGACTTCATCCTGCGGATCATCCATCAGGCTCGGAGATCCCTGTGGTCGACCGAGTGCAATGACCTTGGCCCCCGCTTCCACCAGTTGCTGGATCTTGCGGGCCACGCGGAGGGTCAGGCGGTCGGTATTGCGCAGCAGCAAGTAGCCATAACTCATGCCAGAGGGCAGGACCAGCCGTCCGTCGCGGACTTGCAGTTCGAGCAACAGTTCGGTTGCGCAGATGTCGTAATCGTATCCCTGCTCCAGTGTCAGCTCCATGTCATAGACACTCAGGGGGGCTCCTTCGCCCGGCCAGTAACAGAAGTCGGCCACAAACTGTCCCTGCTGCAACAGATACTGGCAGCGGGCCAGGTAATCCATCCAGGGCCGGCTGTACGCCCACCAGGTGTTGTAGCGATGAAAGTGCTCGCCCCACCGCCGGTGCGTCAGTCCCGGCATCATGTCGGCATA
>JALOQX010000474.1 GCA_025459265.1 Pirellulaceae bacterium | reverse complement strand
CCGTCGGATCTGGATGGGGATGGCGTGCTCGACTTCGTCATCGCCGATCTGGGCACTTTTCAGCCCGCAGACCATGATCGGGGACGGGTGCTGTGGCTGCTGGATGGTACAGCGAGTCAACCGCGGTTCGAGCTGATCCAAGACCAATTGGGACGTGTTGCCGATGTCGAGCCAGGCGACTTTGACGAGGATGGCGACCTGGACCTGGTGGTTGCTGAATTTGGATGGCGGAGTACTGGACAGCTGCTGATGCTCGAACAGGTCCCGAGCACTGGCTCCGGGCGGGACTTCCGACGCCGCACGCTGGATGACCGCCACGGCACGATCCATGTGCCGGTGACCGATCTGAACCGGGACGGCCATCTCGATTTTGTCGCCTTGTTCGCGCAGGAATTCGAGATGATTGTGGCTTTTCTTGGACGGGGCGACGGGACATTCGAACAGCACCTCGTCTTTGCAGCTGGCGATCCGTCGGTCGGCTCGAGCGGGATTGAACTGGTCGATCTGGATGGAGACGGCGATCTGGACGTTCTCTACACCTGCGGAGACACACTCGATGGGTATTACCTAAAGCCGGACCACGGGATTCGGTGGCTGGAAAACTGCGGGGGCTTTCCCTTCGTACCCCATCTGCTGACGCCCATGCCAGGTGCAATGCGCGCATTAGCGGCGGATCTGGACGGTGACGATGATCTCGACATCGTTGCTTGTGCATTTCTGCCCACCTGGCTGCTCAAGAGCGGAAGCGTCACCGAGTACGACAGCGTCATCTGGCTCGAGCAAGTCGCTCCCCGCACATTCGCTCGTCGGCGGCTAGAGCAATCTGAATTTGGCCATATGGCCATGGAAGTGGGAGATTTTGACGGGGACGGACGCACGGACCTGGTTGTGGGCAACTTCGCCAGCGGCCAGCAGTCGACCTGCCCCTGGCTGCGGTTCTTCTGGAATGTCCCGAAGTGATTGTGGCGGCGACTGGCCGGCTGGCGCTGGTTCCCTTCCAAAGGCAGGAATGATCGTGCGTCGTTTGTGGAGCCGATTCGATCGTGTGCGGCCCTGGTGGCTGATGGCGAGCTGCCTGTTGGCCGGCCTGTTACTCTACGGACGGTTCGTGATGGACCGGCAACGTTTTTCTGCGCAGGGCGTCACCAGTCCCGGCTCCACACCCGATGCCTTCCTGACAGGAAGCGAGTTATACGCCAAGTATTGTAGTGTCTGCCACGGCGCCGATGGCGATGGGCGAGGCAGCGCGGCGCGGTATTTGAATCCGAAGGCCCGCAATCTGCGCACCGGATCGTTTCGGCTCGTGAGCACGGAAAACCGCCTTCCGTCCTGGGCGGATGTGGAGGCGGTTTTGGAGCATGGCATTCCCGGCACGTCGATGCGGTCTTATCGGGAGCTCAGCCAGGAATGTCGCGCGAAGCTGGTCCAGGAGGTTTTTCGACTCAGGCGGCAAGGCTTGCGAGAAGAAGTCCTGCGGTCACTGCGGGAGGAATGGCCGGACGTGGAACCGTGCGCTGAGGACGTGGAACAGCTTGTCGATGCGCAGCTGGCGGCGGGACCCATCGTGGCGGTGCCGACGTTCAGTTCCCCTTCTCCGGAGCAGTTGGCTCTCGGCCGTGAAGTGTTCCTGACATTCACCTGCAACACATGCCACGGCGACAACGCGACGGGCGACACCGACGTTCGGCTTGTAGACGAGGACGGTGTGCCGACCCGGCCGCGGAATCTGGTGGCGGGTGAGTTGAAGGGAGGCCGAGAACCCGCGTCGGTGTACCGGCGTATTCTCCTGGGCATTCCGGGAACGCCGATGCCGGCATGCCGTGTGTTGACCGAAACGCAGCGGATCAATCTGGTACATTACTGCCTGTCGCTCAGCCGGGAACCGCAGACGCCATCGACCAATTACACGCGGGCGATCGCCACGATCACGCGAGGGTCGACCGCTGCCGGGACGCGTACACCGCCCGGGCGTTGAGCTTGCCCGATCACGCATAGCGCCCGAGTTCGAGGGCCGATTCGATGTACCAGAGATAGTTGTCCGTGATCTTCTGCGGCAGCGGGGTCTCGATGGGAGCTGCCGTTGGCATGATCACGTAGCCGCCACCTGCCTTTGCGGCAGCCATGCACTGCTTCACAGCCAGTCGGATCTCCGCGCGCGATCCTCCTTCGAGCACCCTTGGCTGGAGGTTGCCGAACAGGCACATCCGGTCCCCCACGCGGGCCTTGACGTCGCACAGGGGGATATCGCCGTCAGGAGGCCCTTCGCAGGGGTCGAGCGCGTCGCCGCCGGTCGCCGCGATCAGATCCAGCACCGAGCCGATCCGGCCGTGGCAGTGAATTCTCACCTTGCAGTTGCTGTCATGGATCAGCGCGACCATCTCGCTAACGAATGGCAGGACGCAGCCTTGAAACGCCTCCCGCGGCAGGTAAGGCGGCGTGGCCACTTCGGGCCCGGCGATGCGGTAAAGATCCACCGCCCCCCCACGCAGCCGTCGCCGCAGGTTCTCCAGGGATCGCTCGTGGATCCGGCCCAGCGTGCGGCGAAAATGCTCGGGCTCGGTGCACGCCCAGAGCAGCGCGTCTTCGAACCGCATCATGTCGGCGGCCCAGCCCAGGGGGTCAAAGACCGTCGACATGACGATCCCGTGTGCTCCGACCTCGGAACGAACGCGGGCGAGGTCAGAGTAATCGTAGTCCACAGGCTCGTACGGGATCGACAGCAGTCGTTCGACGTCTGCGATGGTTTTGCACCAGTGTTCGGTCTTCCAGACCGTCTGGACATGTGCGAACACCTCGCACGTGCTCGTCAAGTCGCCCTGCGGCGTGTGCAGCGTACGATGCACGATCGTCCTGTCGTCTTGGCGTGTTGTCCTGGTCTCCATCTCCACGCAGTGCGCCGTCGTCTCCAGAAAGTCGCCCAGGTGGTCCGACTTTGCAGCCGCCGCGTTCGACGCCGGATCCCACATGCAGACACAATCGGTCAGCTCGCGGATTGCCTGCATCAGTCGTGCGTACGATGGATCCTGATTCTCGAAGGACCTGCTGTTGAACCCGACAAGTTCATACGTGGAAACCGGCACGCGGTCAGGGCAGGATCGATTGAGCGCAGCCAGCAGCCTTTCACGCCCTGTCATG
>JALOQX010000026.1 GCA_025459265.1 Pirellulaceae bacterium | reverse complement strand
TCGAGCTGGGTGGCGGGGGCATTGGCGGATTTGACAACCACGCCAACCAGCGTGACAACCATGCCGCGCTCTTGCGGGAGATGTCGGCGTCGATCGCCGCGTTTGTCAGCCAGTTACAGCGGGAAGCTCTGCTCTCGCGCGTGCTGCTGATGACGTTCTCTGAGTTTGGCCGCACGGTGACCGAGAACGGGCGCCGCGGCACGGACCACGGCGCGGCGGCGCCGGTGTTCCTGGCCGGTGGCCGTGTCCCAGGCGGCATGTTCGGTCCGCACCCGAGTCTGACGGACCTGGATCAGGACGCGCTCAAGTTCAGCGTGGACTATCGCAGCCTCTACGCCACCGTGCTGGATCGCTGGCTCGGGCTGGATCCGGTCGCCATTCTGGGACAGAATTACGCCATGATCGATGTCATCGCGTAAGAGGGTCCCCTCACATGGTTCGATTCGGTCTGGTCCTGCTGGCGGCCGCCGGCACGGCGGCGGCGCTGCCGGCGGATGATACGCTGTTACCCGACTGTGTCACCGCACATCCGATCGTCTTCGTCGTGCGGCACCAGTATGCGCCGGACCACCACAACACGGAGACGATGTTTCAGACGGGGGAGATCAATGCGGAGAAGTTCCAGGGGGGCGGGGCGATTCGCACGCTCGATCTGGCCAACGGCGGCAGGCTGCAGACGCTGCTGGAAGTGCCGGCCGGCGTGGCACGCGATCTCGACGTGCATTTCAGCGGGGAGCGGATCGTGTTTTCCATGCGTCGCGACGCGCAGGATGACTATCACATCTACGATATGGCAGCTGACGGCACTGAGCTGCGGCAGCTGACCTTCGGTGCCGGTGTGTCGGACATCGATCCGATTTACTTGCCGGACGGACGGATCCTGTTCAGCTCGACGCGCGAGCCGAAATACTGCATGTGCAATCGCCACATCATGTGCAACCTGTTCACGATGGAGGCGGACGGGGCTAACATCCAGCAGATCGGGCACAGCACGCTCTTCGAGGGGCACGCCTCGCTGCTGGCCGACGGGCGCGTCCTGTACGATCGCTGGGAGTATGTCGACCGCAATTTCGGCGATGCGCAAGGTGTCTGGGTCTGTCATCCCGACGGGGCCAACCACGCGCTGTATTGGGGCAACAATACGAACTCACCCGGAGCGGTGCTCGACAACCGCGCGATCCCGGGCACGGACCTGTTCATCGGCGTGTTTGCCGCCTGTCATGATCGGCCGTGGGGCGCCTTGGCGATTGTCGATCGCCAACGCGGGCTCGACGGGCGCGTGCCGGTCGTCCGCACGTGGCCGGCTGCGGCCATCGACCTCGTCGGGCAGGGGAATTACGACACATTCTTGTCCGTGCAGCCGAAATACGAGGACCCCTACCCGGTTTCCGATCGCGTGTTCCTCTGTGCGCGCATGGTTGGCAACGGCGAGCAGATGGGGCTTTACGCAGTGGAGCTCGACGGCGGTGAGCACTTGCTGCACGCCGAGCTGCCGGGCTGTTACGATCCGATGCCGCTGGCCGCGCGCCCCTGCCCGCCCGTGCTGGCCCCGCGGACCGATCTGACCCAGGCCTACGGAGTCTGCTACGTCGCGGACGTGTATGCGGGATCGGGGATGGAGCGCGTCCCGCGCGGCACCGTGAAGAGGCTGCGTGTCGTGGAGTCGCCGGAGAAGCGGTTCTGGACCACGCCGGCCTGGGACGGCGGGACGGGGCAGCAGGCACCGGCGATGGCGTGGGATGATTTCAACAACAAGCGGGTCCTGGGAACGGCGCCGGTGGAAGCGGATGGCAGTGCCTACTTCCAGGTGCCGGCCGATCGATTTGTCTATTTCCAGCTGCTGGACGAACACGGCATGATGGTGCAGTCCATGCGCAGCGGGACCATCGTCCGACCCGGCGAGCGGGTTGGCTGTGTGGGCTGCCATGAGCAGCGACTGACTTCGGTACCGGTGCAGTCGGTGGGACTGGCGATGCGGCGCGCGGCGAGTGTGCTTGAGCCCTGGTACGGACCTGAGCGCGAATTCGGGTACCTGGCGGAAGTGCAGCCGGTATTGGACCGGCACTGCGTGGGCTGCCACGACTATGGGCAGGAGGCCGGACAGAAGCTGAATCTCGCCGGCGACCTGGGGCTGCCTTTCAACACGTCGTACGTCCAGCTGCGCAAGAAGCAGCTGGTGCGGGTGCCGGGAGCGGGTCCGGCGGAAACGTTGCCGCCGATGAGCTGGGGTTCGCACGCCAGCCCGCTCGTGGAGATCCTGCGTCAGGGTCATGGGGACCCGGCGATCGACCAGCAGGTGCAGCTGGACGCGGAGAGCTTCGATCGCGTCGTGACGTGGATCGACCTGAACGCGCCGTACTATCCGGTGTATGCCAGCGCGTATCGCGACAACCGCTTCGGCCGCTCGCCGTTGGACGACGCGCAGCTCGCGGAAATCCGGCGCCTGACCGGTTCTGAGGACGTCAATCTGACGCGGCCGCAGTGGAGTCCGTGCCTCGCGCGGTTCGAGGATCCCGCGGATCCCGCCCGCCTGGCAGCGCTGGCCATTATCGAGGCAGGGCAACGCCAGCTGGCCATCCGCCCGCGCGGCGATATGCCGGATTTCCAGCTGGTGGCGGAGCTCGAGCAGCGGCAGCAGGCGAAGTACGACCGGCTCCAGCATGCCGAGGCCCAGGGACGCGCGGCCGCCGTGCGGGGCGACAAGTTCTACGCCCGGGAGTGATCGCGGCGCCAAACCGCGCGCTCACAGCGCATCGAGCACACCGCGGATGTAGCCGACCGATTCGGCCAGTCCTGGCAGCGGGTCGTCGGGCTGTTCTTCGTATTCGAAGGCCAGGTAGCCGGTGTAACCGAGGCGGATGAACGTGCGGAGCAGGGCGGGCAAGTTGATGACGCCGCGTCCGCACGCAATGGCATGCCCTGCGGGTGTCGCCGCGGTCACATCCTTGATGTGCACGTCGAGCAATCGATCCGCGCAAGCCTCGCTCATCGCGACCGGGTCGCGGCCGAACCGGACGGTGTGCCCGACGTCGTGGCAGAGCCCGATGCGTTTGTCCAGTGTCTTGATGCGGTCGTAGGCCACGTCCGGTGTCGGATAGATGTCGTCACCCGGTCCGTGATTATGGATGCAGACCTGGATGTCGAACTCCTGCACCTTGTCGTGCACCAGGGGCAGCATCGCGGGCCTGGGCGTGCCGATGATCTTCTGCATCCCGGCGGCCCGTGCGTACTCGAACGCCTGCTGGACCTGGGACTCGTCGTTCATGGCGATGACACCGCCGGCATAGAGCCGAATCCCGGCCGCGCGCACCTGCTCGACTGCCCTGGTGATCTCGCCTGGCTGTGCTTCCAGTGGCAGGTGGAACGACTTGAGGCAGATCGCGTCGAGTCCGATGCGTTGGGTCATGGCGAGGGTCTGTTCCAGCGAGAAATTTCGCAGCGAGTAGGAAGCCAGCGCCAGTTGCAGTGGCCGCTGTCCGCCACGCGGGCCGGACTCATCTGCCAGAGCGGCAGGGCTCGGAGCCAGCTGGCCGGCGAGCAGCGACAGTGCGGTGCCGGCCGTCGCGGTCTGCAGGAACTGGCGGCGGGAGGAAGCGTCGTGAATCGTCATGGGATGTCTCGCACGCGGTTGAGAGGGTCGGAATGGGGGACTGGAGTGCCATCGGGGCGGCGGGGCACGATCCGCGCCGGCATCCAACGTACCATGCGCAACGCTGTCGTCAAGAATCGCCGCGGTGTGAACCCGCGGCGGCCCGCCAGGCCGGTTGCGTTCGCCCCGCGAAAAGCGGACGATGCAAGTCGGTGCCTTGAGAGACGATCCGAATTGGAAATCCTTGTTGCGGAGCACGCGATGGTCCTGGATGTCGATTTCGCGCGGAGTCAGTTCCCGGTCTTCCAGCGCCCGGAAACGGCAGCCTGGGCGTTCTTCGAAAACGCGGGGGGCTCCTATGTGCCCGAACCGGTCATTGACCGGCTCGATGCCTTCTTTCGCTGGTACAAGGTCCAGCCGTACGGACCGTTCGAGTCGTCGATCATCGCCGGCGAGGCGATGGACGCCGGTTACCAGTTCGTCGCGCAGTGGCTCAACGCCAACGACGACGAGGTCACCGTCGGCCCTTCCACGACACTCAACGGTTACGTGCTCGCGCAGGCACTGCGGCCGCAGTTGCGACCGGGCGACGAAATCGTCATCACGAACCAGGATCATGAAGCGAACATCGGCTGCTGGGAGCGGTTGTCGGAGGCGGGCGCCGTCATCCGCCGCTGGGAGATCGATCCGGCGACCGGCGAATTGGCACTGGCCGACCTGGAGCGGCTGGTGAACTCCCGCACGCGGTTGGTCTGTTTCAGTCTCTGCTCGAACATTGTGGGGACGTTTCAGGACGCAGTCGGGGTGGCGGAGATCGCGCATCGAGTTGGTGCGGCGGTCGTGGCGGACGGCGTGTCGTACGCGCCGCACCGACTGGCGGACGTGTCGCAGTTGGCTGCGGATGTGTACCTGTACAGCACGTACAAGACGTTCGGTACGCACCTGGGAGTGATGTGGATCCGGCGGGAACTGCAGGAGCGGATCGTGTGCCAGGGGCATTATTTCAATCGCGACAAGGCGCGGTACCGGATGAATCCCACGGGGCCGCTGCACGCGGAAATCGCCGCGCTCGCGGGCATCGGCGAGTACTTTGACCGGCTCTATGCTCATCACTTTACGCAACAGGAAACGAACCCGCGACAGCGCGCGGAGCGCGTGTTCGGGCTGGTGGCCGAGCACGAAACACGGCTGGCGGAGCAACTGCTGCAGGCGCTCCGCGCGTTGCCGGGGATCCGCATCATCGGTCAGACGCATGCGCGGGAAGGGCGCCGCGCGGCGACCATCTCGTTCGTCTCGGCGCGCCAGCGTTCGGCCGCGCTGGCGCGGAGTCTCGCGTTGCGGAAAATCTGCGTGCGTAACGGCCACTTCTATGCGCGACGCTGCGTGGAAGCGCTGGGGATTGGCGACCCTGACGATGGCGTGCTGCGCGTGAGCATGGTGCACTACAACACGCAGGACGAAGTGCAGCGGCTGATCGACGAACTCCAGGCGTGCTGCAAGTGACAATGTGTCGTCATTATGCGGAGGAGGAGCCTGGGCCGCTGCTGCCGAAGGCGTACGGCTGCGGCGAGGTCTGCTGCTGGTCGATCGTGTGCAGCAGGGGGGTGAAGATGTCCCAGGCGGCCTGCAGTTCATCGTGGCGGATGAACAGGCTGCGATCGCCCCGCAGGATGTCCAGCAACAGGCTCTCGTACGCGTCGGGGATCAGTTCGGAGAAGGCGGCCTTGTACTGCAGATCCAGGTTGCGGGCCTGCAGCCGCAACCCCATGCCGGGGACTTTGTGGGTCAGGGAGAGGTAGATCGCCTCATCCGGCTGCACGCGGATGACCAGTTGATTAGGCTCCGGGCACGTGTACACGTCGTCCCGGCAGAACATGTTGGCCGCGACGGGCCGGAAGCGGATCCGGATTTCCGTCATGCGCGCGTCAAGACCTTTGCCGGCGGTCACGACGAAGGGGACGCCTTCCCACCGCGCGTTGTTGATCTTGAGGCGGGCGGAGGCGAACGTGGGTGTGCGGGAGTCCTTGCGCACCGTCGGGTCGTCCACGTACGCCGGAAACGACTGGCCGCGGACCTCGCCCGCCTGGTACTGGCCCAGCACCACCTCGGCGAGTTCGAGTGGCGCGACGCTGCGCAGCGTCTCCACTTTGGCGGACGCGATGCTGGCGGCGTCCAGTCGCGCGGGCGGCTCCATCGCGACCAGGGCGAGAATCTGGATGAGGTGGTTCTGCATGACGTCGCGCAGGATGCCGTACTGGTCGAAGTAACCGCCGCGACCGGCCAGGCTCAAGTCCTCCTTCCAGACGATCTCCACACGCTCGATGTACTGCCGGTTCCAGATCGGCTCGAACACCAGATTCGCGAAGCGCAGGACCAGCAGGTTCTGGATCACTTCCTTCCCCAGATAATGATCGATGCGATAGGTCTGGTCCTCCACAAAGACCTGCGCCAGGGCGTGCGCCAGCGCGTCGGACGTGGCGCGATCCTTGCCGAAGGGTTTTTCCAGCACGACGCGCGACCAGGGTTCCCGCTGACCGCACGCGACCAGTCCGGCGTCGCCGATGGCATGCGCGACGTCCAGGAACACCGAGGGAGGAATGGCCAGGTAGAACATGCGATTGGCCGGCTGATGCTGTTCGACGTCGCGCATTTTCAAGTACAGATCGAGAAACGCATCGCGCGCGTCATAGGCGCCGGACACGTAGCGGCAGCGGCCGAGGAACTCGCCCATCCGCAGATCGCATTCGCCGTCCGGGGAGTACCGGCACGTGAGGTGCTGTGCGATCGCCTCCCGGAACGTCGCGTCGGTGAATTCAGTGCGGGCGAATCCGAACACGTGCCAGGGATCGGGCAGCAGACGCTGGCAGTAGAGCGCAAAGAGCGCAGGGAAGATCTTCTTGCGGGCCAGGTCCCCCGAAGCGCCGATCACAACGATACTCGTGTGTTTGCCTGCAGCCATGTTCACCTTTCCTCGCGGTCGGACGACCGCCGCGCCGGCAGTTCCGCCAGCAGCCTCCACGCGCCTACAAGGTGCGCCAGAAACGGGGTGAGAATAGGACGAGTATGGAAAACAGTTCGAGTCGCCCGAGCATCATGAGCCACACGAAGAAGATCTTGCTGACGGGGCTGAACGCCGTGTACTGCTGGGTCGCCCCCACGATGCCCAGGCCGGGTCCGATGTTGTTGAGCGTGGCGGCCACACCACTGGCGCAGTCAATCAGCTTGTGCTCGATCGTCGGGCCCCAGGTATTGCCCGGTTCGAACGCCACGAGAAACACCCAGCTGAAGACGAAGATGGCCATGATCAGGCAGAAATACACCAGCACGCTCTTGCGCAAGGTGGGGTCGATCACGGATTTGCCACCGACCGACAGCGGGCGCACGACCCGCGGGTGGCCAGCCAGCTCGATCTCCTGCCGCAGGATCTTCACCAGCAACACATGGCGAATGACTTTCAGTCCGCCGCCGGTACTGCCGGCACATCCTCCCACGAACATCAGGACAAACAGGATGGCCCGTCCGTAGCTGTTCCAGCGATCGAAATCGTGCGTGCCGAACCCGGTGGTCGTGATGATCGACACGACCTGGAACGTCCCGTACCGCACCGCGTCGGCCAGGCCGGCAAAATCGCGATGCAGCCAGCCGAACAGGACGACCGACAGCGAGGCCGCGGCAATGATGGCGATGTAGGCGCGCCACTCGATGTCGGCCAGCAGCCGCTGCGGGCGCCGCATGAGACACAAGTACAGCAGCGTGAAATTGGTGCCGGCCAGCACCATGAACACGATGATCGCGGTCTCGATCACCACACTGTGATACAACTGCGGGTACTGGGCGAAATGGCCGACGCTGGCGTTGTATGTGCTGAATCCGCCAGTCGCCATGGTGCCGAACGCGTGACACAAGGCGTCGAACACGGTCAGGCCGGCCAGGTGCAGAATCAGGGCCAGGACGATGTTCAACAGGAGATAGACGGCGGCAAACAGCCAGGCGGTCTCCTGCATCCGCTCGGTGGCCCCTTCCTTGGTCGGACCCGGCATCTCGGCGCGCATGAGCGCCTTGGCCACGGTGCCGCCGCCCAGCAGCGAGACGAACAGGACGATGATCCCCAATCCGCCCAGAAAGTGGGTCGTGCTCCGCCAGAACAGAATGCAATGCGGGACCACCGCGGAGTCTTCCAGATCCGCAATGACCGTGGCGCCGGTCGTGCTGAAACCGGATTGCGACTCAAAGCAGGCGTCGGCCAGCCCCATGGGGACCCAGCGCAGGCGGTAGGTGTCGACCACCGGCACGTTCGCTGCGGCGCGCGAGACGACAAGCACCTCCCGCCAGCTCGGTTCCTGCGCCGACAGCTGCTGCAGAACGACTTCCGCCGCCGGAACAGAAGACACCGTGGCCAACTGGTCGCGAGGTACACCCCGCGCGCCGGCGGCCTGCAGCGCTGCGACTACGGCGTACGCCGGGGCCGACAGACGCGGTACCGCCTCCCATTGCGTCCGCAATCGCCACGCATCGAACTGGAAGAGCAGTGGCGGGTTGTCGGGACCCAGGAGCCGAACCGAGGAGCAGCGGAGCGTTCCGGACAGGTAGAAGGGGAGCGCTCCCATCACCGTGGCCAGAATCCAGCTGAGTCCGACCACCGCCAGGGCTTCCTTGCGGAACAGTTGTCCTTTGTTGTGTCGGCCCCAGACGAACAAGCCGCCGCCCACCACGATGCAGGCGACCATGCTCCCGACCAGGCCCAGAAAGCCCCGCGCTTCGAAGGCCGCCTCCGTCGGCGGTGCGGCCGCGTCACGAGCGTCGATGACCCAGCGATGACCGAGCTGAGGAAAGGCCCACGGCAGGCTGAAGGCCATCGAGGCACCGATCAGCAGAATGACGATGCCCAGCAGTCTGCTTATGAGGCGGAAGTCCATGGTCGCGCCGTGTCAGCTACGGGACCGCCGGCCACAACAAGACAAAGGTAGCGCTCGTGACGAGGCTGTAGATGACTCCGTCGAGCAGGTACTTGCCGGTGGTGATCCAGCTCTGCCCTTTCCAGATCGCATCGTGCACATGGGGGACGGCGTAACCCAGCAGGGCGGCGGTGCTCGTGACGCGAAAGACCTCCATCCCGCTCGCGCCCCAGCTCAGGGCGAGCATGGCCAGGTACGCCACGAACACGCTCTGGACGGCACAGTACAACAGCCACAGACCCAGCAACTTGCCCATCATGGGCACGCCGTTGGGCAGCACCGTCAAGAGCCCCACGGGACCTTGCTGGTATTTCGCGATCATCTCGGGGGACGCCATGTCCTTCATCGAAGCGGGGAACGGAAACGAATAGGCGCCCGGCAGCACACCGCGGCTCCGCAGGGCTGAGAGCAGTTCAGACTCGTCGGGCAGCTTCCGGTAGTCGCCCTTGTGAATCGGGATCAGCATGTGCAGGATTGAACTGGCGACAAACACCAGGACCGCCGACACCACGATCGGCAGCCAGAGATCGGTGAACAAGCCCATACAGCACCTTTCTTCCAGAGAGGACCCAGCCGGACGGGGATTCATCCTAGACGCCTCGGCGCCATCCTGCAACTTGGCCTGTCCCCGCACATGCCGACGGATGTTGCGGCCCGCGCCGGCGGGTCAGTCGAGCACGATTTCCGTGGCAAAGATGCGTCGCTTGAGCAGAATCAGCCGGTCGATGTCGCGAGTGAACAACGCGGGATCATTGGCAAACGCATGGTCCCGGCTGCGGTCAATCAGTTCCAGCATCAGGTCGAGGACTTCCTCGGTCGTGACGCGCCCGGCGCTGGCAGCCGCCACATCGCCGAACGACCAGGCGTGTGTGACGGCGTCACGCAATGCAGCGGGGGACTGGAGCAGGCCCGTGCAGCCGCGCAGCGGCTGATCTTGCGGCCGCGCGACGTTGAGCAGAAACAGGACGAGCGACACGGCCAGAAAGAAGAAGTCCGTCATGCGATCCGTCGGGCTGGTGATGGGGCTGTACGCGTCGAGGTCGATGCCCTTGAGCTGGCCCCGGCGGCTGACCATGAGATTGCCGTTCTTGAGGTCGTTGACGGCGTAGTTGAGCTGGTGGATCTCCTCGAGCCAGAGCAGGATGCTGGTGAGGACGTCGAGCATTTGCGCCAGGTTGAGCGGTTCGAGAAACGGACGGGCCATCCGCTTGCGGCGCCAGATTTCCTGGCTCGACGCCTTGACCGACTTGAGATAGTCCTGCTGCACCTCCTTGGTCGAACGCTGGCCGTGTCGCGGTGGCAGCATGCTCGAATGCTCGATGCCCGAGACGCCGACCAGGTGATCAAGCGTTTCGCCGTCGACCAGCTGCAGGATGTGATAGGTGTAGCGTTTGCCCTTGAGCTTGCCGGCGTCGAAGATGCGAATCACGTGGGGGGCGGTGGCCAGGGCCTCGCCGATGCCCATCGTGGCTTCGGCGCTCTGGATCGCCTCCTTTTTCTTCCCCCGTACGATGCGGTCGATCTTGACCGCGACATGTCGCGGGATGTGGGGGTTGTAGCGGTTGAGCGCTTCGTAGACGCGTCCGAACTGCCCGATGCCCAACTGTCGCAGCAGCACGAAACCCATGTCGCGAAACCGGCTCTCGACCTTCTTCCAGGCGCTCAGGTCGTCCTCGTCGAGGATGCCGTAGCGACCCAACCGGGGGTAGGGCGTGGTGATCGAGTGCCGGTCCCAGTGGAACGGCATGCGATCCATGCTGGCTTCCACTTCCGGCATGACACCCGCCAGGCTCAGTCGCAGGTAGCTCTCGTCCAGGTATTCCCGCACCAGCACGCGGGCGAACGCCGCGCGCTGCGTGCAGGCGCGTTCGTCGAGCAGGAAGGCGAGTTCGCGGAGGAGTCGAAAGTACTCGTGTCGTTCATACAGCTCCTCGACGGCCAGTCCGTCGCGGCGGGCGACGGACGTCTCGAAGACGCGGCCGGCCGCATTGGGGAGGAGCTGCTGCTGGCGTTTGCCGTCATAGAGCGCGTGGAGGGTGACGAGGCAGGCGGTGAACGTGACGTCGATCTTTTCGACGAAGCGATCGCGGGGGACGTTGGGAAAGCTGAGTTGAGACACGACGCGATGGAGCAGGGGCCAGCACCATCCCAGGTGCTCCTCGGCCGGGAGATGTTTTCCGGCCTGAGCCAGATTCTCGATCACCTGCTGCACCAGGGACTCGCGCACCACAAGGTGCACAGCCGCCGGACGGGCGGACGTGCTGAGCGGCACCTCGCGGGAGGCATCGCACGGCAGGGAGCGGCTGAGCCGCAGGGCGAGCGGTCCGCCGTGATTCGACGCATTGGCGAACACGGCCTGCTGCAGGCTGCGGTGGACAACCGGCTTGCGGCGCAACCGCTTGTACAGCGTCTGCCACGCGGTCTGCAGGTGCCGGGCCAGTACCGCCGAGGTGTCGTTCGCGCCCCGGAACTGCACCGCTTCGGCGGCGGGATCCACCGTGATGTCGATCTGCAGCGTCGGGTCGTACCGGTCCGCGCGGGACGCGGTCAGATACTCCACCCAGGGTCCGGCATCGCCGGTGAAGACCGTGGCGGACAGCGAGGTTTTGACGGGACGCGGGCGCGGCACGTCGCGCACCGGCGCGAATCCGCCCTCGTGGCGCAGCCAGCGCAGCAGACTTTTCAAACCCACCATGTCCAGTTCCGCCCTGTGCTCCCCGCATATCGTAACGCGAACGGGCCGCGGCTGGCGAGGGGCATGGGCGAGCGGTAGCGCGGGCGGCTACCATATGGGGGTGCGCGTGTCCGACGTCCCGCGTCCTGACCGCCAGCCTGAAGCGAGAGAGCATGGATCGTGCCGAGCGCCTGGGCCGAGGGAGCATCGTCTCCCTGCTGCTGACGTTTTCCGCGCCGGCGGTTGTCGGGATGCTGGCGCAGGCGCTCTACAACGTCGTCGACCGGGTCTTCGTCGGGCAGGCCGTGGGCCCGTTGGGCATCGCCGGCACGACGCTGGCCTTCCCCTTCATGCTGATCCAGATGGCCTTCAGCATGCTGATCGGTTTCGGCGCCGCGGCGCTGGTCTCGTTGCGCCTCGGAGAGAAACGGAAGGACGAGGCAGAACAGGTGTTGGGGCACGCCCTGCTCCTGCTGATTGTGGCGTCCGTGCTGCTGACCGCTGGCGGACTCTGGCTGCTCGATCCGCTCCTGCGGCTCGTCGGGTCCAGCGAGCAGAGCCATCCGTTTGCGCGAGATTACTTGCAGGTGATTGTGGCCGGGGCGGTCTTTCAGTGCCTGGGATTCGGACTCAACGCCGTGATCCGCGGCGAGGGCAATCCGCGCGTCGCCATGCTCACCATGCTCATCGGCGCCCTCCTCAATACCCTGCTTGATCCCTTTTTTCTCTTCGTGCTGGGCTGGGGTGTGCGCGGCGCCGCACTGGCCACGGTGCTCTCCCAGTTCGTCTCGGCCGTGTGGGTCGTCGGCTATTTCCTGCGGGGCAGGAGCCTGTTGAAGATCCGCCTGCACCATCTGCGGCTTCGCGGCCAGATCTGTGCCCGCGTCGTGGCGGCCGGGTCGCCGATGTTCGCCATGCAACTGGCGGCCAGCGTGATGAACGGCATCCTCAACAATCAACTCAAGACGCACGGCGGCGACCTGGCCATCTCCGTGATGGGAATCATCCATTCGGTGGCCTTGTTCATCGCCATGCCGATCTTCGGGCTCAACCAGGGAGCCCAGCCGATCATCGGCTACAACTACGGCGCGCGGAAATACGATCGTGTGTTGCGGACACTCGAGCTGGCCGTGCTGTTCGCCAGCCTGGTCTGCCTCGCCGGCTTTCTCGTGGTCATGTTGGCCCCGGGCCAGGTCATCGCCGTCTTCAATCGGACTGACCCGCAGTTGCGCGAGCTCGGGACGCGAGCCCTGCGCATCTGTCTGGTGACGTTTCCCATCGTGGGGTTTCAGATCGTGGGATCCAGTTACTTTCAGGCGGTGGGGAAGCCCCGACACGCGCTGCTGCTGGGCCTGTCACGCCAGGTGCTGCTGCTGATTCCCGCCATCCTGATCCTGCCAGCCTGGCTGGGTCTGGATGGCGTCTGGCTGGCCATTCCCACGGCCGATTTCTGCGCCTCGGTCCTGACCGGTGTGTGGCTGTTCGCTGAATTGCGGCACTTGCGCGATCGGCACGGAAGTGGCGTCGTCACGGAGATCCAACCTACGCTGGGCGAGTGGTAGGCCGCAGGGACTCAGGTCCGGGTCCGCACCCAGCAGGATTCGTGGCGCACCAGGCCGATGTGTGGGTAATACGTTGCCGCGCCCGGTGCGGCCAGCAGCAGCAGGGTCGTCGCGCTGCCGGCCGCCTCGTGCGTGCGTCGAATCAATTCGCGGCCAATGCCACGCCGCTGATACGCGACGTCGACCGCCAGATCGGACAGATACGTGCAGTAACTGAAGTCCGTTACCGCGCGGGAGACACCCACGAGGCGGCCGTCGATGCGGGCCGTGACGATCACGTCGGCGTGCGCGAGCATGCCGCGGATCGTCGCCGCGTCATCGACAGGACGCCGCGCCGCCAGCGTCGAACGGTGCAGAATGTCGATGAACTCCGCAGCAGTCAGCTGGGGCTCGAGTTGGTAACGGACGTCCATGGTTCACGCTCCATACCCTCGCGCTCAGGTCGAATGACTTGCCAGTTCGGCTCGGTCGGCCTGACCTGTGCCAACTGGCGCGGCGCTTGTGCCCGGCATGATCTCGGCGGGCGAGCCCGTGATCAGGCGGGCCCCCCGGTTCCAGGTAAGGTAATTCCAGGCCCACTCCAGTGTCACGAAGACGCGGTCCCGGAATTCTACCAGGTTGATCACGTGGATCAGCAGCCAGGCTAACCAGGCCAGGTAGCCCGACAGGTGGAACGGCCCGCAGACGGCCACGGCGCGGTGGCGGCCAATGGTCGCCATGGTCCCCACATCGCGATAGCGGAACGCGGGAGTTGGCCGGTTGTGCAGCCGGTTGCGAATCGTACGCGCGACGTGCCCGGCCTGCTGAATGGCGACCGGGGCCACGCCCGGCAGCGGCCTGCCCTGTTCGTCCAGGCAACAGGCCAGATCGCCGATGACGAAGACCTGGCTGTACCCCGGAACGGTCAGATCGGGCTGGACAGGAACACGGCCGGCGCGATCCGGGGTGAGCCCTGCCGCCTGCGCGATCCGCCGACCCAGCGGCGATGCCCTGACGCCGGCCGCCCAGAGGACCGTGCGCGTCGCAATCGTCTCGCTCTGGTCGTGCGTCTGGATCATCACCTGATGCGGGTGAATTTCCCGCACCATCGCCCCGGTGCGCACCGTCACACCCAGTTGCTCCAACTGCCGCCGCGCCTTGTGCGAGAGATTCGGCGGGTACGACGGCAAGACGCGGTCGGTGCCTTCGAGCAGCAGGATCCGCGCATCGGCCGGATTGATCGAGCGGAACTCGCGGTGCAGCGTATCGCGGGCGATTTCCGCGATCGCTCCAGCCAGTTCCACGCCGGTCGGCCCCCCACCGACGACGACAAACGTGAGCAGTTCCCGCATTTCCTCAGGTGTGTGAGCTCGCTCCGCCGTCTCAAACGCCAGCAGAATCCGGCGCCGCATCTCAGTGGCGTCTTCGATCGACTTGAGACCCGGTGCCAGGTGTTCCCATTCGTCGTGCCCGAAGTAGTGGTGCGTCGTGCCCGTGGCGACCACCAGCGTGTCGTACTCGAGGGTTTCCCCGGGCAGTAGCACGCGGCGACTCGGCAGATCGACATCGATCGCTTCGCCCAGGATCACGCGCGTGTGGCGTTGCCGCTTGAGCACGCTCCGCAAGGGCGCAGAGATGTTGGCCGGCGACAGGCCGCCCGTGGCTACCTGATACAGCAGCGGCTGGAACAGATGGAAGTTGCGTCGATCGACCAGAGTAATATCGACCGGGACGCGGCGTAGCCGCCGTGCTACGCCCAGTCCGGCAAATCCGCCGCCAATGATCACGACCCGCGGACGCCCCGTCATGACAGCTCCTCCTCTCCCGCCTCAGCGCGCTGCCGGGGGAACCCGCAACTCGGCCAGGCCCCCGTCCACGCCAATCACCTGTCCCGTGATCCAATCATTGGCCGGATCCAGCAGCCACACGATCAGCGCGGCGACGTCGTCGGGCGTCCCCAGCCGGCCCAGGGCGTGCAGACTGCGGGACGCCTCGGCGGACTTGGGCTGCGACCAGATGCGCTGGGTGAGCGGTGTTTGAATCAGCCCCGGTGCCACAGCGTTGACCCGGATCCGGCGCGCGGCGTACGTGGCTGCAGCGGATCGCATGAGGCCGATCACACCGGCCTTGGCAGCCGCAATCGCCTCGTGATTGGGCAGCCCGGTTTGCGCGGCCGCTGATGAAACCAGCACGATCGAACCTCCCCCCTCCTTCATCACCCGCGCACCGGCCCGCACCGCCGCAAAAGCCGATGTCAGATTGGCCGCCAATGTCTGCTCCCACTCGGCCGCCGTCGTGAGGTGCGCCGGCTTCAAGAGCAGCGACCCGACCGCGTTGACCACACCATCGACCGATCCGAGCGTTTGCACCGCTTCCTCAAAGCACTTCTCGACCTCATCGATTACCGTCGCGTTCGCGACATGGTGCGGCGCGTCAAGCTCACGACCCAGCTGGCCCAGCGGCTCCGCCGTGCGGCCGGCCAGCAGCAGCCGCGCCCCGGCGGCATGCAGACGGCGGCACACCTGCGAACCAATCCCCCCGGCAGCACCGAGCACGATATAATTGCGACCGCTCAACATGATGATCCACCTCCCGCGTCTACTACGTTGTTGGAAGGGCAGGGCGAGCGGAAAAGTGCCGGCGGTTGCCACACGCACAATAATGCGGGAAGCTGGCAATTACAAACTGACGGAGAACGCGCCATGACGCGAGCCAAAAATGTGCTGGGCTCCACCCTCGAGCCCTGCTCCCTCTCGCCGCGCACCGGCTTCTACCGCGACGGGTGCTGCAATACCGGGCCCGGTGACGCGGGGTTGCACCTGGTTTGTGCGCAGGTCACCCGAGCGTTTCTGGAATTCTCCCGCGCCCGGGGCAACGACCTGATCACCCCGCACCCGGAGTACGGCTTCCCGGGGCTCCAGCCCGGCGACCGCTGGTGTCTGTGTGCCGAGCGCTGGAAAGAAGCGCACGAAGCGGGTGTCGCACCACCTGTCGTCCTGCGGGCGACCCATATTTCGGCCCTGGAGTTCATCGACCTCGCCACGCTCCAAGCCCACGCGCTCGATGCCGCCGCGGACCGTCGGGAAGGGTCCTCCGATCGGCTCTGACCGACGGGCGGCTGGGGTCGGACGGTCGATCTGAGCGAAATGCAGTGCCCAAACGCCGGCAGATCGACCCCAGCCACCCCGGTTTGGTGTCGTGAGATGACGCTCGTGAATTCGACGTAAGGTGTTTCGTGAAAACATGTTAATGGCGATGTCAGACAGTGGTCCGCCGGTCTGAACGGTTTGCACGTTTTTTCGTGTTATACGGCGGCCGGGTTTTCGGTTTGTTAAGCAGACCAGAAATCCTAGAACACGAAAGGGTGCGACATGTCACCGGTAGCCATAAACGAGCGGGTCCACCGCAACCGCCAGACGGACGACGCACGTTTGTTGCGCGAACGGACGCTGCGCCTGCTGCGGACCGAGATTGAATTCATCAGTAACAAGAGCTTCCGCACGATTGACCGCGAGTTGGAGCGCGAGGTGCTTGCTGGCGAGACATCGTTCGAGGTGGCGACGTCTCCAGTCCCCAAGAGCCTCCCGTCTCACCTGGCGCGGTTGTGCGAGACGAGCGTGCTGACTCCCGAGCAGGAACAGGAACTGTTCCGTCAGATGAACTACCTGAAGTTCCGGGCGAACGCGTTGCGTTCGCGACTCAATCCGCATGAGCCGGACGAGTCCATGGTCGTGAAGGTGGAATGCTTGCTGAGGGCGGCGCAGGCGGTGCGGGATCAGTTGGTGAAGGCGAACATGCGGCTGGCCATCTCGATCGTCAAGAAATTCGTGACGCCGCGGAATTCGTTCGATGACATGTTGAGTGACGGCATCTATTCGCTCATTCAGGCGGTCGACAAGTTCGACTACGACCGCGGGTTTCGCTTCAGCACATACGCGTACCGAGCGATCGCTCGCAACGCTTATCGGGCCATCTTGAAGCGTCAGCAGGAATCGGCGCGGTCCGTGGATGAGGTGAACGAGTCGAACCTGGACAGTGCCACAGCGCGTCCGGAGTCGGCGATGGACGTGCAGACGTGGATGCGACTGCGTGGTCTCTTGTCGCAGATGATGGGGCACCTGGATCGCCGCGAGCAGCTGATCATCCGCTGCCGCTACGCGTTGGGCGCGCACCGCAAGGTGAAGACGTTTCAGACCATCGCCGATCGATTGGGTGTCTCGAAGGAGCGTGTGCGTCAGCTGGAGCAGCGGGCCATGACGAAGCTGCGGACGTTGGCTGCCCAGTTGAACATGGATGAGCTGCTGGGCGCGAGCTTGAGCTGAGGTGCCGGCCCGTGAGCAGGGAAGTGCTGCAAAAGGAGCTGCGGCTGCCCGTGTCGGTGGAGAAGGCCTACGCGTGGCACGAGCGGTTGGGGGCGCTGGACCGGCTGCTGCCTCCGTGGGAAGCGATTGAAGTCACGGAGCGTGGGGACGGGGTGCAAAACGGGAGTCGCGTGGTGCTGACGCACCGCTGGGGACCACTCAGGTTCAGGTGGGTGGCGGAACACTGCGACTGCGAACGGGGTCATCGGTTTCGGGACGTGCAGCGGAGCGGGCCGTTCAGACACTGGGACCACACGCATTGCTTCGAACCGGATGGCGAGGGGAGCGTGCTGCGCGACGCGGTCGAGTACGAAGTACCTGGCGGATCGCTGGGGGCGCTCCTGGGTGGTCGCTACGTCCGGCGCAAGTTGGACTGCATGTTCGCCCATCGCCACCGTACGTTGGCGGAGGACCTGCGTTTGCACGAGCAATATGCCGATGCCCCTGGGATCCGTGTGCTGGTATCCGGATCGCGTGGGCTGATTGGGAAAGCGCTTGTGCCGCTGCTCACGACAGGCGGCCACGATGTGGTCCGCTTGGTGCGTGGCGGTGCTGGGGCAGGCGACGCGGGGTGGTCGCCGGAGCGCGGAGAGTTGGATCAACAAGCCCTGGCTGGGTTGGATGCGGTGGTGCACCTGGCGGGCGAGAACATTGCTGCCGCGCGGTGGACGACGTCGTTCAAGCAGAAGGTGCGGACGAGTCGGGTCCGCGCGACGCGGCTGCTGTGCGAATCGCTGGCTCGCCAGGTGCGCCCGCCGCGCGTGCTGGTGTCGGCGTCGGCCGTCGGGTTTTATGGTGACCGGGGCGACACGGTGCTGGATGAGGAGAGTGGAGGGGGCACGGGTTTTCTGGCGGACGTGGCGCGAGAGTGGGAGGCCGCGACCCGCCCGGCCGAGGAGGCCGGCGTGAGGGTCGTGCACTTGCGGTTCGGGATGGTGCTGAGTCCGTTGGGCGGGGCGCTGCGCCGCCTCTTGCCGATCTTCAAGTTCGCGCTGGGTGGTCCGGTGGGAACTGGGCGACAGTATTGGAGCTGGATCGGCATCGATGACGCGGCCGGCGCGATTTACCACGCGCTGATGACGGAGTCGCTGGCCGGGCCGGTCAACGCCGTGGCCCCTGCCGCGGTGACCAACCGGGATTTCTGCCGGGTGTTGGCGCGTGTCCTGCGTCGCCCGGCCTGGTTGCCGCTGCCGGCCGCGGTGGCGCGGTTGGCGCTGGGTGAAATGGCGAACGAACTGCTGCTGGCCAGCACGCGCGTCGCACCGCGACGATTGCTGCAGAGCGGATACCGATTTCGCGACGATGACCTGGAAGATGCCCTGCGACATATGTTGGGGAGGGTCGCCTGATGTCTGACGGTCAACGTGACGGCGGCTCGCGGTGGATGCGCTCCACGCTGATCCTGGCTGGTGTCTACAACCTGCTGTGGGGAGCGTGGGTCATCCTCTTCCCTCTGGCGCTGTTCGGTTGGACCGGGATGGAGCCGCCGCGTTACCCGCAGATCTGGCAGTGTGTCGGGATGATTGTGGGCGTCTACGGGGTGGGGTACTTGCTGGCCGCCCGCAATCCAGTGCGTCACTGGCCGATCGTACTGGTCGGACTCCTCGGCAAAACGCTCGGCCCGATCGGCTTCCTCGGGGCCGCCCTGCGTGGTGAACTCCCCTGGGCCTGGGGAGCCACGGTCGTGACGAACGATCTCATCTGGTGGGTGCCGTTTGGGGCGATTCTGTTCGAGGCGGCGCGCGCGGGCACGGACAGCGACCGGCGCGGCCCATCTGTCTCGTGGCAGCGGGTCGTGCGCGAGTGGCCAAGTCATCGTGGGCTGACGCTCGAGGAGCTCTCCCGTGAGCGGTTAGTGCTGCTGGTCTTCCTGCGGCACGCCGGCTGCACATTCTGTCGGGAGGCACTCTCCGACTTGAGTCGTCAGCGGCGAGACATTGAGGAGGCGGGAGCGCAGCTGGCCCTGGTGCACATGAGTGAACCACTGGCCGCGACGCTGCGGTTCTCCGACTACGGGCTGGACGACGTCCACCGCTTCCGCGATCCCGACTGTGTGATGTACCGTGCCTTCGGGTTGCGTCGCGGGCGTTTTGCGCAGCTCTTGGGGGCGGGTGTCTGGTGGCGGGGCATGGTGGCCGGACTCTGGCGCGGACACGGCATTGGGCGACTCGAAGGGGATGGATTTCGGATGCCAGGCGTCTTCCTGCTTCACCGGGGGCGGATTCTGGCGGAGTATCGCGCGATGACCGCTGCGGACCGACCGCGGTATGTGGAGTTGGTCCGGCGGGCCTTGGAGGCGCGTCAGATGTTGGAGGGGGCGCGGCGCAGCAGCCATGGCGCGACGAGCGATCGTGAGCTCGCCGGGGTGTGAGTCGGAGAGGAGACAAAACGTGATCGGTGAAATCGTGCTGGCGTTACCAGCGCTCACCGCGCCAGGTTCCCGAAGAGCGGCGTGGACAGGTAGCGTTCGCCGAGACTGCACATGATGGTGACAAGCCGCTTGCCACGAAACTCTGGGCGCGCGGCGACCTGCGCGGCCGCCCACATGTTCGCGCCGCTGCTGATCCCCGCGACAATTCCTTCCTGCTGGGCCAGCTTGCGGCCCCACTCGAACGCGACCTCGTCATCAACTGCGATCACTTCGTCGACCAGTGTCGTGTCCAGGTTGCGCGGGACGAAGCCGGCCCCGATGCCCTGAATGCGATGCTTGCCGGGCTTGCCGCCGCTGATGACCGGCGAGTTGGCCGGCTCGACGGCGATGGCGCGGAAGTGGGGATTGCGGGCCTTGATGTAGCGTGCCACCCCGGTCAAGGTCCCGCCGGTGCCGACGCCGGCGACGATGGCGTCAATCTCGTGGCCGCTGTCTTCCCAGATTTCCGGGCCGGTGGTGGCTTCGTGAATGGCCGGATTGGCCGGGTTGTCGAATTGCTGCGGCATCCAGGTGTTGCTGCCCTGGCTCACTAATTCACCGGCACGACGGATCGCCCCCGGCATGCCCTCGGCGGCCGGCGTGAGTTCCAACTGAGCGCCCATCTGCAACAACAGCGCCCGCCGCTCGACGGACATCGACTCGGGCATCGCGAGCGTCAGGCGGTACCCGCGGGCGGCACAGACAAACGCCAGGGCAATGCCCGTGTTGCCGCTGGTTGGCTCGATGATATGCGTATCGGGTCCGATCTGGCCGCTGCGCTCCGCCGCTTCGATCATCGCCACGCCAATCCGGTCCTTGACGCTGTTCAACGGCTGGAAGAACTCGCACTTGGCAAACACGGTGGCGTGCTCGGCCGGCACCAAGTTGTTGATGCGGATCATGGGAGTGTTGCCGATCGTGGCCAACACATCCGCAAAGACTTGTCCTCGAGGCATAGTCTGGCCCTTCTGGGTAAGCGCAAGGGTCTGCCGCCGCAGGTGCACCGTGCCCGCGCGCGAGCTGACCCGGGGAGCGTTCCCGTCGAGGATATCGTGCCGGCCGGTTTGAGGGTAGATCACCAACCGCCCGCCGGGGCGTGAATCACGGCCCACGTGTCGAGACGATGGGCGAGCGACAAGCGGTTGCAGCGCAGCAGGTCGTCCAGCGCCTCGTCCAGGCTCGCCACGGGCGCCGTCGACAGCACCTGACTCATGGGGGGGACGTCTTCGGGGCTCAGCGGCACCCAGCCCGGCGGGCGCCGCACGATCGCAACAATGCAAGCGGATTGCCGGTGCAGCACGCGATGGAGCGGCTTTCTCACGACAGCTCGCTTAGGTGTCTGGGGAAGACGCGAGTCGTTAAAATTGCGGGAGGAAGTTGCCGCGATTACGCTCACGAGGGACTCGATCGAACCATGCTCACCGACAACATTCTCGACTTGATCGGGAACACGCCGCTGGTGCAGCTCAAGGGCGAGTGCATCTTCGGCAAGGCGGAGTTTCTCAATCCAGGGGGGAGCGTCAAAGACCGGGTCGCCGTGGCGATGTTTGAGGGGGCGGAACGGGATGGTCGCTTGAAGCCTGATTCGATCATCTGCGAGCCGACCAGCGGGAACACGGGGATCGGCGTGGCGCTGGTCGGCCGGCTGAAAGGCTATCCGGTCACGATCGTGATGCCAGAAGGGATGAGCGAAGAGCGGAAGAAGATCATTCGCGGCCTGGGTGCCGAACTGATCCTCACGCCGGACGACGAGAGCATTGCGGGGGCGGTGCGGCGCGTGCACGAAATCGCGGCTGCGGATCCGCGCGTCGTGGTCCTGCACCAGTTCGAGAACGCGGACAATCCCCGGTGCCACTATGAGAACACGGCACACGAGCTGTGGCGTCAGCTGCGGGGTGAGGTCGCTTGTTTCGTCGCGGGTGTCGGCAGCGGCGGCACGCTCCAAGGTGTGGGTACGTTTCTCAAAGAACACAAGCCCGATGCCAGGATTGTGGCGGTCGAGCCGAAGAACGTCTCGGCGCTGCTGGGTCACGAGCCGGGACTGCACCAGATTCAGGGGATCGGCGACGGGTTCGTCCCGGCCGTGCTCGATGTTTCCATCGTCGACGACGTCATCGAGGTGACGGACGAAGATGCCATCGACACGACGCGCCAGTTGGGTCGCGACCTGGGCCTGTTGGTCGGGATCTCGTCGGGAGCCAATGTCTGGGCAGCGCGCCAGCTGGCCTCTCAGATCCGGGGGAACATCGTCACGATCCTGGCGGACCGCGCGGAACGTTACTTCAGCACGGCGTTGCTGTGACGAGTGGGGCGCTGCGCTGCGCCGGTGCGGTTGCCGCGAATTCAGGCGGCGACCGGGCGGATGCGCCGCAGTGCGTGTTGCGCCTCGGCCCGCACCTTCGCGTCTTCGTCGGCCAGGGACTTTTGCAGTTCCGCGATCGCTGCGACGGCGCGCGGGCCGTGCAGTCTCAGGGCCGCCGCGGCATTCCGCCGCACGACGGGGTCCCGATCCTGGAGACGCCGGATGAGTTTGTCGATTAGGGGATCTGGCCGCTCAGTCATCGTTCGCACCCGCGAATGCGCTCAGGATGGGTGGAGTATGGCGGTTCCCCGCGGCGCCGCCACGGTGCCTGAATGGGGAGAGCAGTGAGTGCCTATCCGCAGACTGCGCCGCAGGATGGGCGTCCCCGCCCGCTGCGCGGTGCTGGCATCGGCACTACTTCTTTCTATCGACTTGCACCCGGCTCCATCTCCAGTGGGACTCGGGTCCTGCGATGCAACAGACGCCGCACGTGCAGCGTGTTGCGTGCCGGGGGGAGCGGGGTCTTGCCGTGACCGCCCACCCCCTTATCGGACCGGCTCGCGAAGTGGTGTATGATGGAGCCGGTCTTGGGATGTGGCGACACGCCCGGATGGTCGCTGCATTAAGCGAAGCGCGGGTTGTCCCAGGTGCCCCATCGCCGTCTTGTCGCGAGAGGTGTGGATGAACAGCGTGTCACGATTACTGCTTCTGATGCTGGGCATGATGTGGCTGGCGGGTTGTCGCGAGCGGGACGCCGCGCCGCCGGTCAAGGAGCGCGCACGTGCGCCGGCGGCTGCCGCGGAGGCCCCGCCCGCGCCGGCTCCGCCGGCCTCGCGACTGACGGAAGCTCAGCGGCAGGCGCTCGAGCGCATCCGTGCGGCCGGAGGGAGCGTCGACGCCGGTGCGGACGACTATCCGGTGGGACTGGATCTGGCGAGCGAGCGTGTGGCGGCGGACGACGAACTGCTGCTGGCGGTGCTGCAATTTCCCGAGCTCAAGCGACTGCGGCTGGCCGTGGGGCCCGCGGCGCCGGAGACGGTGGCAAGGCTGGCGGAGCTAGGCGAGCTGGAGGAGTTGTTTCTGCAGGACGCACCGCTCGACGACGCCGCGCTGGCGACCCTGCTGCGCGGCGTGCCACTCGTCAAGCGACTGGGGCTGCGCCGGCTCAACCGTGTCACGGACGCGGGGCTGCAGTCGCTGCGGGAGTGCGGAGGCCTGAGTGTCCTGGCGCTGATCGAGATGAGCGGCATCACGGGAAACGTGCTGCCGGTGCTGGGGCAGTTACCGGGGCTGCGCGTACTGGACCTGCGCAGTTGCGGGCAGCTCGCGCGAGCGGACTTTGCGCAGCTGGTTTCCCTGCCGGGGCTCACCGACCTCAAGCTTGGCGGTCCACTGATTGATGACGACGTGCTGGAGGCGGTCGCGCGGCATCCGTCGGTCTCGGCCCTGTCGATCGATGATGCGCAGCTGTCCCCGGGCTGTCTGACGCGGTTGGCCGGCCTTCCCGACGTGACGGCGCGATTGCGGTCACTTGCGTTCACACGCTGTTTCGGGATCACCGACGAGACACTGCAGGTGCTGCCGCGCCTGCCGCAACTCGAGGCGCTCACCCTGCGCGAAATCATGCTCAACGGCGCCTTCCTGCAATACCTGCGTGACTCGGGCGACCCGCCCCTGAAGCTGCGGTCGCTGGCCATCTCCGAGGCGTTCATGACGGACGATGCGCTCGACGTCCTGCCGCTGGTCTGTCCGGCGCTGGAACGTCTGGATCTCAGCGGCAATCGGGGTCTGACTGACCGGGTCCTGGACATACTCCGACAGATTCCGACGCTCAAAGAGGTGCGACTGGAGCGGACGGCGGTCACGCTCACGTGGCAGCCGGGAGTCGAGTAGCATGTAGTGTGACGTAGCGACGACCAGATTCAAGCCCGAGGAGCAAGTTCCATGAGCGCCAAGCGACGGTATAGTCGACGGGAGATGTTGCGAGGTTGCGCGGCCGGTGCCATCGCGATGCCGCTGTTCGTGTCCGCTCGCGCGTTGGGCCGCGAGGCGAAGGCGCCGGCGAGCGAGCGGGTGACGGTTGGGCACATCGGTGTCGGGGGGCGCGGCCGGGACATTTTCCATTCCGCGCAGTCCCTGCCGGAGTTCCAGAGCGTGGCGGCCGCGGACTGCTATGCCGATCGCCGGGAAAGCACCGCAGCGATCTGCAAAGGCACCGCCTATCGCGATTTCCGCGACCTGCTGGGACGCAAGGATATCGACGCGGTCATCATCGCCACGCCCGATCACTGGCACGTGCCCATCGGCATCCTGGCCGCGCGGGCCGGCAAACACGTGTACATCGAGAAGCCCTTGGGTGTGACGGTCGAACAGGACCTGGCCATCGAGCGCGTGATTGAGCAGACGGGACGCATCTTCCAGTACGGCACGCAGCAACGCAGCCTGCCGCACTGCTGGGTCGGCTGCGAGCTGGTCCGCCGCGGCGTGCTCGGCAAGCTGCACACCATCGAGGTGGACGCGCCCGATGGCGGATCGGGGGGCGCCACCACCGAAGCACCCGTCCCCACCGGACTGGACTTCGACATGTGGTGCGGTCCGTCTCCTCTGCGACCCTACACGCCGGACCTCTGTCAGCCGCCGGGAACCTATTGGGTCTACAGCCAGTCGATCGGGTACCTGGGGGGCTGGGGCGCGCACCCGCTGGACATCATGGTCTGGGGCAGCCGCGCCGACCTCTCGGGACCGGTCGTCGTCGAGGGAACCGGCGTCATTCCGACCGAAGGTCTGTACGACTGCGTCTACAAGTGGGACATGTCCATCATGCTGGGTGATGTCCGGCTGATCTTCCGCCCCGGCGCCGATCGTACCAAGTTCATCGGCGACCAGGGTTGGATCCAGGTGGCCCGCGAACTGGCTCGCAACGGCGCCAGCGATCCGGCGTACGATCCCAAACAGCCGGCCAAGCCGGTTGAGCCGCAGAGCGACAGCCTGCCGGTCAGCACCAACCACTCGCAGGACTTCATCCAGGCCATCAAGGACAACCGCCCTGCGGTGTCGCATGTCCAGGATGCGGTGCGCAGCGACCTCTTGAGCCTGTTGTGTGACATTGCCGTGCGCACGGGCGAGAAGATCGTGTGGGATCCGCAGACGCGCAGTCTGGTAAATCCCAGCGCCGAGGCCAAGGCTCTGCTCTCCCGGCCGATGCGCAGCCCCTGGACGCTGTGATCCGTCCCCGCAGCGGTTTGGTTGCGGTGAGTTGACAGGACGGTCGCGCGACAGGATGAACAGGATGAACCGGATCAGAGCCGTTGTCGACGGATGACGCGCGTTGGCCTGGCGACCTCGAGGCAAGCTGCGCCTCAACGCGGACTCCCCGCCGACGTGCGTGTCGGCGGCTCGCTGGACTGGTGAGCTACAGGCGCGTCCCGCAAAAAGATTCTCTCCCCGCCGACCCTGTGTCGGCGGCTCGCTGGACTGGTGAGCTACAGGCGCGTCTCGCAACAAGATTCTTTCCCCGCCGACCCCGCGTCGGCGGCTCGCTGGACTGGTGAGCTACAGGCGCGTCTCGCAACAAGATTCTTTCCCCGCCGACGTGCGTGTCGGCGGCTCGCTGGACTGGTGAGCTACACCGTGGTCGCGGCGGCAGGTCACAGGCCAGTGCACTGCGCATCCCGGACGGCGCGCAGCAGCAACTGCAGGATCTCGTGATCGGCCGGCAGGTGCGTCGGCAGAATTTCCTCCAACGGGATCGGGACTTCGTCCATCCGGTAGGCCGTGCCGGAGCGGTGGAGCCCGTAGACGGCGGTGGTGAACCGCACGGTTGCCTGCCACGGGCACGTGGTGGTCGGGTAGTCGAGGACGATGGTCGGAAGTGCGCACAGCGCGGCCTGTGCGGCGGGCAGCAACTGGCCAACTCCTTCGCTGCCGACCAGCACGACAGCATCGACCTCGCCGCGCACCAGGAGCTGATTCGCCGTATACTCGCCCGGCTGGTAACGCGGGTATCCGCGCGCCAGGTTCACACTGAACGGGTAACCGGTCTGCCAGCACAGAACCGTGTCCGCGCCGGCGACGTCACCGGGGATCCGCATGCGCCGCGCCACGAACCGCGTATGCGCATTCAGGTCGGTCACCAGCCGCAGCAGGGCTTCAACGTTTGCATGGGCTGCGCCGTGACGCGTCAGTCCCAGACCGAAGAACGCGACACCGTAGGAACAGGTACGGAAACGCTCAGCCAGCGACGTGATGACCGCCCAGGGTACACGACCATAATCGCGCGCGGGGATGTCGAGCCGACGCACCAGCGCCCGCAGCGCCCAGATCAATTCGAAATCGCCACCCGGTGCAATCTGCACGAACGAGTCGGCCTGAGCTGCCGTCGCCGTGCGGACGACGTCGATCACGACCAGGTGCCTCCCCAGGCGACCTAAGGGCACATACTCTCCCGCGGCCTCCACGAATCGCGCCACGTGCCGCGGATGGCTTGTCAGCGGATCACTGCCCCAGTAGACCACGAGATCGGCTCGGTTCTTGACTTCCCCGAGCGTCGCCGTGGATTCACCCACTTGCTGCACTGCCATGATCGATGGGGCATGACAGGTCGAGGCCGTCGTGTCGATCGTGGCACCCAGGGCGTCCGCCAGACGTACCGCCGCCTGCTGACCCGGCGTGCTGCTGCGGGACAGCCCGTAGATCAGAGGCGCTCGCGAGCGGCCGAGAATTGCGGCCGCCGCCTCCACGGCCTCAACGCAGCTGGCCGGTTGCCCGTGGACAAACGCCACCGGCATCCCTCGACAGGATGATTGCGCCGCGTACCACGGCTCGGCCAGTTTGCATCCCGGTGCCATGCGGACCACCTGCTCGTCGCGAATCGTCACCGACAGATCGTCGCAGACGCATCCGCAGACGGAGCAGGCCACGCAGTAGTAGGTTCGTTCGTGCATGGATTGATCAGTTCAGCCAGGCGCTCCACCGCGGCACCAGTGTAGCGCGCGCAGGGTGCTAGCACCAGCGCAGGGTCGATCGGTCAGGGACGTCATTCTCCGCAATTTCCCCATCCTGTCATCCTTCCTTCTGGAGAAACTGGTGTTTGACGTTCGGCGGGGGTCTGTTACGATGTTCGCTCCGTTAGCAGGCAAGCAGCGTACCAGGGAAGGCTGCACGTTTCCTTCGAACGGTCGGCAGGAAGTCCGAGCGTTTGCCTTTTGGGGATGTCTCGCGAGCCGAGTCGGAATCCGTAGCCGAGTCAGTGCGAGCGACGACCTACGATGGCAGGATGTTGGCGCGGCACCGCAGGCTGAGCAACTGGAGCGCGGCGCGCAACTGCTCGAAAGGAGACGAGTATGCTGGTCCTCTCACGTCGTGAAAACGACAAGATCATGTTCCCGCATCTGGGGATTACGGTTGAGATACTGCGGATCGCCGGGCGGAGTGTGCGGCTCGGGGTGCAGGCGCCGGCGAGTGTGCGGGTGCTGCGTCACGAGTTGGCGCAGGAAGCGGACCTGGAATCGCTGGCCCGGCCGGAGGGGTTGCCGATGTCGAATCATCGGCTGCGCAACCGGCTCAACAACGCCGCGATCGGGTTGGCGCTGGTACAGAAGCAACTGGAACTGGGTCGTTCCTCGGATGCGGACGCGACGCTGGAGCGTGTGCTGGCCGAGTTTCAGTCGCTGGAGGATGACCTCTCGACGGCGCCGGTGGCCGGTGAGCGGGACGAGCGCAGAGCGCTGTTGGTGGAGGACGATGCCAACGAGCGTGAGTTGCTGGCCGGGTTCCTGCAGTTGAGTGGTTTTCAGGTGGACCGCGTGGCAGACGGCAGTGACGCGTTGGACTATCTCGCGGAGCACGAACAGCCGGACGTGGTGCTGCTGGACATGCAGATGCCGCGGTGCGACGGACCGACGACGATTCACCAGATCCGGCAGAATCCGGCGTTTGCGGGATTGCGGGTTTTTGCGGTCAGTGGCAGGGTGCCGGCCGACATGGGTGTGGCGGTGGGCCCGGCGGGTGTGGATCGCTGGTTCCGCAAGCCGCTCAATCCCCAGGCACTGGTCAAGGAGATCCGACGCGACCTGCAGCTAGCGGCCGGATGATGCGCTGTCGTCGGTGCGGGCCAGCAGCCGCGTGAGTTTCTGGGGGTCCAACGGTTTGACGAAATGCTCGTCGAAGCCGGCCGCCTCGACGGCCTCGCGGTCGGCCGTGCGGCCGTAGCCGGTGAGCGCGACCAGACGGATCGTGCTGTGGCGTGGATCGCGGCGGATCCGCCGGGCGACCTCATAGCCATCGATGCCCGGCAGGCCGATGTCGACCAGCGCCATGTCGAACTGTTTCCTCTCGAGCAGACTCAGTCCTACCCGTCCGTCTTCGGCGGCTTCCACGTCGTACCCGTGGATTTCCAACAGCGTCCGGAGCATCTCACGGCTGTCCGCGTTGTCTTCGACGATGAGGATGCGGCGGAAGTCGACGGGTTTGGGCGGGTGATACGCGATGACCTTCGGGGCGACCTTGGCGGAGCAGACGGGGAGTCGCACGACGAATTCGCTGCCGGTCCCGGGTCCGGCGCTGTACGCGGCCACGGTGCCTCCGTGGAGTTCGACCAGTTTGTGCACGAGCGTCAGGCCGACGCCCATTCCTCCCTCGGCACGGTCGAGAGTGCCGCCGGCCTGCACGAACAGGTCGAACACGCTCTGCAGCATCTCGACCGGAATCCCTTCCCCGGAATCGCGCACGCGCAGCACGACCTCGCCGTCTTCACGCCGCAGGTTGAGCCAGATCGTGCCGCCGGCAGGCGTGTACTTCATGGCGTTGTGGAGCAGGTTGACCTGGATCTGCTGGAGCCGCGCGAAGTCACCGTTGACGATCAGCGGCGTCGGCTCGATGTCGACCAGCAGTTCCTGGTCGCGGCCTTCAATCTGCGGGCGTACGACCTCCAGGGCGGCTTCGGTCGCCTTCCGCAGGTCGCACGGTTCCAGGCGGATGTCGATCTTGCCCTGCATCACGCGCGAGACGTCCAGCAGGTCGTCGAGCAGGCGCGCCATGAGCTGCGACTGCCGATCGATGACAGCGCACGGCTGCTTGCACGAGTCTTGCGTGAGGCAGTTCCGTTCCAGGAGGTAGGTGGCATTGATGACGGCGCCCAACGGATTGCGCAGTTCGTGGGAGAGCATGGCGAGGAACTGGTCACGCCGCTGCACCGCTTCCCGGCACTGCATTTCGGCCTGCTTGCGGTCGGTGATGTCCTTGGCGATGCTGGCAATGGCCAGCGGCTTGTCCCTTTCGTCGGTCAGGAGCGACAGCGTGAGCAGGATGGGCTGCAGCGTGCCGGACTTGGTGCGCCGCACGGTTTCGACGTTCCGCACCGGCTCCAGGTGCCGACACCGTCGGCGGAGCTCCTCCGACCGGTGTCGCTCGGTATCCGGCACCAGCACCTCCAGGCGGTTGCCGACCAACTCCTCGCGGGGCCAGCCGTACACGCGCACCGCCTCGTCGTTCACATACCGCACGTTTCCGTTGAGATCCTCGATGATGATCGGATCGGCGCCGTCCATGAACACCTTGGACATCAGGTTCAATTCGCGCTCGGTGGCCTTGACCACGTCCACGTCGATCAGCGTGATGACCACGCCGGTGACGGTCGCGTTGAGCCGATAGGGGAGGATCCGCAGCAGGTACCAGTGACCTTGCCGATCACACACCTGACGCTCGGTCGGCACCTCGGCATGCAGCACCCGCTCGAGGTCCGGGACCAGTTCGTCGTACTGGATGTTCGTGGCGAAACTGTCGATCCGCCGGCCGACATCCTGCGGCAGGATGTGGAAGACCTGCGCGATCCGCGGGGTGAACTTGCGAATGCAGAGGTCGCGGTCCAGGAAGATCGTTCCCACGTCCGTGCTCTGCAGCAGGTTATCCATGTCGTTGGTCAATTGCGTCAGTTCGGCGATCTTGCGCTGGTATTCGGCATTGACCGTGTACAGCTCCTCGTTGACCGAGTGCAGCTCCTCGTTCGTGCTCTGGAGCTCCTCGTTGGAGGCCACGAGCTCCTCGTTCGTGGCCTGCAGTTCCTCGTTGCTGGTCTCCAGTTCCTCGATCGTGGCCTGCAGGTTCTCCTTGGTGTAACGGAGTTCGACCTCCAGCGACTGCATCTGGTCTCGTGAGGCCTGGTCGACGTCGACCGGCTCGGTGTGCTCGCGCTGCGCGGCGGGGGCGGCGGTGTTTTCAAAGGACACGAGCATATACGGACTGTCACTTTGGCGGGCGGTGACCGGCTTGACGCGCAGCTTCAGCTCCTCCTGGCCCTGCGACGTCTGCACACGCACGCCGGTATACGTCACCGCCGTGAGGTCCCGAGCCGCGCGCTGGAGCGCGCCGGCCAGGACGAGTCGCAGTTCGCGGTCGACCATATCGAGCACGTCGTGCGTCATCCGGCCGTCCTGGGGCACCAGGAAGCGGCCGGCGCCGGCGAAGGTGTGGAGCACGCGGCGCTGCGCATCCAACAGCAGGCTGGGCGGCACGTACTCGTCCAGCAGCGCATCGTACGCCCGCAGCAGCTCCATGTCCGGCAACCCGGCGCCAGGCGCCAGCACCGGCGCCACGCTCGGTCGTGGGTACACGTAGCCGGGAGACAGGGGCAGCCGCAGATCAGCCGGCAGGCGGACGTCGCGCCGCTTGCGGAAGATCTTCCAGTGGACGTCGATCGGCTCGAACTCCTCGGCCATCTCCCCGGGACTCTCACTGGGGCCGAGAAACAAGATCCCCGAGGAACGCAGTCCGAAGTGGAACAGCGATAGCACCTTCTTCTGTGCCAGCGGCTGGAAGTAGATCAGCAGGTTGCGGCAGGAAATCAGATTGAGCTTGGTGAACGGCGCGTCCTTGAGCACGTTATGGGGCGCAAACACAATGGACTTGCGCAGCTCGCCCGAGACGTGATAGTGGTCCCCTTTACGCGTGAAGAACCGCCGCAGCCGCTCGGGCGAGACCCGCGCCACGCTCGAGGACTCGTATACTCCGGTGCTGGCGTACTCGAGCGAGGCCCGATGCACGTCGGTGGCGAAGATCCGCACGTGCAGGTGCTTTCTGCGCAGCTCGAGCGCTTCCTCGAGCAAGATGGCCAGAGAGTACGCCTCCTCGCCCGTCGCGCAGCCGGCGACCCACACGCGAAACTCCTCGTCCGGCTCGTGGCGGTCGAACAGGGCTGGAATCACATCGCGTTCCAACCGTTCGAAGGCCTCGGCATCGCGAAAGAACTCGGTGACCCCGATCAGCAGATCGCGATAGAGGGAATTCACTTCGGCGCGATCCCCCCGCAACTGCTGCACGTAGTCGTCCAGATCCAGCGACTGGTTGATCTGCAGCCGGCGCTCCACGCGGCGCAACACGGTACTCTGCTTGTAGTTCGAAAAGTCGATGCCGCATTCATCGCGCAACAAACGGAAGATCGCCGTCATCCCTTCTTCCGATACCGCCGGCCCACCACCCGCGACCGGTCGCTGGCCGGGCTGCACCATGTTGGCCAGGATCGTGGCCGGCATCGCCTCGGGCGCCAGCGTGCAGTTGGCCGTCCCCGTATCCAGCGCGCTCTTAGGCATGCCGTCGAACTTCGCCGTGTAGGGGTCCTGCACGATCACCAGCCCGCCGGCGTCGTGGATCGCACGGATGCCGCGGGAACCGTCACTGCCGGTGCCGGACAGGACGACGGCGACGGCGCGGTCGCCGGCATCCTGGGCCAGGGAGCGGAAGAACGTGTCGATCGGCAGCGTCAGCGACTGCGCGGGATCCTTGTCCATCAGCAGCAGCCGCCCCTGCGTGATAATCATCTCCTTCTTGGGCGGCAGCAGGTACACCGCATCGGGCTGGACCAGCATCCCGTCCGTCACCCGATGGATGGGGATCGGCGTGTGGCGCGAGAGCAACTCGTCCATCAGGCTCTTGAAATCGGGCGAGAGATGCTGGACCACGACATACGCCAGGCCCGTATCGGCCGGCACATGGTCGAAGAATTTTTCCAGCGCTTCGAGCCCGCCAGCAGAGGCCCCGATGCCCACGATGGCGGTCAGGTGCGGTATGTCGGCTGCCGGCGCGGCCGTTGCTTGCGAGCCCCGAGTCGATCCTGTCGGCTCCATCACCACCTCCTTTGGATCGTCGTCGCAAGAATCCTCGACACGCGCCGCCGCGCGGTCGGTCGTGGGAGCTGCTACCCCGGTACGTACCGCAGGGGGCTCGCCACGCGAGAAAGCGACCGTAAAGCCTTTCCTAGATTGTAGCTGCACGCGGGAAAAATCAAGCCGTCGGGGGGTGATCCGAGCCATCCGACCCGCCTGGGATCGCGTGATTCCGGGAGTTGCCGGGTGGCTGGGGACGCACGCCGTGAGCCCCCAGCAACGCCATCAGCGCCGGGTGGCTGGGGACGAACGCAGTGAGCCCCCAGCGCGCCATCAGCGTCACCGGTATTTCTGCCGCGTGAGTTCCAGGACCTGCGCGGCGGTCTGCCGCGTGATGATCGCGGCTCCCGCGTCCAAGCTTGACGGTTGAATCCCGTACCGCAGGAGCAGCGTGAGCTGCACGACGGGATAGAACCCCTGTACGTAGGGTTGCTGGTCCACCGTGCCGCGGATATGTCCCGCCTGGATCAAACGCAGCGTCGTCGGGGAGAGATCGAAACCGGCCGACCAGTACCCCTGTCCGGCGAAATCGCGTTCCAACGCCCGCCCCGCTGCCTCGGTGTCCGACTGGCCGGTGCCCAGCACCACGCGGATGTCCGGATGGGTGCGCAGCGCGCTGGCCACGACGTCCGTCCCGTGTGCGGCGTCGTTGCCGGTGATGCATACGGTCCAGCGCACCCTCTTCTCACGCAGCACGTCCTGCAAGCCTCGCAGCCGGTCCAGGAGCGACGAGACCCCCTCGTCGTGCATCGTCATCAGCACGTGGGCGCCCGCCGGGATGTCGCCCGCGACATGCTCCGCCAGCGCCCGCCCCGCTTCGTAAAGCCGCTGATTCACACAGCTCAACCGGGCATTGGGCGTGGCATGATCATCGGTGTTGAAGCCGACCACGGGCACGCCCCGCGCGATGGCCGCCGCGACCGCCTCGTCGAACGCCTCAGGATCCACCAGGTTCACGGCGATCCCGTCGTAGCCTTGGGCCACCGCCTCCCCGATCAGCCGCGCCTGGGCCGCCATGTCGACGCCCTCGACGCCCATCCACTTGCATTCGACACCCATCTTGGCCGCCGCGTCCCGCATACCCTGCTGGACCGGTTCGAAGAAAGGGGCGTCCCGGCAGCAGGTGATGAACGCCAGCCGCAACGGGCGCTCGTGCTGCACAACGCTCTGGTCCTCCGCACCGGTTGCTGACGCCGTCGGCACGAGCAGACATCCCCAGGACAAGGCCAGACCGATGGATAGGCGTGTCATCGCGGATACTCCCTGGACGCGGTGAAGGGGGGGCAACAGCGGCCGGTCTGATCGATTATCCGTGCCGCGCACG
>JALOQX010000473.1 GCA_025459265.1 Pirellulaceae bacterium | reverse complement strand
GCGAAAAATCGTGGCTGCCCACAATCATCGGAAACAGGATTCGCACGTCCGCGGTTTGCGCCACGTGGACGATGGCCCGCACTTGCGTCTCGAACAGCAGACGTTCGACCAGCGAGAACCGCATCCCCCGTAGATGGCGACTGGGCCGCGGGCCGGACTGCTGCGAGGCCAGAAACGGGGGAAATTTGTCTCCGCCCAGATCAAACGTTCGAATCACCAGCGGCCGGCCCTCCAGGGCTTTCGCAACCTGCGTGTAGATTTCGCATTGCGTCGCGAAGCTGGGGCGTTCGTGAGACTCGAGAAACAAGAACTCCGTACGGAACAACCCGACACCCGAGAGATGATGGCTACCGATCTGTTCGACCTCCTCGGGGCGGCCAAGGTTGCCGAGCAACGAGATGGCGACTCCATCCCGGGTGACGCACGGCAGGGTCTCGTCGGCGGCCAACGCCGCCAGGGAGCGCTGGTACTGCTCTTGGGACTTCGAAAACGTCGCCAGTTCCGCGACGCAAGGAGCGATCGTCACCGTTCCCGCCTGGCCGTCCACGAGCAAACGCCTGCCCGATTGGATTTGCGAGGTGACGCCGACCAGACCGGTGACGGCAGGAATTCCCAGCGCCCGCGCGAGAATGGCGGTGTGGCTGTCTCTGCCGCCTTGTTCGGTCACGATCGCCGCCAACCCGGAGCGGGAGAGTTCGACCGCCTCGGACGGCAGCAACTCACGGGCGACGATCACGGCGTGCGCCGGGAGGGACGAAAGCGGAAACCGCGGCGAACCTGTCAGGTGCCGCATCATCCGGCGCCCTACGTCGCGGACATCTTGTTCCCGCGCGCGGAGATACTCATTTTCGATCTGACACAGACGATCCACCAACGTGCCGATCACGCTATCAAGCGCCTGCTCGACGTTCACGAGTTCGCGGCTCAAGTGCTCCTTGACTTTCGCCGCGATGTCCCGCACCAGCTGGCAGTGCGCGGCGAGCACCGCCGTCGAGTCGTCAGGGGCTGCAGGGCCACTGGCCGATTGCTCGGGCTGCTGCAATTCGCCTTGCGATTGTTCGGTCGCATCGTCCAGCCGACCATGCTCCGCCTCGATCTCGGCGGGCAAGATGTCGCGGTCGGGGAATTCCAGCCGGTGATCGGTCTGATCGTCGTACACCACCGCCACGCCGTCCGCATAGCCGGGCGAAATAGCGATTCCCTTCAATAGACGCATCACTGTGCTCCTCAATCTGGCTGGGAAAGTTCTCGTTCAAACATCGAGCCGGATCACGACGCCGACCACGCCCTCGTTGGTCACCGTTTCGGTGTTCAGGCCCGAGCGGTGAAAGATTTTCAGCATGCCGCTGTTCTCGGGCAACACGTCGGCGTGAAATTGACGGATGCCGGACCGGACGGCGATCTCGGTCAGCCGCTGGAACAAGTGGGTGCCCAGCCCCAGACGCTGCCAATCGTCGCGGATAGCGAAAGCCATTTCCGCGGTCTGCGTGTCAGGCGTCGTCAGGTAGCGGCCGACCCCGATGATCTCCGTGTGGCCTCCTTCCCCATGCTCGACGACCAGGGCCATCTCGGTGTCGTAGTCCACGTTGCAGAACACCTGCAGCCGGTTGTGCGGCAGCGATTTGAGCGTCCCGTGATACCGCAGGTACTTGGTCTGTTCGCTGAACGAATAGAACATGCCCTTCATCATGGACTCGTCGTCCGGGCGGATGGGGCGCACCACCAACTGCCGGCCGTCGGCCAGGGTGAATGTCTGTTCCAGGTCCGCGGGGTACGGTTTCCCGGTAGACAGAATCTGGTTCGCGTACACCAGATGGCGGCGCTTGGCCGCGTGCAGCAGTTCCGAGCGGAAATCGGGATGTGCGATCGAGATCAGCGACATGGCGCGCTCCCGCATGGTCTTGCCGTGCAAGTAGGCCACACCGTACTCGGTGACCACGTAGTGGATGTCGCCGCGCGTGGTGATCACGCCGGCGCCCGGTTGCACGTTGGCCACAATGCGGCTGCGGACGCCGTCCGGTCGCAGTGCCGTGCTGGGCAAGGCCAGGATCGGCTTGCCTCCGCGGGCCATCGCCGCCCCGCGCATGAAGTCGGCGTGGCCGCCCATGCCGCTGTACAACTGCTCGCCCAGCGAATCGGCCACGGCCTGGCCGGTCAAGTCGATTTCGATGGCCGAGTTGATCGCCATCAAGTTGTCATGCTGGGAGATCACCCGCGGGTCGTTGGTATAGTCGGAGGGATACATCTCGATCCCCGGATTATTGTCCAGGAAGCGGAACAAGGCGCGGGTGCCCGCGGCAAAGCTGCTCACGATTTTTCCCTGGTGCAACGTCTTGCGTTGGCCGGTGATCACGCCTTGCGCCACCAGATGCATCACGCCGTCCGAGAGCATCTCGGTGTGGATGCCCAAGTCCTTGCGATCGCCCAACGACTGGAGGATCGCGTCCGGCAAATGACCGATTCCCATCTGGAGCGTATCGCCGTCGGAGACCAACGACGCAACGTGCCCGGCAATCCGCTGGGTGATTGCATCGGGGTCGGTCACGACCGGCCATTCCAGAAGCGGCTCGTCGTGTTCCACCAGAAAATGGATGTCGCGCACGGGCAAGAAGCTGTTGCCCAGTGTGCGCGGCATGTGAGCATTCACCTGGGCGATCAGGGTCTTGGCAGACAGGGCCGCCGCAAGCGTCACGTCCACCGAGACTCCCAGGCTGCAGAACCCCTGCTCGTCTGGCGGGCTGACCATGATCAACGCCACGTCGATCGGGATGCGGCGTGAGCGGAACATGGCGGGAATCTGCGAGAAGAAGATGGGCGTATAGTCGGCGCGGCACTGGCCGACGGCTTCGCGGAGACCGTGACCGATGAAGAACGCGTTGGCCCGGAACCGCGCGGCGTACCGGAGTTCAGTATAAGGCGCGACGCCCATCGTCAAGACGTTCATCAGTTCCGTGTCCTCGGCGTGGTCGCCGCTTTCCACCAGCGCGCGGATCAAAGCCTGGGGTTCGCCGCACGCCGATCCGATGAAGACGCGATTGCCGGCCTTGATCTGCTTCATCGCAACCGCAGCGGGCACCAGTTTCTTCCGCCATGTTTCGCGCCAATCGGTGGTCATGGTTGTCCCGCCTTCCTGTATCTCGG
>JALOQX010000025.1 GCA_025459265.1 Pirellulaceae bacterium | reverse complement strand
CTGCTGTTGGGTGTCCTGACGCTCATCGGTGCCCGCCACTCCACGGTCAACGCGGCGACGACCACCATCCCCAACGACCTGTCGGCCCGTTCCGGAGACAATGCGGGGCACCGCCCTGATACGCCGCGGATTGTGCGGAGATCGCGCCGGTGCCATCCTGCGGCCGCGCCGCCGGAGTCGGCGGTCTCCAACAAGGTGCCGGAGAACAGTCGCGGTCTGCCTCCCGACAAGCTGGATGCGGACGACGAGCGGCTGATTGACGCGATCTTGTCCAGAGTGCATGCTCACGGCATGCAGAGTCTTTCGGCCCAGGAACGCGTGGTGCTCGAACGCGCGAGTGCCCGGTATCGGAGTCGTTTAGGCAAGCAGACGTAGTGCCGAGCCGACCACCTTGCCGCGGGAGAGACCTCCCGGTTGGTCGCGAGGTGTGCGGGCCGGCGCGTTGGCGGCCACGGACGTGAGCGACACGCAGCATGCCAGATCTCATTGCGCAGGGCGCGGATCCCCGACATCGTTGGCGGCGGACACTCTTGCCGCATGTCCCGGTCATCCTGGGCCGCGCCGGAGGCGGTTGGGACGTGCCTTGGGATGGGCAGATCTCCCGCCGTCACGCGCAGCTGCTCTGGAACTGGGACCATCTGCAGGTGACGCGTCTGGAGCAGGCTCGTAATCCGATCTTCTTCCGTGGGCGGCAGCAGCAGGCGTTTCCGGTCCGCGCGGGCGAGCATTTTGTGATCGGTGGCACCACGTTCTCGCTCTCCGACGAGAAGGTGGACGTGAGTGTCGACGCGTCGCCCGCCGGGCAGGAACAGGCGTTCGCTCCGGGGTATCTGCAGAGCGTCCGCTACCGGGACGCCGACCAGCGCATTGAGGTGCTGAGCCGACTGCCGGAAGTGATCTCCGGAGCAGCCAATGATGACGAACTCTTTGTGCGGCTGATCAGTCTGCTGTTGACCGGCATTCCGCAGGCGGTTGCCGCGGCGATTGTGCGGCTGCAACCGATGCAGGATCACGAGCCGCGGATCGACGTGTTGCATTGGGATCGACGGAGCGAGGAACGGGGACGGTTCTCGCCCAGCGGCCGATTGATTCGGACTGCCGTGGAGAGTGGCAAGAGCGTGGCGAGTATCTGGAACCGCGCCCGCACGCAGACATCCGCCACGTTTGTCGATCAGGACGATGTCGACTGGGCCTGTTGCACGCCGGTGTTGGGGGAAGCGTGTCCGGGCTGGGCCTTGTATCTTACCGGCCGGTTTGCACCCCATGTCCGGTATGCGGCGACGACGCGCGGTGCGGAGGAGCTGCAGGACGAACTGAAGTTTGCGGAACTGGCAGCCACGACCCTGCACAATCTCCGCGAGCTGAGGTTGCTCGAACACCGGCAATCGTCGCTGCGTCCCTTTTTCTCCCCGGTCGTGCTCGACGCTCTGGCCGGTCAGGATCCGGATCAGGTCCTCGCGCCGCGACAGGCGGAGGTGTCGGTGCTGTTCTGTGATCTGCGCGGGTTTTCCCGCCGCAGCGAGCAGCACGCGCATGACCTGCTGGGGCTGCTGGAACGCGTGAGCCAGGCGCTGGGCATGATGACCCACTGCATCCTCGAGCAGGGGGGCGTGGTGGGCGATTTTCACGGGGACGCCGCCATGGGGTTCTGGGGCTGGCCGCTCGAGCAGCCCGATGCGGTGGAACGCGCCTGCCGCGCGGCGCTGAGTATCCGCGCCGCTTTCGATGCGGCCGCTCGCTGCCACGATCATCCCCTGACCGATTTCCGTGTCGGCATCGGGGTCGCCACCGGCGCGGCCGTCGCCGGGAAGATCGGGACGGTCGACCAGGTCAAAGTGACCGTGTTCGGACCGGTGGTGAACCTGGCGGCGCGGCTGGAGACGATGACGAAGATTCTGCGGGCCCCGCTGCTGATCGATCAGCGCACGGCCGAGCGCGTGCGGGCGGAGGTCTTGCCCGATGTGGCGCGGGTCCGCCGCGTGGCACGCGTCCGCCCGTACGGCCTGGACCTGGCGGAAGAAGTCAGCGAGCTGCTGCCGCCGCAGGCGACGTTCCCGCAGTTGACCGACCAGCATATCGCCGCGTACGAACGAGCGCTCGATGCGCTGCAGGCGCGCAACTGGGAGGAGGCGTTCCAGTGGCTGCACCAGGTGCCCGCCGAAGACCGCGTCAAGGACTTCCTCACCGTGTTCATCGCCCAGCACAATCGGATGCCTCCGCCGGACTGGGACGGCGTCATTCCGATCGCGGCGAAATGACGCCGGCGGTCTACTGCCGCGCGAGCATGGCCTCGAGATGCACGGCGACCGAACCGGGCAACACCCGCACGTTGTAGCCGCCCTCCAAGGCGCTGACCACGCGCCCCGCCGCGTACTGCTGGGCAATGTCGAGCACCAGGTCTGTCAGGGCCGCAAAGTCCTCGTCCTCCAGCCCGAGGGACCCGACCGGGTCCTCCTCGTGGGCATCGAACCCGGCGCTGACGAGCACCAATTGAGGGCGGATCCGGTCGGCAAAAGCCGCGACTGCGTCCGAGAAGCGAGCGCGATATTCCGCGCGCGGCGTGCCATACCGGATCGGTACGTTGCACGTCGCGCCCAAACCCGGGCCGGCACCCGTCTCGTCCGCCGCGCCGGTCCCCGGATAGAACGGCCAGCGATGGATCGAGAACACGCCCACCTGCTCATCCTCCCAGAAGGTGGCCTGCGTGCCGTTCCCGTGATGCACATCCCAGTCGACGATCAGGACCCGGTCGAGCTGCAATTCGGCTGTGGCGACCCGCGCTGCCAGGGCGATGTTGTTAAACAGGCAGAACCCCATCGCGGAACGCCGCAGGGCGTGGTGTCCGGGCGGACGCACGAGGCACAGCGCCTGGCGATCCGGGCCCGCGATGACGCGGCGGACCGCATCTGCGACCGCGCCGGCAGCGGACAGCGCCACTGCGTACGATACCGGTCCGACGACCGTATCCCGTTCGATGTAGCCGCCGCCGCGGTCGGCGAATCGCGCGACGCTGTCTGCGTAGGCCAGATCATGGACGCGGCCGAGCGCGTCACGGGATACCGGGTCCCACGTCGGCCGCTGGCAGCGGCGGTCGAGCCCGTCGGCCACGAGCCGTGCGGTAATGCTCTCCAGGCGGGCCGGCCGTTCGGGGTGGGAGCCCGTGTCGTGCTGGAGGAACTGGGGGTCGTCGTAGAGCCAGGTCATGATCGCGGTCCTCGCCGCCCGCTTCGCTAGGGAGCATACGAAGGGCCCGTGAAGTTGACAATCGGTCGTGCTCACGACTAGTCTAGTAATCAGGGACCGGTGCCGGGTGTCTGCGCAAGCTCATGTCACTGCGCCAGTTCGTGGCGGTCCGCACAGTCAAGGGAGAGGTGTTCCATGGCGTCCATTCGCTCACTCCGCCCGTTCGCGTGGCTCCTGCCGACGGTCGCGCTGCTGCTCAGCGCTCTCGGCCAGGTCTTTCCGGACAATGTTGCCTGGGGGCAAGACAGTGCCACGTACACGTGGGACTCTGTCGGTGCCGACTTTGCCGATCCGCGGAACATCGTCACCCAGCGCGGCGCGAAGGATCAGGTGGTCTTCGGACGCTCGTCATTTGCCGCCAACCGGGCGCTGCTGGACAACTGGTATCGGAACTACTTGTTTCCCTCCATGGCGACGGAAGAGCTGTTCGGCGAGCTGTTTGACAAACGCGATAATCTGACGAAGGACCTGGAAAACGCCTCCGACCCGGCCTTGCATCAGTATCTGCTGGAGGTTGCCTATGAAGAGGCGACGCGTCGCGTGACGGGCAACTACCACCCGTACGTGCGGTACAACGCGATGCTGATCGTCGGCAGCCTGAACCAGACGGAGGCCCGCATGCTGGGCGGGCTGCGCTACCCGGCAGTGCGACTCCCGCAGGCCTTTGACTTCATGGTCGACGAGCTGAAGAAACCGGATCAGCTGGATGTCGTGCGCGTGGCGGCGATGCTGGGGATCGAGCGGCACCTGCGGCTGGTTCGGCAGCGCCCGCAGGATCAGCCGATTCCGGACGGGCGGCGGGCGGAAGTGGCGGCGTTGATGCAGAGTCTGTTGGATGAAAAGGCCGTCCCGGCCAGCCGGAATGTCGAGGGGCACACGTGGCTGCGCCGCAATGCGGGCGACGTGGTGGCCGCCCTGGGTGCCGTTGGCGACAACCGGGCCATCTTCGACAGCCTGGTGCGCATCGTGGGGGATGCGGAGGAACCCTTGTCGCTCCGCTGCGCAGCGGCCCGGGCGCTGGGCGATCTGGTCTACACCGACGTGACGGGGATCGATGCGGTGGCGACCGTGCGGCAGTTGGCGGCGCTGGCTGCGTACGCGTGCCGGACGGAGGACACGCGGGCCAAGGAGGAGGAGAAGGCCGTGGAAGAGCGGAGAGGCGCGTCCCGGGGCAGTGGCGGCCTCCCGGGCATGGGGGGCTATATGGGAATGGGCGAGATGGCCGGCTTGGGCAGCGCGGGCATGGCCGGGATGGCCGCCGGCGGTCCTCCCTCAGACGTCATCGGGGCCGGGGGCGTCGGTGGGGTCGGCGGGATGCCGACGATGGGCTATCCGGGCGGCATGGCCACGCCGGGTATGGGCGGTATGACGCCCGGGGGTGGTGGCGGCAAGTTCGGGCCCGGCGGCATGATGCCCGGGTACGGCGGGTACGGTATGGGCGGCATGTCGCCGGTCGACCAGGAGATGGACGAGCTGATTGACCGCGTGCGCCGTCGCCTGAAGCAGCCCTTGCACTGCGTGCTGCTGGGGATTCGCGGGCCACAGGCGGGCCGCGCACCGACCGATGCACTGGGCGCAATTGCGCAATTGGCCGTGGATGACCAGCAGAAGGCGGAAATCACCCAGGTCGTCAAGGCGCTGGATGCCGTGGTCACCGCGACAGACGCCCAGGAAAAAGGGCTCGCGGACATGCTCAAGCAGGTCCGCACGAAAGTGCGCGACCTGGAAAGCCTCCTGCCGAACGTGACCCCGGCGGCGATCGAGCCGAGTGCAGAGGACGCCTTGCCCGGCGGTGGTGCGGCGCCGGCTGACGCCGCTGTCGCCCCTGCTGCCGAAGAACCGGCTCAGCCACCCGCCGAGGCCGGGACCAACAAGAAGTGACCCGGCCCTGAGCGGTGGCCCCGTCAGCCCATCAACTCAGTTCGCCGAGCGGCTCGGGGCTCCGCACCGCTGACAGCGCCAGGGCGTACGTGCCGAAGAGCACCAGTCCGAAGAACAGGTCCCCGGCCAACGTGTACCGGAAAAACGGCACCGCCGCCGCGTAGCAGTGCGCCAAGCCAGACCAGCTCATCGCATAGGTGTCAAAGGCCACCCACACCGCGAAGTTCGTCACGACGAAGAACACGAGCGACGAGAACAGCCCGCACGCGATCAGGCCAGCCAGCGGAACCAGCCGTTGAGCCGGGCGGCGCCCCCGCAGCTCGAACGTGCCGCGCAGCCACGACCGCAGCAGCACTGGGAACGCGAGCACGGCGTAGACCACCGCCATGACGCCCCAGTGATAGCCCCCCACGAACCAGTCGCTGATTCCCATCACCGCCAACGGCACGCACAGCGCCAGGATCGCTGACCGGAAGAAATAGCCGGAGACCAGTGCCAACGCGGCCACCGGGGCAAAGTTGGGCAAGTCCTGGCAGGCCAGCCGCAGGGCCACCCCGCTGCCAACCAGCAGGACGAATGCGGACAGGTCCCAGAGCCATGGCCGAACGCCCGCCTCCAGACCCCGCTGCTGCATTCCGGCATCGCTGTGTCGTTGCGCTTCTCGGTTCGTGAGGATCGCTGTCATCGTTACGTCTCGTCACTCGGTGAGGAATTCAGGAAGTGGTCCAAACGCCGCTAATTCTATCGATACGCGCCGAATTTCCACAAGACGGTATCACCCGCCTTGAGCACAAAGGTGGCGAAGCTGCAGTCCGCCAGCTCGCCGTTGACGCGGTAGACCCAGTTGCGGCCGCGTCCTTCGTTTTCGAGGTCATCGATACGCGTCAGAAAGGCCGTTGCCGCCTTGCCGCGATGCACGAACTTGATGCCGCGCGGATGGCGCTGCGCGGACTCGAGCACATCGAGCACGGTCACACCCTCACGAAACGGGAGCGCGGTGAAGTGCTTTTCGACGCCGTCCCCATAATCGACCACCAGCTGCACGGTCGCGTCGGGAGGCGCGGGATCGTCCGACTGCTGCGCCAGAGACACCGCCGCGCCGACCGCGCACATCCACAGGACGCCCAGCCACAGACGGCGATGGGCTCGGTAGCGATGCGACATGCGTCGTGGACTCCTCTGATCAGGTTTGCGCACGGGGCGGCGGCACAACTCGCTGCCGCGCACACGGCGCGCAGTATACCCGGTTTCCAGGGCCGTGGGGATCCCTTGGGGTTCACGCTGAGAAAAAACCAGGGTAGCATGCGGGGGACACGTAGTCGTCCGACGGTGGCAACTGGCGCGCGGCAGATGCACCGCCGCGCACGGGCGATGCGCCTGGCCGTACATCCCGGATAGGACATTCATGTCCGACCTCGAACCGCCCTTGGCCGATCCGCGGCTGGCCCTGGCCGCACCCGACGCGGCGGCCGGGGAACGCCACGCTGCGCAGCTCCAGACACACGCCCGCAGCACGCTGGCGGAACGGCTCGCCGGCTCCGCCACCACGCGGCGCCGCGCTGTCGGCATTTGTGGCGCCGGCTTGATGGGGACGGGCATCGCCCAGGCCGCGCTGCAGGCCGGCCTGCACGTCACGTTGTACGACGCCGCCGCCGACGCGCTGGATCGGGCGCACCAGACGCTGGCCCGCAGCGCGGCGAGTCTGCCCGCGCCGCTGCAAGACATGCTGCAACGGGCAGCCACGCCCGAGTCGCTGGCGCAGTGTGACCTGCTGATCGAGTCCGTTGTGGAGAACCGCGAGCTGAAACGTCAGTTGCTGGGGCAGGTCACGCCGCGGCTGTCCGCCACCGCCCTGGTGGCGACCAACACCTCCACCATTCCGCTGGCCCAACTGGCCGATGCGGTGGCCTGTCCCGCACGCTTCTGCGGCCTGCATTTCTGTTACCCGGTCGCGGACCGGCTGGCCGTCGAGGTCGTCCCGGCCGCCTGCACCGATCCAGGCGTCCTCGCCGCCGCGCTGCGGTTTGTATTTGACGTGGGGAAGGTGCCGGTGCTGGTGCGGGACAGTCCCGGATTCGTGATTAACCGACTGCTGCTGCCCTACCTGAACGAAGCGCTCGATATGCTCTGCGAGCGGGTCGACCTGCTGGCCATCGATCGCGCAGCGCGGGCCTTCGGCATGCAATGGGGTCCGTTCGAGACGTTCGACATGATTGGCCTGGATACGGCCATGCGGGCGGGACGCACGTTATGGGAAGCGTTCCCGGATCGCATCGCACTTACGCCGGTCCTTCCCAAGCTTGTCAAGCTCGGACGCCTGGGGCGGAAGGCGGGGCGGGGTTTCTACAGCTACGCGGATCCGCTGTCTCGCGGCGCGCCGGACCCCACACTCGCTGCGATTCTCACGCCCTACCTGCGCCGGCAGGCGTTCCTGGACGAGAGCGCGATTGCGGCCCGACTGGTCCTTCCCATGCTGCTGGAGGCCACACGCGTGTTGGAGGAGGGACTGGTGGGGCATCCGCGCGACATCGACGTCGCCAGCGTGTTTGGCCTGGCGTTTCCGCGGGCCCGCGGGGGATTGCTCCACTGGGCCGACCACGTGGGCGCGGCGCGGATCGTGGCGTGGCTCTCCGCGCTGGAGCCCCTGGGGACCCGGCTGCGCCCGACGCCACTGCTGCAGTCGCTGGCGGCTGCGGGCAGGTCGTTTTATCACTGAAGGGACCGACGCATGCTGATTCGTCGTTGGGTGGCGCGTGTGCTGTTGGTTCCCACGTTGTGCTGGAACCTGTTGCTGGCGCGTGTGCTGCACCTGCGGCACTGGTGGGACCAGATCGACGCGGGAGTCTACCTGGGCGCGCTCCCCTTGGCCCGCGACGTGCCCCGGTGGCACGCGCTGGGGGTGAACGCCGTCGTGAACATGTGCGAGGAGTACGCGGGACCGGAGGCGGCGTACCGGCGCGCGGGAATTGAGCAGTTGCGGCTCCCCACGGTCGACTTCACGGCGCCGTCGCTCGACCAGGTGCAGCGCGGCGTGGCCTTCATCACGGACCAGCGCGCCCGCGGCCGCGGAGTCTACGTGCACTGCAAGGCCGGCCGCGCGCGGAGCGCGACCGTGGTGCTCTGCTGGCTGGTCGCCACGCGCGGGATGAGTCCCGGCGCGGCGCAGGCCTGGATCCTGGCGCGACGGCCGCATGTCCATCCGCGTCTGGCCCGCCGCGCGGTCGTGCAGCAGTTCTGCGCCGCGCTGCGGGACAGACCGGAGAGCGGCGCGCTCAGCCTTTGAACGCGCTGGGCCGATCCCCGCGGCGGCGAAAGACACGCTGGGCGCGCTGCAGGGCGGCGCAGAGGCGATCCACCTCGTCCCGTGTGTTGTAGAAGTAGAAGCTGGCCCGATTGCTGGCGGCGATCCCCAGACGCTTGTGCAGCGGCATGGCGCAGTGGTGCCCGGCGCGAATGGCGACCCCGTCCTGGTCGACGAGCTGGGCCACGTCGTGGGCGTGAATGCCCTGGATCACAAAGCTGACGATCCCCGCCTTGTGCGCGGGCGGCGGGCCCAGCAGCCGCAGGCCGTCGACCCGTGCGAGCACCTCGTGCGCGTATCCCGTCAACGCCGACTCGTAGCTGCCGATCCGCTCCATCCCGATCTGCTCGAGATACGCGATCGCGGCGGAGAGCCCCAGAGCGGGCACGATCGGCGGCGTGCCCGCTTCGAACTTGGCCGGCAGCTCCCCCGGCTCGAACCCGTCGAGCGTGACGCGACGGATCATGCTCCCCCCGCCCAGAAACGGCGGCATGGCGTCAAGCAGCTGCTCGCGGCCGTAAAGGACCCCGACCCCCGACGGTCCCAGCATCTTGTGGCCGCTGAAGGCCACGAAATCCGCGTCATCGTCCACCACGTGCGTGGCCGCGTGCGGCACGCTCTGTGCCGCGTCCACCAGCGCCAACGCACCGACCGCATGCGCCCGCGCCACGATCTCGCGAATGGGATTGACCGTGCCCAGCACGTTCGAGACCGCGGTCACCGCGACCAGTCGCGTCCGCTCGGTCAGGAGCTGGTCGAGTGCAGCCAGGACCAGCTGGCCGTCGTCCGTCACGGGCAGGAACCGCACGGTGCAGCCGGTGCGCTCCGCCAACTGCTGCCATGGCACGATATTGGAGTGATGCTCCATTTCGCTCAACAGGATCTCGTCGCCCCGCCGCAGGTGCTGATCGCCCCAGGTCCGGGCCACCAGATTGATCGAGGCCGTAGCCCCGGTCGTGAAAATCACTTCGTGCCGCTGCCGCGCCCCAATGAACCGCCGGACCGACTCGCGTGCCTCTTCATACAGGTCCGTGCTCTGTTCACTCAGCCAGTGAATCCCGCGGTGCACGTTCGCGTAGTGCTGCTCGTAGGCATCCACCAGCGCCTGGATCACTTGCCGCGGGCGCTGCGTCGTGGCGGCGTTGTCGAAGTACACGAGCGGGCGATCGCCATGCACCCGGGTCGCCAGGATCGGGAAGTCCGCCCGCAGGGCAGTCGGGTCGAGGGGCAGTGCGGGCGTGGAGGCCACTACGAAGCCTCCTGGGACGGCGGCCCTGGTCCGGCCGCGGTCGCCTGGGACGACGTGGGTGGGGCGCTCGCCAACCCGGCCGCATCGACCGGCGAGTGCAGTGCCGTCTGGGCGACGCGCCAGGACAGCAGACAGCACTTCTGGCGATTGGGCGTGAGTCGCGCACCGAACAGCTGCAGCATGTCCTGGGCTGTGAACTGCTTGACGTCCCGGATGTGCATCCCTTCCAGCTTCTCCATGAGCATCGACGCCGCCGCCTGACTGATGCAGCAGCCGTCTCCGTCGAACCATGCCGCATCGACGCGGCCCTCCGCATTGATCCGCAGTTCGACATGGATCACGTCACCGCACAACGGGTTGTCGTCCTCGTGCACGTGCGTGGCCTCGGGACACGCGCCCCGATGGTACGGTTCCTCGTAGTGATCCAGTATCCGCTCCTGGTAAATCTCTTGCTCGCCGTCAAACGCCATGGTGGCCTGCCGCAAAGGTAATGGACGCCCTCGTTCCGCAGTTAGTGTACGAGGGTCCCCGCACGTCGGCAACCGGTGCCGCGGACGTGTGGTCAGCGCAGCCGCCACAGCATCGGCGCGGCGATGCCCAGCCGCTGTTGCGCCGCACGAATCTGGGCCAGGAACCGCCGGGCGTCCGCCGGATAACCGGCGGTGGGACGCAGCCCCGGAACGTGGGCCAGCCAGTAGTTGTTCAGCGCTTCCATGGCGAGTTCTCGGAGGTACTTCGAGATCATGGAGGCCAGCGCCACCGGGAGCAGTTGTTCCCCCCGCGCGAGAAAGTGCGCTTCAAAACGCCGCGCGCCCTCGTGCCACGCATAGACGCTGCGCGGCCGCGTCTCCTCGCGGACGTGGACCCAGTCGGACGTCAGCTGGTGCTGCAACAGCGCGGCGTAGTGGTTCCGGCCTCCGTGCTTGTCGCTCCAGAGGCAGATCTCCGTGTCCTGGATCGTGTCCTGGATCGTGGCGAACACGGCGCCCACCAATTCAAGGGTCCAGTGGGAGAGCGCCGTGGCTTTGTTACCGTACTTCGCCACACCCGCGTTGAATTCTGGTTCGGACACGATGCGCGCGCGCAAGCCGCACAGGCGGTAAGCCGCCCGCTCGCATTCCGCCGCGCACATGGCGGCCGTCTGAGCAATGGCGCCCGGCGAAAGTTCCGCCGGTACGGCTCGGTCGTACCCGGCATACCACGGCACTTGGTCGAGCCGCGCTGGTCGGTCTGGGTCCAGCCAGGCGACCAGGGCACGCCAGGTGCTTCCGTGCAGGAAGACCGGATCGACCACCGCCAGCGCGGCCCACACGCCGCGCTCCAGCGCGGCGAGACCACCGCCTCGCGCGAACAACCGCTTGGAATCGCCGAAGAGCGGCAGTGTCCCGCCGCCCGAACCGGCCGCGAATCGCTGCGGCGCCCACGGGCCGGGATCCAGCGGGAGCGCCGCCGCGGCGTCCCACACGGTTGCCGTGATCACCAGCGGGCCCAGATTCGGTCCGTAACCGGCTTCATCGGTGCCGACGACTACAGCCATCTCGCAGCGGTCCCTCGCGGTGGCGGGCAGTTGCCCGGCGTCGCGAATTCCGGAATGATCGCGCACGGTCGCTCAGCGGAACACCATCCAGCCGAAACCCTGGCCCAGCGGGTCCGTCGCCGCCGGCTGGGTGAACGCTTGCAGACCGGTGCCGGGCACGATGCGCTGCACACCGACCGCCCACACGTCCTGGGCCTGCGGAGGGTGCGCGGTGAGTTCCTCCAGCGGTATGGCTACCTCGAGCGTCCAGTCGGTCGCGGTCTCCTGACTTGCCACATACCAGACCGGATTCCAGCTCGCATCGCCCAGACACGCCTCGCCCGCCCAGCCGCGATGGTCCACGGTGAGTCGGTAGAACGAGACGTAATCGCGGTCGAGATCGATCAGCAGATCGATACGGTCGTGCTCATCCAGCGGGGCATCACGCATCCGCGGACCTGCGGCGGTCGATGTCGGCGGGGTCTGGAAAGGTTTGCGGCACGTGCCCGCGAGGAACAGGAACTCCTGGTCGCAGGCGAGCATGATTGTGGTGTGCCAGGCGGCATCGTCGTCTTGTCCGCTGTGCAGGGCAAGCGGTTCCACGGCGCCCCAGAGCTCGTCGTCAAGTTGCCCATCGAGCCGCGGTCGGGAGGCGGCCCGGGCGATGTAATAGGTCGTCTTGGGGGATGCCCCGCGCCCCTTGGCCAGCCACTGCTCGGCCATCGCACAGCGGGCCCAGTCCGGCGAGAGCGGACTGGCGCCGAGCCGATGGTGGAGCTTTTCCGCCTCGCGCGACTGGTCGTGATACCGGTAGGCCACGGAGACGGGAAACTGCACGCGCGGTTCCGCGAAGAGTTCGGGCCGCGCCTGCTGGATCAGCTTGGACAGCCTCAGCGCCTGCGCGGCGCGCTCCTGCAGCGTCCCCTCGAAGCGTGCCGGACCCGCCGCGTCGCCGGACGTGAAGTCGGCCGTCGCGCCGCCGATGGAGACGCCCGGCGGCGCGGCGTAGTCCGCGGTGGAGACTCCGCCCGCAGGGGGCGCGGCGAGGGCCACCGTCGCCGGGCTCGCTCGCTGGGGCTGCTGGCGACGATACAGCTGCCAGGCGATTTCACTGCTGGCGTAGTACTGAATCAGCCACTCCAGGGCCGACTCGCTCAACGCGTGACCGGGATACCGCTCCACCAACTGGGCGAACGACTGGGCGGCCAGTGCGAGTTCGCCGGTCTCCAGATACCGTTGACCCAGTTGGTACAAGACCTCGCCGGCCCCGGCGGTCCCGAGCGATTTCGTGAGGTCTTGGATCTGGCCGAGCCACCCGGCCGACTGCGGCGCGCCCCCCTCGGCGGACGCGATGATCTGTTCGATGTTCCGTCGCTTCTGCGCGGCCACCCGCAAGGCGTCCAGGTCGCGGGCCGCGGCCAATGCCGCAGGACGCCGCGCATCGCCGCCGGCCGGCAGGAAGATGCCGCTGAATATGTCCTTGCGCCCGGCGGACTGCGGCAATTCGTCCACCAGCAGCTGCAGGCCGACCGTCGGCGGCACCGGCCGATACCGCGGCAGCACTCGGGCGTTCGCCTCGGACGCCAGATCAGCCACGGCGCACCCGAGACGCGTAACCAGCTGCGAAGTGGTCACCGTCACGGTGGGCTGCTGCTCGCCCGGCACGACCTGAAAGACTTTCTTCACCGTCCAGGGCTGCAGGCCGCCAAGCGACAGTTGTGCGGGTTGGGCCTGGTGATCGCTCGCGCTGCGCACCGCGGACAGAACAAGTTGATTGAGCAGATGTCCCACGGGGTCAGCCCCTTGCGGACTGGCCGCCTCGGTCACCACGATCTCGGGTCTCCATTGGCGGATCGTCCGTACCAGCCGTGCCTCGAGCACGTCCAGCGCGCGCCCGCCCGAAGCGCGGTTCCAGCCGTCGAGCAGTGCGCGCGATCCGAGTCGCAGTCCCGGGTCCGGCAAGGCGAACGGCAGGGTCCCATCCGCCGACGACCCTCCCACGGCCGCCATGGCCGCGCGCGCCGTATCCTCCTCCGCCACCGCGCTGGCTCGATCCGACCCGCGCGCATCCCGCCTGGCAATCAACTCCACAGCGCCCAGGTAACCCTCCTGCGCGCATTCCCAGGCGAACAGCTCCCACGGCACTCGGCTCGGCTCGCTGAAGATGCCCAGCAGCGCCACGCGCGTGCCGCCGCCGCGCAGCCGCCGCCACGTGCGGCCGCCATCGCGTGTCCCCAGAACCGTGCCCAAAGCGCCGACGGCCCAACCCCGCTCGGCGTCGACAAACGTCAGGGCGCGCAGCGGCAACGTCTGGTCGGTCGGGCCAAGTTCCCAGGTGCTGCCCCCATCGGGCGAATGAAGCACGCCCACGCCCGGAGTACCGGCCACCCAGACGTGGTTGCCAAACACGGCCAGCGCGTGGAAATCAAAGAGCGACGACAACTCCGCCGGCCAGGCACCCGCGGGAGGCGTCCACGTCCGGCCGCCGTCGGTCGTGCAGAGGAGGCGCCCGCCGTCGCCCGCCGCCCAGCCGTTGCGACTGTCGCCCAGACGTACCGCCCGCCAGCAACTCCCCGGCATGTCCGAGGACTCAACTCCTTCCACCGTGGGTGCCGCGACCCATGCCAGAAGCCCCTCCCGCCCGGCCACGATCCCGGTCTGAAAGTCGCGAAAATCCGCGGTCAACCAACTGCCGCACGGACCCGACGGAAGGGCCGACCAGCTCCGCCCCCCGTCGTCGGTACGCAAGATCCCCGTCGGATAAAGCGTCGTCGCGCCCCCGGCGGCCCACCCCTGCTGTGGATTGAGGAACCGGACACTCTTGAGCATCGGAATCGTCAGGCCGGGAATCGGCGTCCAAGTCCGGCCGCCGTCCTGAGTCCGCAGCACCACACCGCTCGTGCGCTGCGAATACGAATGCACTCGGCCGCCGACCGCCCAGCCCTGCTGGGCGTCCACGAAATGCACAGACTCCAGCCGACAGTTGACCGGGGACTGCAGCACCTCCCACTGCCGACCGCCATTTTCCGTGCGCAGGATGACGCCCCGCTCGCCCACGACCCAGCCCAGGTCGGAATCGAGGAAAAAAACCGCCGTCAGGTCGGCGTCTTCGAGCATGTCACCGGCCGGCACCTCCGACTCCGCGCCGGTCGTCCGCGCGACGGCGGTCATGCACAGCATCGTGACAAGCACCGCGTTCTGGATTCGACGCGTGGCGCCCCCCCTGCTCATGGCCTTTGGCCTCCCTTGCCTGCGGCTGGTCCCTGCGAACCAGATTGTAGCGCATCACGGCAAGTGCGTCTGCCTCAGTTTTGGGGGGCTGGGAGATCTGCGCGGCGTTAACACCACCATCCGCGTCCCCCGGATCGGCGGGTGCGCGCGACTGCTGTTGTGCCGCACCGGCGGTTATCCTACACTCGCCCGCCTGCCGGGGCGCCGTGGCGGAAGGAGTCTGGTCAGCGCGGAGGTCGGGGGTCATGGACGTCTCCATCGTCGTTCCCATCTACAACGAATACGAGAATCTGCCGCTTCTGTATGAGCAGCTGGTGGGCGTCTTGGACACCCTCGAACGCGGCTGCGAAGTCCTGCTGGTCGACGACGGGTCGACCGATGGCAGCGAAGCGCGTTTGCGCGAACTGGCCCGGCGGGACGACCGCGTGAAAGTGGTGCGGTTTCGCCGCAACTACGGACAGACGGCGGCCTTGCAGGCGGGCCTGCAGCTGGCTGAGGGCGACGTGATTGTCACAATGGACGGCGACCTGCAGAACGACCCGCGCGACATCCACATGATGCTCGACAAGATCGACCAGGGGTACGATCTGGTCCACGGCTGGCGCAAGGACCGGCAGGACGCCTGGCTCAATCGGCGGCTGCCTTCGCAACTGGCCAACTGGCTGATCTCCCGCGTCACGCGTTTCCCGATCCACGATCTGGGTTGCACGCTCAAGGCCATCCGGCGCGACATTGCGCAGGAGCTGGAGCTTTACGGCGAGATGCATCGGTTCATTCCGATTCTCGCGCACGCCCGGGGTGCCCGCTGCCTGGAAGTGGTCACGCGGCATCATGCCCGGCAGCACGGGCAGACGAAGTATGGCATCTCACGCACGATTCGCGTGGTCCTCGATCTGATCACCGTGAAGTACCTGCTGAGCTATTTTGCCAGTCCGATGAAGCTCTTCGGCGCCGTGGGGCTGGCCACCACGCTGCTGGCCCTGCTGGCGCTGGCAGGGACCGTCGGCATGAAGATCTTCCGTTCCGTCGACATGACCGGCAATCCGTTGCTGCTCCTGGCCGCCTGCGGCATGGTGGCGGCCATTCAGTTCTTCAGCCTGGGCCTGTTGGGTGAAGTCAGCGCGCGGATCTACTTTCGCGGCGCGGACCGTCAACACTACGCAGTGCGCGAGTTGCTCAACTTCGAATCCGCGCACACGACCGCCCGCTTCCCCGAGGCACGCCGCGCGGCCTGAGCGGTGTGGGCAGAGAATCGAGCGTCGCGCTGGCGTCGGTACGCACCTGTGACGAGCGCTGCGGCCCATGGTATCCTGGGACAGCGCGTCGACGCGACGCCCTGGCGCCAAAAGGAGGATATCAGCGATGAAAGCTGCCTACATTCAGCAGACGGGTCCGCCGGAGTGCATCGTGGTGGGCGAACTGCCGCCGCCCACGCCAGGACCCACCGAGGTGCTGGTGCGGGTCACGGCCGCAGCCGTGAACCCGATCGACACGTACATTCGCAACGGGGCCCACTACTGGGACCTTCCCCGCCCGTTCATCGTCGGCTGCGATCTGGCGGGCGTTGTTGAGCGTGTTGGGGAGCGCGTCCGGCGGTTCGTGCCGGGAGATCGGGTGTGGGGCTCCAACCAGGGGCTGCTCGGCCGGCAAGGGACGTTCGCCGAATACTGTGCGGTGGACGAATGCTGGCTTTATCCGACGCCCCCAGGTGTGGACGACCAAGTGGTGGCCGCCCTCGCGCTGGTCGGAATCACCGCCCATCTGGGACTGTTTCGCGAGGCGGTTCTGCAACCGGGGCAGACGATTGGCGTGCGGGGTGGCACCGGCGGTGTCGGGTCCGTCGTGATCCAGATGGCGAAGCTGGCCGGGGGCCGGGTGATTGCCACCGGGGGCAGCGCAGCCAAAGTGGCACGCTGCCGGGAACTTGGCGCCGACGCGGCCGTGAACTACCGGACGGAGGACCTGGCATCTGCGCTGCGCCAGTTCGCTCCCGACGGTGTCGATGTCTTCTGGGAAACGCTGCGCGAGCCTGATTTCGACGAGATCGTGGGATACCTCGCCGAGCGCGGCAAGATCGTGTTGATGGCCGGCCGCGATGCCCGCCCGCCGTTTCCCGTCGGGCCGTTCTATGTCAAAGGCTGCTCGCTGCACGGCTTCGTGATGTTCAAGGCCTCGCCGGATGAGCAGCGGGTGTGCGCGGAAGACATCAATCGCTGGCTGCGCGAACGCAAGCTGACGGCCAATATCTCCCACGTCCTGCCGCTGGCGGAGGCTGCCCGCGCGCACCGCCTGCAGGAAGAGAGCACCGTGCACAAGTCGGGTGAAGTGGCCGGGAAGATCGTGGTACTCCCGTAGACGCAGGTGCCGCAGGGCACCTGCGGGCGCGGTGCGGCGGGCCGGTGGATGGGTGATGAGCAGCCGTGACAAGGCCTCCCCAGACGTGCAGGAGTTGGTCGACCTGACGCGCGAGCTCCGCGAGAGCATTCGTCGGGCCACGGATGCTGCGCGGCCCGGTGGGACCTGGCGTCGACTGCAGCGTCAATTCGCGCATCGGACCGGGCAGGATCAAGTGACCGAATTCGCCGAAGCGGTCGCCCAGGCAGTGGCGTGTGGCCATTATCTCGTGGCCGTCGATGCGGGCGAACGGCTCGCGCCCGCGGCCCAGGCGTGGTTGACGGCGGCAGCGGATGAGCCGTTACTCCGGTCCATCTGGCACCTGTGTCTGACGCCCGAGCGACCGGCACGCGGCGGTCCCGTCGCGACCGCGTCGCGGCGAATCGCCGACCACCTGCGGCGGTGTGTGACGCGCGCGGCGGGACGGGAGCTGTTGTCCGGCCTCGGATCGGAGTCGTCCCCCTGGCCGGGTCTCGACTTCTGCGAGCGGTTCCTGCAGCGATACGATCGCCGCACGCGACGTCGCCACGGGGTCTACACCACGCCCCAGCCACTGGCCCGCTTCGTCGTGCACCAGGTGGACGAGTTGCTCCGCCGCGAATTCGCGCTGGATCAAGGCCTGGCCGACGTCCGCACCTGGGCGGACGTGTGGGCGAGCAGTGGTCCAGGCCCGCGGCGCGAGCACCGGCGCGGCAATTCGCCCTTCGTCTGTCTGCTCGACCCTGCGATGGGATCGGGGATCTTCCTGCTCGAGGTCGTCGCGCACATGCGCCGCACGTGGGAGCGTCGGTATGCCCGCGCCGCGGCCGCGCCGCGCGGCACACCCACCTGGGATCAGTTCGTCAACCGCATCATCCTGCCGCGGCTCTGGGGCCAGGATGTGCTGTTGTCCGCCGTCGTGTCCGCCCAGCTGCTGCTGACCGCCTACCTGGCCGCCTGCGGGTATACGTTTCGCCGACCGGCCCGCCTGGAACTGCACCTGGGCAATACGCTGCGTGTGCCCCGCGTGGGCCCGCACGTTCTGCCGCGTCCCGCCCACCCGTTTACGGTCGTCCTGGGCAATCCTCCCTTTGCCGGTCTGTCGCAACATCACTCACCCTGGCTCAAACACCTCCTGCACGGCCACGCGCCCGACGGCCGATCAGTCGCCAGTTACCTGCAGGTGGCCGGCGCGCCACTGGGCGAGCGGAAGCACTGGCTGCACGACGACTACGTCAAGTTCCTCCGCGTTGCTCACTGGCTGATTGAAACCGCCGATGCCGGCATCGTCGCGCTGGTCACGAACCACGCGCTGCTCGACAACACCACGTTTCGGGGATTGCGCGCCGCGGTGCTCGAGACATTTCCCGGCGTGAGGGTGGTCGATCTGCACGGCAACACCCGTGCCGCCGAACGCGCACCGGACGGGACCCCCGACGAATCCGTGTTTGGCATTGAGCAAGGGGTGGCGGTGAGTCTGCTGCGGCGCCCGGTTGCGCGCGACATGAGCAGACGAGTCGAACACGCCGAGCTGTGGGGCGCACGCGCAGCGAAGCTCGACGCGCTCGACCGCCGCGATCCGCCGGTCGCCGTGCCGCTCGCTCCGCAGGCGCCCCATTTTCTCCTGGTGCCGCAGGATCGCCGTCACGAAGCGGAGTACCTGCGCGGGTACCGGCTCACCGAGATCATGCCGGTGCATGGTACGGCCGCTGTCACGGCCAGAGACCGCTTTGTGGTGGGGTTCACGACCGAGGAGCTGCAGCAGCGGATCGCCACGCTGAGAGATGAGACGATTTCAGACGCGGAGATTCGCCAGCAGTACTTCACGACCAGCCGCTCCCCGCACTACCTTCCGGGCGATACCCGCGGCTGGAGCCTCGCGGCGACGCGGCAGCGACTGCGCCACGTGACCAACCTGGACCATTTCGTCCAGGATTGCCTCTACCGCCCCTTCGACTGGCGCAAGATCTTCTGGGCGCCGTGGATGGTCGACTGGCCACGGGAACGCCTGATGTCCGACCTGCTGGCCGGCGACAATCTGGCCCTGGTCACCCGCCGGCAGAGCCCCACATCCCAGGCCTGGACCTACGCGTGGATCACCGACACCATCGCCCTGGATGGCCTGATTCGCTCCGACAACCGCGGCAGCGAATCCGTCTTTCCGCTCTACGTTTCTCGGCCGGCGCCAGGCCGGGACCGGCCGCCGGAAGCAGCGCCACCAGTCGGCGCGCCGCAGCAACCGCGACGGGCGAATCTCAGCTCCGCGTTTGTGCAGCACGTCGCCCGCGCAACAGGACTCCGCTGGACGTCGGGCGTTGGCGGCGCGCGTGCCGATGAATTCAACGCAGCGGCGCTGTTCTACTATGTCTACGCTCTGCTGCACGCTCCGGGCTACCGCCAACGCTATGCCCCATGGCTGCGCGTGGACTTCCCACGCGTGTTCGTGCCGGCCTCCGCCGCCCTCTTCGGCGAGCTGGCGGCACTGGGAGCAAGGTTGGCCTCTGCTCATCTGCTGCGAGATGCCCGGCCTCCCGCGATTCCCATCGCCCCGTACCCGGCGCGCACCGAAGGCCCGCGATTCGGAGATGACACCGTCCACATCAACGCGGAGCTGCGCATCGCAGGGGTGTCACACGCGGTCTGGGAATTCCGTGTGGGGAGTTACCAGGTGTGTAAGAAATGGCTGCAGGAGCGGCGCGGGCGATGGGTCACCGCAGACGAGATCCAGCACTACGCCCGCCTCCTTGCGGCAGTTCAACAGAGCCTGCAGTATGTGCAGGACGTCGAGCACGTGGTCGAGGCGCACGGTGGCTGGAGTCGGGCTTTCCTGGCCGGCGAGACTCACTCGCCGAGCAGTTCGATGAGTCGAGCGGGCAGTTGATCCAGCGGGTCCACGTCGGACAAGCCGGCCGGATCTCCCGCGAATTGGAAACGCATCTGGCCACGGCGATCGTACAGCCGGTAGTAGGGCAACCCGCCCACGATACCGAATCGCTCCATCGACTCCGTCCCCGCTCCCCACGTGCTGATCACGTTGGGAATCGTCGCCCCCACGGAGCGCAGAAAGGCCCGCACTTCCTCCGACTGAGATGGATCATCCAGGCTGACTGAGATCACCGCCAAATTGTCGCGGCCGTGTTCAGCACCCAGGGCCAGAATCTTCGGAAGACCCTGTTTGCACGGCACGCACCACGTGGCCCAGAAGTCGACGAGCACCACCTTGCCCGCGTGCTGCGAGAGCAATCGCTCCAAGGCGGCTGCATCCCCCTCCATGAGGGTCACGTCCGCGTCTGCCGCCGGAGTCGTCGCCGGCGGCTCGGCCCGCTCGGCGGCGGTGCTGCTGCCGGCCGGCGACGTCCGCTCCGTGGGTTGCACCGGAGACGAACTGCCACAGCCGGCCAGCGCCGCGGCCAGCGCCGCGGCCAGCGCCGCGGCGCCCGCGAGCCCACTCCACCGCCAGATCTGAGCCCAACGCATTACCACGCACACGTCCGTTACCGCTTGATGGTGCACCCGACCGCTTTGGTCTCAGAGACTTCAGGACGCTTGCCCGCCAAGAGCGCGTCGACGGCATCGACGACGTATGTCTTGGTCACCTTGTCGCGATTCATGTTGTCATCGAAGGCGCCGATGTAGGCGATCTTGCCGTCCCCGTCCACGATGTACATGTGCGGCGTCACGCGGGCACCATACGCCTCGGCTGACTTGCCACTGCCGTCATAGGCGTACGGAAAATTGAATCCCTTTTCCTCAGCCCGCTTCTTCATCGCCTCCAGGTCCTCCGTCACGTTCACATTGATCGCCACCAAGGCGACACCTTTGTCCTCGTACTGCTTGGCGAATTCAATGAAGCGATCCTCGTAGGCCACCGCTACCGGACAGTTATTGCAGGTGAACGTGATGACCACGACCTTGGAGCCCTTTGTGTCCGCCAGCGTCAGCGTCTTGCCGTCGACCGTCTCGGCCTTGAACTCCGGCGCCGCATCACCCACCTTGATCCCCTCGGCGTGTGCGACCACCGCCCCGGCTGTCAGCACCAACAATCCCATGCACGCTGTAAGACTCGCTTTGAACATCGCCATTTCCTCCGCAGTGTAAGGCCCGCATGACCGGGGACGGTCGCCCCATCCGACTGCCGTTCGCGTGAGCGGCCGCAGAGGTCGCTCAACCCCCGCTATCAAGGCCTTTATAGTGGACCGCCGCGACTTGACCAGGGCGATCCTCTGGGCTTCTCGCACGGCTTGTTTCCCCTCGTTGGAGTTAGTTTGCGGCGCATCGCGGTTTGCCGGTGGTAATGTCGCCGGAACCAGAGTAGACTGCGTTGTCTTGTCTGGAATTCAGATAGATGTTGCCAGGTTTCAGCCGGCCAAGTGACAGCACGTCCGGCTTGCGGGAATCGCACGTATGGGATTGATGGCTTGGTGGCCTGCGGCTTGCCGCGCTCCACGCCGAAGGCGTGCCCGGGTGCGCTGCCTGGAACAGCTTGAGTCGCGCATCCTGCTGGCGTTTAACCCCACGGGGCTCGAGCAGGAGCTGTTCCAACTGATCAATCGTTTTCGGGCGGACCCGCAGGGGGAGCTCTCGCGACTGCTGACCAGCACGAACCCGCCGGCGTCGGCCGACGCGCTGATCCAGTCGCAGTTGGAGTACTGGGGCGTCAGCGGCAATCTGTTGCGAAGCCAGTGGGCCAATCTGGCGCCGGTTGCGCCGCTGGCCTGGAGTGAGCCGCTGTATCGTGCCGCCCAGGCACACAACGTCGCGATGTTCCAGCACGACAGTCAGCAGCATCAATTGCCTGGTGAGCTCGATCCTGGGGCGCGTTTGAAGGCGGCGGGCTACGACTGGCAGCGGTGGGGCGAGAACATTTACGCATTTCCACGCTCTGTGGCAGAGGCTCATGCCGGTTTCGTTATCAACTGGGGGCCTGGCCGGGGAGGGATCCAGGACCCACCCAACCATCGCCTGCGCTTGTTGCGTGACGAGTATGTGCACATGGGCATAGCGATCAGCGACGTAGGTACGAGTGCGAGCCGCAGCGTCGGTCCGCTGCTGGTCACACAGGATTTCGCGGCACCGCTGGAGACCACGACAGCCTACGTCGTGGGCGCGGTGTTCAAGCCGCCGAGCCACTCCACTTCGTACGTGGCGGGCAGCGGTTATGGTGGGGTTCAGATTGTGTTCGAGGGCACTGGCGGCACATTCGCCACAACGTCGTTCGGGGCCGGCGGGTTCCAGTTGCAGTTGCCGCCAGGCACGTATCGGGCCCGCGCAACGGGCGGAAAACTGCCTGCGCCGCTGGTCAAGGACGCAGTTGTCGTCGGTACCCGGAACGTTGCGGTTGATTTCGTCTATGCGACCGACCGCGCGTGGGTCCCCGTGGCGACCGACGACGTGTATGTCATCGCACGCGGCACTGCGGCGACACTCCCCGTGCTCCAAAACGATCGCGATCCCGACGGAGTGCTGCTGCCGGCCAGCGTGTCCGTCATGGTCGGTCCGGACCTGGGGCGGGTCCAGGTTGATCCGACGACGGGCCGGGTGGACTACTTGCCGGACGGCACCTGGCTCGGGCTGGGCACTTTCCGCTACGAGGTGCGCGACAACCACGGGTTCACATCCAATCAAGCGACGGTGCGGGTTGTCGTCGTCGATCTGCTGGACCGGCCGTGGCGGAATCCGGCCAACGCGCTGGACGTGAACGTAGACGAGCAGGTGACGCCGGGTGATGCGCTGCAGATTCTGAACGCCTTGGCGGCCGGCCAGGGGGGACCGTTGCCCGTCCCGCCTCCCGCGACGCGACTTGGGCCTCCCTTGACTGACGTCAATGGTGACGATGTGTTGTCACCTCGTGATGCGCTGCTTGTCATCAACTATCTGAACCAAGGGGGCGGCGCGGAGGGCGAGCCGTCGGCCGGCCAGACGGAGCGTCTGGGAGACACGTCGGCGGTGCCGATCGGCCAGGTGGCGCTGGCGGGTCTGCGACCGGTCACGCAAGCGGATCGGGTGCCGCCGCCGGTCGCGGATCACCTCGTGCCCTGCCGCTCGGCGGAGGCGAGCCTCGAGGGGCAGTGGCTGGCGCTGGGTGCCCCATCGGCGATCGTCGTGCCGCACGCCCGGGACCACGTTCTGGCGCCGCCGGCACGCGCGCTGGGCCGGCGGGACCCGGTCAACTGGCAGCCCCAGGAGGCTCATGATGCCTGCTTCCGCGACTGGCCGTGGCTCGAGCCGCTCGCGTGGCCTGTCTGGTGAACCAGTTGCGGAGCCCGAGTCGTCCGAGCATCCACACGGCGGCCAGGCTTTCGCGGGCGTTGATTTTCGACTTGCCGTGCTGCCGGTTCGTGAACTGGATCGGCACCTCTTCAAAGCGTGCTCCGGCTCGCTTGCACCGCCACAGGATCTCTTCCAGGCAGGCGTAGCCATGGCTGCGAATGGACGCAAGATCGAGCTGTTCGAGCAGCGTGACGCGCAGACAGCGAAAACCGCCGCTGCAATCGCGGACGGGCAGGCCCAGCGCGAGCCGGGCGAACGCGTTGATGCTCCGGCTCATCCACCGCCGGTACCGGGGCCAGCCGACCGTGCCGCCGCCCGCGATGTAGCGCGATCCGATCACCACGTCGGGTGCCGCGGACCGCTCGGACTGCATGGGCGCCACCAGCCGCGGTATGTCACGCGGGTTATGGCTCCCGTCCGCATCCATCGTGACGACCAGTTGGTAACCTCGGGCCAGCGCGTGTTGCAGCGCCGCGACCGTGGCGCTGCCGACTCCCAGCTTGCGCGGTCGGACCAGGCACCGCACCTGCGGATCCGTGGCGGCACGTGCCGTAGCCCACGTGCCGGTGCCGTCGGGGGAATTGTCGTCCACGACCAGCACATCGGCTTGGGGGACAGTCACGTGGAGCTGATCGATCAGCCCCGGCAGATTCTCACGCTCGTTGTAGGTTGCGACCGTGATCAGCAGTTTTGGGGGAGGACCCATCAGGAGATTTCGGGCGGAAACGAGGATGCGGGTGTGCCGGTCGCGCTGCCGCGGCCCGGGAGGCTGATCCCTTATCGAGTGCGGCCGGACGCGAGGCCGCGGTAGTATGCGATCGACCGCTGCAGACCCTCGCGAAACGACACGGGGGGTTCGTACCCCAGCACTTTGCGGGCCAGGCTGATATCTGCCATGCTCTCGCGGACATCACCCGCGCGGGGCGGTGCAAAGCATGGTTCCAGCCGGGTGCCCAGCATGTCGCTCAGCGCCGCGAGCAGTTCGAGCAGGGTCGTGGACTGACCGTCGGCCACATTGAAACAGGCACCGTGGACGTCGTCCGATTCGGAGTCCATCGCCAGCAGGTTGCCCTGTACGACGTTCTCGACGTACGAAAAGTCGCGGGACTGCCGGCCGTCGCCATAGATCGTCGGTCGTTCTCCGCGCAGCAGGGCGGTGATGAACAGGGGAATCACGGCCGAGTAGGGACTGGCCGGGTCCTGCCGCGGGCCGAACACGTTGAAGTAGCGGACCGTCACGGTGGACAGTCCGTACGTGTGGTAGAAGGCCCGGCAGTACATTTCGGCTCCCAGTTTGGCCGCCGCATAGGGGGACAGCGGGTCGGGTAAATCCGTCTCGCGCTTCGAGGTGAACGGTCGATCCCCGTAGGCGCTGCTCGACCCGGCATAGACCACGCGCCGCACGCCGGCCCGGCGCGCCTCGTCCAGCAGCGTGACGGTGCCGGTCACGCAGGCCGCATGCGAGTCCAGCGGGTACTCGACACTGCGCGGCACCGAGGCGAGCGCCGCCTGATGAAAGACGTGGGTGACGCCCTGCAGCGCGCGACGCACATCCGCCACGACCGCGACGTCCCCTTGGAGGAACTCCACCTGGTCACCGAGTTCAGCCAGGTTGGCGCGCGTCCCGGTGCTCAAGTTATCCAGCACCCGCACCCGCTCACCCCGGCGGACCAGTGCCGTGGCAATGTGCGATCCAATGAAACCTGCGCCGCCGGTGACCAGATACATCGCCGCGCCCTTGTTGTCCTGCCGTCGGTAGTCGGAGTTGCGACCCAGTATAGTGAACGACGCCCGGCGCGGTAGCCGCGGGCCAGCCGCCCCGCCCGTCGGGGTCAGTGCGCGACCGCCGACACGTCCGCCACGCCGGTGGCCACGCTGCCCAACAGGCGAGCGCCGGCAGCCATCAGCGTCTGGGCGGCCAACGTGGTCTGCTGCCGATCGGCGACGCCCAGCTGCACGACCAGGTAGGTCGCGTCGCACTGTCGGGCCAGCGCGCCCAGGGACGCGGAAGCCTCGACCCCGCCGGCAATCACGGTGTACCGGTAGTCCCGCCGCCACTGCGCAACAGCCGTCCTCATCAGATCCGCGGACGCCGCCCGGCGCGCCAGCCGACCCTGGCCGAACGCCAGAAACGCCAGCTGTGGGACAGACGTCGCGAGCACGTAACGGCTGGCAGGCGCGCTCTCGAGCAAGGTCTCCACAAGACCCTTCTCGCCTGTCGCCGCGAACCGCTGCGTCAACACGCGCTGGGACGCGTCGGCATCGATCAGCAGGGACGCGCGGCCGTGCAGGGCCAACCGCCGCGCCACGTGTGCCGCGACATCCGCGACATGGCTGCTGGATCCGACCCCGGCCAGCAGCAGGCTGCCCCCGGTCTCGGGCGGCAATTCCCGCAGGACCGACTGCGCCAACTGCTCAAACTGCCGCACCAGTCGCGGCTCGTCCAGATCCTGGACCAGACACTTCTCGAACGGCACGCCCGCCGCGGCGAGCGGGTAGGGCGCTCTGCGCGACGACGCACCAGCTGGACCGACGTCTTGCATATTCGTGGCCAACACGACCCACACACTCCTGCATCACGTTCTCGCGTTCTCAACTATTTCGCCCCTGGCGCCGCGCCGCGGCGTCTACCGCCGACGCAGCGACGCGAAGAGCTGCCGGTACTCGCGCCGCCGCGGCCGCTGGGCTTCCAGAGCCAGCGCATAGTCGTTTGGCACCGTGGTCGCCTCATCCACGACCTCCAGCAGATCGCGGTCGTCGCCCGGCAGTTCGTCCGCATGTGCGGTGGAGCGCATGACGAACGGTGTCGTGGCCGGATGCGGGACCGTGGCAACGTCGGGTCGTCGCGGCACGAGTGGGACGGTTCCACGCGACCGAGCGTCGGACATCTGTTGGGTGATCGCACCTGGCACGCAGTGGGGCTGCGCGCTCGAGCCGAGGGATAGGGCGACCGCATCGGACGCTGGCGGCGGGCCGTCGCGCGGTTCCACCAGCAGTTCCTCTTCTGCGAACGGTTCGCTGAACGGATTCGGGGCGCGGTGGAACACCAGCTCGATTTCCGGACTGCGGCTGGGTGCCGGCCGAAACTCGGTTGCGGATTCGGCGTCCGCACCTGCGGGCGCGGAGGCCTCGGTCCCCCTGGTCAGTTCACCCAGCTGCATCTGGATGCGGTCCAGCTGGACGGTGGCCGTGTCACCTGCGCTCGTCGGCGCAGCCGGCGGTGGCGTATCGGTTGCCGCACCCTCGGGCTCGTCATCCAACTGACCAAACTCAATCATCGCGTTTCCGGCCGGCCGGTGCGGCTCGTCACGGTTCCACGGCGTCGGCAGCTGCTGCAGATCTGCCCAGGCTTCCTCGACGCCGGCGGCGTCAATCGGCGCCCGCCGGCCGACCGCCGCCATCAACATGACGTGATCGCACAACTGATTAACCAGCCGCGGTACGCCGTCGGTGGCCCGATGCACGGCCGTCAGGGCATCCGCCGCAAAGACGCGGTGCGGGTCGCCACCCACCGCGGCGATCTGGGCACGCACGTACGCGAGCGTCTCGTCGCGGTTCATGGCCTGCAGATAACAGCGGGCGGCAACCCGCTGATTGAGCGATTCGAGCCGCGGCGCGGCCAGGCGTTCCTCGAGCAGCATCCCGCCGGCCAGGACCAGCCGCACCCGCGGCTCCCCTTGCCGCACGACGTTGGTGATGAGCCGAATCTCCTCTAGCAGCCGCAGCGGCAGCACGTGCGCCTCGTCCACGATCAGCACCATACCGTGGGGGCATGCCTCCGTCGGCTCCAGGGCATCGATCAGTGCGAGTCGCAACTCGCCTTCGTCCCGCTCGCGGTAGGGCAGCTGCAGTTCGAACAGGATATTCTGGAGCAGCGCCCGCCGCGTGCAGAGCCGGGCACTGGCCAGCATGCCCACCCGGAAGCGATCCCGCAGCTGCTGAGCAAGCACTTGGCACAACGTGGACTTGCCCGTGCCGGCCGGACCGAGCAGCAGGGCTGGCCCCTCCGCCCGCTCGACGCACCGCAGCACCGTTTCGCGGGCGGCTTCGGCCGCCGCGGCGGGGTAATACCGCTCCGCCAGCGGCGAGGGAAGAAACGGTCGCGCCGCCAACCCGAAAAACGACTCGTACATGTCACCCTTCCTCGCTTCCGCACGCCGGCGCGCGGCATCCTGTCCCGCGCGCCACGCCGCCTTTGCGAATAGGTCGGCATCTGGACGCGACCGACTCCAGCCTCACTCGTCGATCCGTTGGCTGCTCCCTGACATTGTCAAAACCAGCGCTGCCACACCCGCCCGATCGTCTCCGCCGCCGCCGCGAGCGGGTCTTCCCGCAGCCACGCCGCCGTGGCGGTCTCGCCGGCCACCCCGACCAGAAACAGGATGATCAGGACGGCCAGTGTCAGCTCAGCGCCCGTCGTGACGACACTCACCAGACGCCGACTCGGCGTGCGGTGCAGCGCGCGCCGCGACACAGGGTCGAGTGACAGCTGTCCGACCACCGGCAGCGGCACCGCCATCTCGAGATCGGCCACCGTGCAGACCTGCTGCAGTGCCCGCAGCCGGCCCGCCCAGATGCCGACGACGGCGGCCGCCAGCAGGGCCAGGAGGCCGATCAGGCCCACGCGGCCCGCCGACGGCCGACCCCCGATGCGATCCGCCACGGTGGGGGGCATGATCAGCCAGCGCCGATCCAACCCGGAGCACCGCTGGCCGCCCGCCTGGCTTGTCACCGCGTCAGCCAACGCGCGCTCCGCCAGTTCACGGTTCTGCACCGCATCGTCGTAGTCCTGCCGTGCCGCATGCGCGTCCAGCGGCCGCGCACGTCCGGTGTGATGGCTTGCCTGGATGGTCGACCAGCCCGGGGCGACCGTCGCCTCCTGAGAATCAGAGGGCGACAGACTCTCGACATCGCACCGCGCCTTCCGTTCATAGTGCCGTGCCAGTTCGACATGCCAGCGCGCCAAGCGAAGCTGCCGTGTCGCATTCGAGCCGGGTCCGGCCGGCCGAGCGGTGGCCAGCAGGCAGTCACGCGTCAGGTACTCCACCAGGGCAACTGCCCAGGCCGAGTCGTTTCCCGTGAAGCGGATCCGCACCACCTCACGCCCGTCCGGCAACGCGTCGCAGCTGACGTGCAGTGCGTCGGCCGTTTGCTCCAGCACCAGCTGGCCGACCGGCGCCTGCGCGCTCGGTTCCTGGCCGGTTCGTCGCGCGTCGGCATAGCGAATCGCATTGGCCAGCACTTGACGTGCCGCGGACGGCTCGTCCAGCCACGCGGGTGCCGCGGTTTGTGTTTCAGGGGCGGCTGCGGCGTCGAGACGATCGCGCTGGACGCCCACTTCAGCCCGGATATCGTAGCCCGTCACGGGCACACGCCAGATGACGAGTCCGCTGAAGAACACGGCGAGCGCTACGACCAGCATCAGATACCATCGTCCCGGCAGGGGGGGCGTGGCAGTGCGGCCCACGTGGCGTTGCTCCGGCGCGGAATACATGTCGGTACCCATCGTGTCCGATCATCGTCGGCGGAGGCCTCCCGACGTGAGTGAAACTTTGCCGGTTGTAGGGATTGCAGGGAGCGTCATGGCGAAGTCTCGGTGCGAGCGGTAAGCTGACGCCCAGAGGCGACGGTTTCCGCGGGGGCGCAACGGATCACGCAGCCGTGTTTCGGGTCAAGATTTGTGGCATCACAACGCAGTCCGATGCGCAAGCAGCTGTGGCGGCTGGCGCCGACGCGATCGGCGTGAATTTCTGCACCGCCAGTCCGCGATATGTGCCCGTGGCCGGTGCGGCCGCAATCGTCGGCGCCGTGCCATCGCACGTGCAGCGGGTCGGTGTGTTTGTCAACGCCCCGGTGCGAGTGATGGTCGACGCCGCCCGGCAACTGACCCTGGACTACATTCAGCTGCACGGCGACGAGCCGCCCGATACGGTGGCGGCGCTGGCGCCGTGCCCCGTGGTGCGGGCGTTTCGCTGGCGAGGCGATCACGCGGCGGTGTGCGATTACCTCCTGGCGTGCCGGGAGGCGGGCCAGCTTCCCGCCGCGATCCTCCTGGACGCCTATGCCGCCGATCAGTACGGGGGCACTGGGCAGACGGTCAACTGGGAGCAGGTGCGGTCGCTGCAGGAGCATCTGGGCGCTCTGCCTCTGGGCGCTCTGCCCGTTGTGCTCGCCGGCGGGCTGTGCCCCGAGAATGTGGCGGCCGCGATCCGCCAGGCAGGGCCCGCAGCGGTCGACGTCGCCAGCGGAGTGGAGTCGTCCCCCGGCTGCAAGGACCCCGACCGCATGCGGCGGTTTGTCGAGCGAGCGCGCCACGCCTGGCAGTCGCCGGGGGAGGGCTGAGCCGCATCGCCTGGGCCGGCGCGGCCCGGGCGTTTTTCCCGCGGGCACGCTTCCACTGCCGGTTGTCGAAAGGAGGGCACGCCACTTATCATACGACGGTGTGTGTCGTGTTGAGGTGCGTCGCCGCCAAACGGCCGCGAGTGTCCGCCCCCGCAGACCAGCAGGTTCCATTCTCAGGGAGATCCGTGTCGTGCACGTGGTGACCAAGAAGCTGCCGTACAAAGTCAAGGACATGTCGCTGGCCGATTGGGGCCGGCGCGAGATCATGCTGGCCGAGAACGAGATGCCCGGCTTGATGGCGCTGCGCGAAAAATACGCTGCCTCCCAGCCGCTGCGCGGGGCCCGCATTGCCGGCTGCCTGCACATGACGGTCGAGACGGCGGTGCTGATCGAAACGCTGCTGGAACTGGGGGCCCAGGTCCAGTGGAGCAGCTGCAACATTTTCTCCACACAAGATCAGGCGGCCGCGGCCATCGCCGCCACCGGCGTGCCCGTCTACGCCTGGAAAGGCATGAACACCGAGGATTTCGACTGGTGCATCGAACAAACACTCGTCTTCCCCGATGGCCAGCCGCTCAACCTGATCCTCGACGATGGCGGCGACCTGACCGCCATGGTCCACGACCGCTACCCGGAACTGCTCAGCGGCCTGCGAGGGCTCTCCGAAGAGACGACCACGGGCGTGAACCGGCTCTATCAGATGCACGAGCGCGGCGAGCTCAAAGTGCCGGCCATCAACGTGAACAATTCCGTCACCAAGAGCAAGTTCGATAACCTCTACGGCTGTCGCGAATCGCTGGCCGACGGGCTGAAACGGGCCACCGACGTCATGATCGCCGGCAAGGTGGCGATCGTGTGCGGATACGGCGACGTCGGCAAGGGGTGCGCGCATTCGCTGCAGCGGTACGGCGCCCGCGTCATCGTCACCGAAATCGATCCCATCAATGCCCTGCAGGCGGCGATGGAAGGGTTCCAGGTCGCGACGCTTGAGGAAGTCGCGTCGATCGGCAATATCTTTGTGACCGCGACCGGCAACCGGGACGTGATCCGCGGCGAGCACATGGAGCGGATGCCCAACGACGCCATCGTCTGCAACATCGGGCACTTCGACCTGGAGATCGACGTGGCCTGGTTGATGGCACGCAGGGATCTCCGCCGCCAGGAAATCAAGCCGCAAGTGGATCGGTTCACGTTCCCCGACGGGCACTCCATTATCCTGCTGGCCGAAGGACGACTCGTGAATCTCGGCTGCGCCTCCGGTCATCCCTCGTTTGTCATGTCCACGTCGTTCTCCAACCAGGTGCTGGCGCAGATCGCGCTGTGGACCGAGCCGGAGAAGTACGAGCTGGGCGTGCACGTGTTGCCCAAGCAGCTGGACGAAGAAGTCGCTCGCCTGCACCTGGAAAAACTCGGCGCGAAACTGACACGCCTCCTGCCGCAGCAGGCGGAGTACATCGGGGTTCCGATCGACGGCCCCTTCAAGCCTGACTACTACCGATATTAACGGTTGACCTTTCGGGTCACTTGCCGTGGGCGCATCGCGATGCCTCAACTCCACGCGTTTCGGGGACTGCGTTACGACCTCGGCCACGTCGGTACGCTCAGCGATGTTGTCGCGCCGCCCTACGACGTGATCGATCCCGCGCTGCAGACGGCCCTCTACCAGCGCCATCCGGCCAACGTCATCCGGCTCATCCTCAACCGCCCCGAGCCGAACGATCCGCACGACGACGCGCGGTACGAACGCGCCGCACGGTTCCTCCGCAACTGGATCCGCGAAGGGGTCCTCTCTCGCGATCCCGATCCGGCGATCTACGTGTACCACCAGCACTTCGCGCACGGTGGAAAAGAATGCACGCGGCGCGGGTTCATGGCCCGCGTCCGCCTCGAGCGGTTTGGCGAAGGGAACATCTACCCGCATGAGGAGACGCACGCCGCCGCCAAGGCGGACCGGTTGAAATTGACCCTCGCCTGCCGGGCCAATTTGAGCCAGATCTTCGGCTTGTACCCGGATCCGGACAACCACGCCCAGGAACTTCTGGAGGAGACCATCCGCGGCGTGGCACCCTGGGAAGCCACCGACCACCTGGGCGTCGTCCATCGGCTGTGGCCTGTGACCGACGTGAAAACAATCGCGGACGTCGCCGCCTGGATGGGACCGCGACCCATTTTTGTGGCTGATGGACACCACCGCTACGAAACCGCCTGCAATTACCGCGACCTCCTCGCCCAGCAACGGACCCTCCCTCACGACGATCCCGCCCACTGCGTCCTGATGATGTGTGTGAGCATGAGCGACCCAGGCATGCTGATCATGCCCACGCATCGTCTGTGTCGAGGACTGCCGCCGATGACCGCCCCGCAACTGGTCGAGCGGCTGGGCGACTGGTTTGCCGTGGAAGTGGCCGGGCGGGGGCCAGGCGATGCCGCGTCGGTCTGGTCCGACATGGAGGCCGAGGCGAGCCAGGGCACGCTCGGACTCTACACGGCCCAGGATCAGCAGTGGGTCATAGCCCGCATTACCCAGCGCGGGCGGCGCCGCATGGCGGAAGTCGCCGCCGACCACAGCTCGGCCTGGCAGGGTCTGGGCGTGGCCATTCTCCACCGGCTGGTCATCGACACGCTGCTGGATGCACCCCGCCTGCCGAACCCTCGCTACGTGCATCTGGTCGATGAGGTGGTCCACGGACTCACGCACGGCGATGACGACGGCTCCGAGTTTCCGCTGGCCGCGCTGGTCACCCCCGCCACGGTCGATCACGTGCGCGAGATCAGTGAGCAGGGGGAGCGCATGCCCGCCAAGAGCACGTACTTCTACCCCAAGCTGTTGAGCGGCCTGGTCATTAACCCGCTCGACGGGGACTGACCTTAGATCCGGGGTTTCTCGTGGAACTCGGGGAATCTGCGTATCCGGTGCAACATGCCGGTTCCACGTGAAACGAGCCAGTCTGCGCAAAGCGCCGAGTCGGGAAGGCCGCACGCATTTCCAGGTGCCGCGGAGGATCGTGGTAACTGACATTCCCCGAAGTGCGCTCATCGCGTTAGAATCCCGCGTCCCGGGTTGACCGGCAGACCGGCTCAATGGAATTGCGTGATTGCGAGAACGTCGAACGCTGGGGGCTCACTTGGTTCGTCCCCAGCCGCCCGGAAGTTCCGGAATCACGCCAGTCCAGTTCGTTGCCCGGAGCGGGGAGGAACGCGGGTGGCACGGGTGTTGTGTGTGGCGAATCAGAAAGGTGGCGTGGGCAAGACGACGACGGCCGTGAATCTGGCGGCGGCGCTGGCCAAAGCGGAGCAGCGGACGCTGTTGGTGGATCTGGATCCGCAGTGCAACGCCACCTCGGGGCTGGGGCGCCGGCCCACGGCGCGGCACAGTCTGGTCGAGCGGCGGCCGCTGCGCGAGTCGCTCTGCGCGACGGACATCCCCAACCTGCAGTTGCTCCCCGGCTGCCGGAGTTTTCAGGACATTTCTCTGCTGGCGAACGATCTGGATCAGGCTTCGATGCTCGAGCAACACCTGGCGCACGGTCTGTCCAGCTTCGACTTCGTCCTGGTCGACTGTCCTCCATCGCTCGGGCATCTGACCCGCGCTGCCTTGTCGGCGTCGACCGAGGTGTTGATGCCGATCCAGTGCGAGTATTTTGCCATGGAGGGCCTGACACAGATGATTCACGTCATCCGGGAAGTGATGCAGACGCGTCCCGGGCGACTGGAATTTGGCGGGATTGTGCTGACGATGTTCGACGAGACCCTGGAACTGACGCACGAAGTGGACGAGGAAGTCCGCGAGTTTTTCGGAGATATCGTGTTCGACACGGTCATCCCGCGGGACACCGCCGTCGCCCGCGCGGGACCCGCGCCTATATCGAGCTTTGCATGGAGGTTTTGGACCGTGAGTAAAGACCGACGTCTGGGACGAGGACTGGCAGCGTTGTTGGGCGACCCGCACGATGGCTTCGCCCAGGGGCAGTCGCCAGATGGCTCTGCCGATGAGAGCTCGCTGCGCGGTCAACCGGCCGCGGCCGCGAACGGGTCGGAAGCGCAGCATGCCGATGCGCTGCTGAGGCTGAGCGTCTACGAAATCGACGACAATCCCTTCCAGCCGCGGCGGGATTTCGGAGACAGCGAGATCGCGTCGCTGGCCGAAAGCCTCAAAGAACATGACATGCTCCAGCCCGTCCTGGTGCGCCGCATCGGGGATCGCTATCAGCTGATCTCCGGTGAACGGCGGCTGCGTGCCGCCGTGCGCGCCGGCTGGTCCACCGTCCCGGCACGCATCCGCGACGCGGACGATCGCCTGGTGGCGGAACTGGCGATCGTGGAGAACCTCCAGCGCAAAGACCTCAACCCGATCGAAAAAGCCCTGTCGTTCCGGCGCTACCTGGAACAGCACCAGTGCACGCAAGAGGAACTGGCGCAGCGTCTGAAGATCGACCGCTCCACGATCGCCAATCTGATGCGCCTGCTCGAACTCCCCGAGGAGATCGTCGCGGACGTACGGACCGGCAAGCTCACCGCCGGCCATGCCCGCACTCTGCTGCCACTGGGTGAGGAACGCATCCAGCTGACATTTGCCCGGCGGATCCAGGCCGAAGGCTGGAGCGTCCGCGAAACGGAGAGACTGGTGTCCGAGCAGATCGCCCTGGAGGATCGCGAGCCGCTGCGTGTTGTCGGCACCTCGCCGGCGCCCGCGGCACCCACGCCGCGCAGCCGCCAGTTGGGGGCACTGGAACAGGAGCTGCGGCAGGCGCTGGGCACGAAAGTCGACATCCGCCAGACCGCCCGCGGCCGCGGCAAGATCGTGGTGCACTTCACCAGTTCCGACGAGTTCGACCGGCTGCGCGAGCTGCTCGTGCAGCCCGACGCGACGGCCCGACGCGAGGCGAGTTGATGGCGGACGCAGCGCCGCAAAGCAACGCCCGCCGCATTGCCAACCCGCACGCCGTGAAGTAGCATACAACAGCGATCCTCCAGATGGGTGGGTCGGGTGGCTGGCCACGGGAGCGGGGCGTAGCGCAGTCTGGTTAGCGCGCCTGCTTTGGGAGCAGGAAGTCGCCAGTTCGAATCTGGCCGCCCCGATTTTTGGCCGCGTAGCGGCCAAAAA
>JALOQX010000197.1 GCA_025459265.1 Pirellulaceae bacterium | reverse complement strand
GCATTGGCTTCTCCGCCCGTGTAGCGCGCGACAAACGCTTCGGACTGTACGAACCGCTCGTGACCGCGCGTATCGAGCCGCAGGAGCAGTTCGCCGAAGAACACTGCGTGCTTCTGTGGGACCATCGCATACTCCCGGCCGTCGCGCTGCACGTTACACAGACTTTCGGGCACGCCGCACGGCGGCGATCCATTTCTTCGCGGCACGCGTGATGTCTTGCACGCGGCCGGTGCGATATGCCTCGGCGTCCAATCCGTTCGCGAGGCATGTCACGATCTGCGCGCCCTTGACCACGTAGGCGCCCAGGTTGGTGGGAGTCAGTCCGCCCGCGGCCATCAGGGGAAACGGACCCAGCACCTCGGCGAAGAAGTCCGGGCCGACCGCGGGGGCGGGAAAGACCTTGATGACGTCAGCACCCAGGCGGAGCGCCTCCATGATCTCGGTCGGGGTCAGCGCGCCCACGACGCTGGGCACGCCGCGGTCGATGCAGGCGGCAATCATCGCCGGGCTGCAGCCGGGACTGGCGATGAACTGGGCGCCGGCCCGCACGGCCCGCTCGACCCCTTTGCCGTCCAGAACGGTGCCGGCACCGACAAGCAGCGTGTCGGGCAGCTGCCTGCGCGCGGCCCGCATGTGCGCCAGCGCATCGGGCATCGTCAGGGTGTACTCGACGCAGCCGATTCCCGCGTCCCCCAGTGCGCGGCTCGCCGGAATCAAATGTCGCGTGTCCTGCGTGCGGAACACGGGCAACACGCCCGGTTCAATCATGCGGGCAATCACCGTCCGCTTGTCCATCTTCCGGCTCCCCTGCTGTCAATTATCCCGGCGAAGGATAGACGCCGAACTCGCGCACGGCCCGGCACATGGCCACCACGTTTTCCGGCGGCACGTCGGGCTGAATACAGTGGACCGCCGCCGCAATGTACCCGCCGCCGGGGGCCAAGTCACGCATCCGCCGCCGGACCTCTTCCCGCACTTCTTGCGGCGTGCCGCGCGGCAGCACGCGGCTCGTGTCAATGGCGCCGCAGAAGCTGAGCCGGTCGCCGAACTCGCGCTTTAACCGGGCCGTGTCCGCCATGGTGCCGGCGGAGACCTGCACGGGGTTGAGCACGTCGACGCCAATCTCGATCAGGTCCCCCAGCAGTCCGTAGATGTTGCCGTCCGAGTGGAAGAAGATCTTCGCCGACGTATGCTGACGGATCTCCGCCAACAGTTCGGACTCGTGTGGCTTGATCAACCGGCGGTAATCGGCCGGGGCCATCAGCGTCGACTCCTGCGACCCCAGATCGTCCCCAGTGACCAGCACGTCGATGTAGGGGCCCACCTCCTGCAGCAGCGCCCGCACACCGGCCATCGCCAGTTGTTTCATGCGCACCAGCAGGGCCGTGAAAAACTCCTCGTCCGCCAACATGTCGACCAGGCAGTTCTCGATCCCGCGCAGGATGTAGGCCTGCTCGAAAATCGTCACGCCGCTCAGGCAGACCGCCGCGTAACCGGCGTCCTGAATGGCTCGGCAGCGGGCCGCAAGCCCTGCGAAGCGGGACGGGTGCGTCAGGTCCGGCCACGGATAGTTCTCGAGGTCGGACAACGTGGCGTGCTCTAGCGGCGGCTCGACTACCTCGAAATACGGCACGCCGGCACGCTGCTGCCAGCGGCAACCCCAGGCATCCACCAGTTCTGCGTCAGACGCGCGTCCTGTCCACGGTGACGGAGGCGGGCCGGCCACCACCGGCCGCCCGTCCGAACCGAGTTGGCCCAGCACGTCCTCGTCCAGCCACGCGTACTGCAGCGGCAGGGAAATCCAGCGTGCCTCCCGGCCCGCGATGCCCAGATACGTCTTCAGTTGTTCATACGCCGGCCCCAGCAGCGTGGTCACGCCCGAGGTGCCGAGAAACAACGGGACACGGTCCGGTTCCTCGTGGTTCAAAGCCGTCAGCACGCGCTCGCGCGACGTCATCATGTCCGGTAGGTTCCCTTGGCAAGACCCGTGTCGACGAAGTCATCCACCCACTGGTGCTGCAGCAGGCGTGCGAACCGTTCGTTGTACGTCACGAACATGACTGCCTATGCGTTGGGGATCAGGCCGAGACGTTGTTGACGATATTGGGCAGCCGCTCGCCGCGCAGCGCCTTGACCACGATGCCGGTCGCATCGGTGCGCAGCTTGTGGACCGCCTGCGGTGTGGCCGACGCGTCATGCGGCGTGAGGATCACATTCTCCAGCTTCAGCAGCGGATGGTCGGGATTGATCGGTTCGGGATCGGTCACGTCCAGCGCGGCCGCGGAGATCTGCCCGGACTGCAGCGCCGCGACCAGGGCGTTGGTATCGACGAGCGTGCCGCGCGACGCGTTGACCAGCATGGCCCCCGGTTTCATCCGGGCCAGCGTCGTGGCATTGATCATGTACCGGGTGGTTTCCACGCTGGGACAGTGCAGGCTCACCAGGTCACTCTGCGCGAGCAGTTCATCCAGCGTCGCGGGAAGACAGCCGGCATCCCGCACTGCCTCCGGCGATACCGCGGGGTCACTGACCAGGATCTGACACTTAAACGGTTTCAGCCGCGCCGCCACTTCGCGCCCGATGCGGCCGAAGGCGACCAGGCCCACCGTCATGTGCTTGAGTGCATGCAGGGCGGTGAGCGGGACAGGCAGCCGCCATTGCCCGGCCCGGATGACGTTGGTCGAGGGGACGATCTGTCGCGTGGCGGCCAGGATCAGGGCCAGCGTGTGGTCGGCGACCTCGTCGATGCAGTAGTCCGGCACGTTGCAGACGGGAATCCGCTGCGCGGCAGCCGCGGCCAGGTCGACATTGTCGACGCCGATGCCATATCGCACGATGACCCGGCATTGCCGCATCGCACCGATGACGCCGGCGTGCACCGGCGCGAACTGCGTCAAGACCGCGTCCGCGTCGCGGACCAGGTCGATCAGCGCCTGGTCCTTGCCGGCTTTGAGCGTCTCCAGGCGGCAGCCCAGCGGCTCGAGGATGGTCCGTTCCAGGTCGGTGTTGTCAAACGTGTAATCGGTGATCACAACTTTCTGCATGGGCTCTCACTCCTCCGCGGTGATCGGATTACGCAGCGTGCCGATCCCCTCGACCTCCACCTCGAACACGTCGCCGGGCTTGAGGAACACCGGTGGCTGGCGGGCAAAGCCGACACCAGACGGCGTTCCGGTCAACAGCACCGTGCCCGGCAACAGCGTCATGCCGCGCGAAAGATAACTGATCAGAAATGGAACGCTGAAGATCATCAGCGACGTGCGCGCGTCCTGCATGGTCTGTCCGTTCAAGCGACCCTGCACGCGCACATCGGTGGGGTCCAGGTCGGTTTCGATCCACGGGCCGAGCGGACAGAACGTCTCAAAGGACTTGGCACGCACCCACTGGCCGTCGTTCCGCTGACAATCCCGGGCGCTCACGTCGTGGGCACAGGTGTAACCGAGCACGTACTCCAGTGCGCGGTCTTCGGGCACGTGGCGCGCGGTCCTGCCGATCACCAGCGCCAGTTCCGCCTCGTAGTCCACGGCCGTCGGCGCGATCTTCGGAATCACGACCGGCGCTTCGGGGCCGATGACGGTCGTCGTGGTCTTCATGAACAGAATGGGTGCCTGCGGCAGCTGAGCACCCCCTTCCTGCACGTGGGCCTTGTAGTTCTGGCCGATGCAGAGGACGTTCACCGGTTCGACCGGTGCCAACAAGCGCACCTCGGTCAGCGGCACGCTGGTGCGGCCTGGCACGAGCCCGCGGAGCGGATCCCCGGCCGCCGCGGTCACGCGGTCGCCCTCCGCGACGCCGTAGGTCGTCGCGCCGGACTGATCTTGAAATCGCACGATTCGCATGGCGAGTTGTCCTTTCTTGTTCAACCGATGAGCCGGGCGGCAGCGGTTTCCACGGCTTGACGCAGGGCGTCCAGAAACCGCGCCGCCTGTGCGCCGTCCACGATGCGATGGTCAAATGTCAGGCTCAGCCACAGCTGGTTCCGGATTACGATCTGGTTGTCGACCACGGCCGGCTCGCGGCGGATCCGCCCCACGCCCAGCACGGCGCACTCGGGAAGGTTGATGATCGGCGTGAACACGTCCACGCCCAACCCACCCAGATTGGTAACCGTGAACGAACCGCCCGTCAATTCCGCTGCCGTCAGTTGCCGGCGTCGTGCGCGGTCGACCAGGTCCCGCGTGCGGGCGGCAAGTTGTCGCAGGCTAAGCGCGGGTACGTCGCGGATGACGGGTACCAGCAGTCCGTCCGGCGTGTCCACGGCCAGGCCGATGTGGACGGAATCGGGCATGACGATGCGCGTTTCTTCCCAGCGTGCCTTGAGCAGCGGGAAGTCCTGGAGCGTCTGACCGACCAGCTTTACGATGATATCGCTCAGCGAGGGCACCGGTTCGTCCGCAGCGGCCGTGGCCTTGAACTGGTCCCGTAGACCGACCAGTGCGCCGGCATCTGCCCGAGTGGTCACCGTCACCGGCGCGGTGGTGGTACGGCTCCGCACCATACGCTCGGCGATCGTCCGGCGCAGCCCGGTGATAGGGACGTCGCAATCCCCAGGGGATACGGACGTGCAAGGGGGTGCAGGGGGCAGCCTCGCCGGCTCGACCGCGCACGGCGTGGGTACCGCCGCGGCAACCACGTCGCGTTCGCGGATCCGCCCCGCCGTCCCGCTGCCGACCACTGTTCTCAGGTCGATGCCGTCCTGCAGAGCGCGGCGGGCAGCACGCGGTGTCACAGCTGCGGCCGCACGCGATTCCGCTGGCGGTGCTGGCACGGGTCGGAGCTCTTCGTCGGCGCGTGGCTCGCCCACGGACGCCGGTGCCGACTTGGCCGTCGTCTGGGGCGGGTGTGCGGACTCGACACGGTCGCGGCCCGTCGCCGGCGCGCACGACACCTCCTCACCAGGCTCCACCAGATATCCAAGGACGTCCCCGACGCGCACCACGTCTCCCTGGCCGGGGCCATCGGGTGGGATGCGCAAGATGCCGGCATCCAGCGACTCGATTTCCTGCACCGCCTTGTCCGTCTCGACAGAAAACAGCGGTTCGCCGGCCTGCACGGCGTCGCCGTCCTTTTTCAGCCACTCGACGAAGGTGGCTTCATCCATCGACCAACCTTGGCGCGGCAACGTGATCGCAAGGGTCATTCGTCCTATTCCTCCAACAACTTGCGGACCGCGTGGGCAATCCGATCGGCATTGGGTACGAGGGCTGCTTCGAGCGGAGGGCTATAGGGCGTTGGGGCGAAGGCGCCGTGGAGTCGCCGGATCGGCGCGTCCAGGTCGTCGAATCCCTGCTCGGCCACGACCGCCGCCAACTCGCTCGCCACGCTGCACGGGGCGAAATCCTCATCCACGATCAGCAACCGACCGGTCTTCCGCAGCGAGGCCAGCACCGTGTCCGTGTCCAGCGGCAGGACGGTGCGGGGATCGATCAGCTCGACCTCAATTCCCTCGGCGGCCAGTGCCGTGCAGGCTTGCCGGGCGTGGTGGACCATCATGGCCAGGGCCACGACGGTCACATCTCGGCCCTCACGCACCACGGCGGCGCGGCCGAACTCGATCTCGTAATCCACCTCGGGGACCGGCCCCTTGAAGCCGATCAGTTCACGATGTTCCAGGAACAGGACGGGATCGTGACAGCGCAGCGCGCGCAGGAAGAGTCCCTTGGCGTCGTAGGGTGTCGAGGGCATCACGACGCGCAGGCCGGGGAAGTGCGCGTACAGCGCCGCATACAGGCCGGAATGATGGGTGGCCGCGGAATGACCGATGCCGACGCAGCCGCGCAGCAGGACCGGCATTTGCAGTCGGCCGCGGCTCATGTAGTGCATCTTGGCGATCTGGTTGATGATCTCGCCGACGCTGTCCAGGATGAAGTCGGCGAACATGAAGTCCACCACGGGCCGCGCGCCGGCCATGGCGGCGCCGCAGGCGAGTCCCACGAAGCCTCGCTCGCAGATCGGCGTGTCGCACAGCCGCACGCCGCCGTACTTGGCGAAGAGTCCGGTGGTCGTGGCGAAATTGCCGCCGCGCACGCCGATCCCTTCGCCGAGCACGAAGATGGCCGGATTGCGTTCCATTTCGCCCGACAGCGCCTCGAGCGTGGCGCGGATGAAAGTGGTCTCCCGCGCGCCGGCCAGTACGGTCGGGGTGGCGGGTGGCGGCGCTTCGTCATACACATGCCGCAGCGCGTCGGCCGGTTCGGGATCCGGGTCGTGCATGGCGGCCTGCAGGGCCGCGACCGTTTCCTGGCGCAGGTTCTGTTCAAGTGCCGCCAGCTCGTCCTCCGTGGCGCTGTGGTCGGCCAGGAGTCGGCGCCGCAGCGCGTGGAGCGGGCAGCGGGCGCGCCAGGCGTCGACCTCCTCGCGCGTGCGGTACGTGTAGTCGCCCATGCCCTCGGCATGCGGCCGCGTGCGGTACGTGCGGCACTCGATCAGCGTGGGACCTGCGCCGGCGCGCGCGCGGCGCACGGCGTCACCCGCGGCCTGCCACACCGCCAGCGCATCGTTGCCGTCCACGGCGATGCCCGGCATGTTATACGCCGCGGCACGCGCCGCGATGTCCGGGTTGGCGGCGGCGTATTGCAGTGGCACTTCCGTGGCGTAGAGGTTGTTTTCGCACACGAACACGACCGGCAACGTCCAGATGCCGGCCATGTTCAGCCCTTCGTGGAACGCGCCGTTGTTGGCGGCGCCGTCCCCGAAGAAGGCCACCGCGACGCGGCCGTCGCCGAGGACTTTCGCCGCGTAGGCGGCGCCCGCGGCCTGGAGGATACACGGACCAACGATGCCGCTGGTTCCCAGCAGGCCGATCTCGGGGGCAAACAGATGCATGCTGCCGCCACGCCCTCCGGAACAGCCGGTGGCGCGGCCGAGCAGTTCGGCGATCAGGGCGCGCGGCGGGAGTCCTTTGGCCAGGGCATGTCCGTGTCCGCGGTGGGTGCTGAACACCGTATCGGCCCGGTCGAGGTGCGCGCACACGCCCGCCGCGACCGCCTCCTGACCGATGTAGGTGTGGCAGGCGCCCGGGATCAGGCCCCGCTGGTGAGCCCGCAGCAGCTGCTCCTCGGTGAGCCGAATGGTGAGCATCGTGCGGTAGAGGGCCAGCCGCTGGTCGCGGCCCGCCTCGGCGTGGCGCTGCCAAGTCATGGTCCGTTCCTGTCGTCGCGGCCGCGACGGCGCGGGGCGCGCCCCCCGGGACCCGGCCGCGGCGTGTACCATACCCGTCCCCGGCGACGCCCGTCAAGAGTCCCTCCACAGATTATCAGATGATCAGTTGATAGGGGTGCGCGGGTCGCCGCTTGACGGCCATCTGATGGTCAGATAATCTGGCGGCAGGCGCGCTGTGCGCCGGAGCCCGTCCGATGCTCGAAGCCGTCCGCCGCCCGAAAATCCGCGACCTCGTGGCCGAGCAGCTTACGGCCTATATCGCCGCCCAGGGGCTCAGGCCCGGGGACCGGCTCCCCACCGAGCAGGAACTGGCCACCCGCTTCGGGGTCAGCCGCCTGAGCCTGCGCGAGGCGACCAAGGCGCTGGAGTTCCTGGGGATCGTCGAGGCAAAACCGGGCCGGGGCCTCTCGGTGGGGCGGGCCGACCTGGCCCGCATGACCGGCTACCTCGGCTTCCACCCCGCCCTCCAGGACGCGGCTCCCCAGGAACTCATCGGGACCCGCGTCGTCATCGAAACCGGCGTCCTGCCGTACGTCCTGGCGACGCTGCAACGCGACCCGGCCGTGGCTGACTCGCTGGTCGACATCAACGACCGGATGCGCCGTGCCCGCACCCTGTCGGATCGCATCGACCTGGATATCGCCTTCCACCGAAGACTGGTCGAAGCCAGCGGCCTGGCGCCGCTGCTGACCTTCAGCGATCTGCTGGCCACCTTCTTCCGCCAGTTCCGCGAAAGCGTGCGGAAAGCCGACTGGAAGGCAGGTGTCCAGAGCCATCAACGTGTGATCGACGCCCTGCGCGCCGGGAAACTGGGGATCGCCCGCGAGGAACTGCAACGCCACATTGAAAGCCACGCCCAGCGCATTAGCGCCTCGCGCGTCACGCGATAGCTGCCTGCCATGCGCCGTCGGTCGTGGCGCTGGGAGCGTTCCACCGCTGTGGGATGAACCCGATCCGGACGCAAACCCGCGAATCATCGGTTGTGCTGTGTCACAGCTAAGATTCGGGGTGGCTGGGGACGAACGAAGTGGGCCCCCAGCGGCGAGAAGCTGGGGGCGAGCTGACGCTCGACCCCAGCCACCCCATCCAAAAACCAAGCTGTTCTTCGCAACTTTTGGCGGCTCCAGGCGATGACAGTAGAAACGGCTGAGCACACTCGATTTGGCAGACCCTTGGCGGCGCGGCTCCCGCGGCAAACCCATCGGCTGCGAGTCGTGTCCTGCGACGTTCCAGGTGAATGACGAAAGGGTCCAGTGAGGGGAGGTGTGGGATGAGCTTCAACATCTATGCTTCGGGAACAGCGGGATTCGTCTATTCCCGCAACCACTGTGCCGACGGAGACCTGTTCGAGGCCGCCGAGATCATCAACGCCATGCGAAACGCGGGCCCGAGCCCGATGGGGGTGGCCGAAGGTGTGGGCGACTACGTGCTGCCCTCGGCCGAAGGCCAGGCGCGGACCGGCATCCAGGCCCAGCTGGGGACGGCCACCCGTGCCCACGCGGGGGACGGCGTCAATCTGCTGGCGATGTGCAATCAGGCTGCCCAGGGCGGCTGGGTTTCCGTCAACGCGAATCGCCGACGGGCGCTGGGCCTGTGGCCCGACGCCACCGGCATCCGCCGCTACAACTTCCGGCCACGGGCCGATGCCGCCGTGGAATTCGCCACGCTGATCGTGCCGCTCCTGCGCGCGACAAGTATGAACAACTGGGGCGTCTGGCTCGAAGTGGACCAGGCGCTGCGCCACTACTATCTCCACATCCACGGCGCAGGACGGCCGATGATCCTGGTGCAGCTGACGCGGTGAACTGCACACCGCGGTCTATGATTGAAATCCCGCGGCGCGATGGTCAGAATCAACGCGGTAGCGTACCTTCGCCTTGATTCTGAGGAGACCGGCCATGGATCGCCGCGGGTTTCTCGCGCACAGTGTCCTGCCCGTCACAGCCGCCTGTCTCACGCCCGCCCACGCCGCGGTCACGCCGAACCCCACGTCACCCCCCGCGCCGGCGGCGCCCGTGCTGGCCCTGTACTCGGCAGACGACCACCACCGCAGGTTGGTCAGCATCCAGCTGGCCCGGCGCTCCATCCAGAGCTGTCGGCGCGAACATCTCGTCACGAACTATCTGCCCGGCCAGTGTTGCTACAACCTGGGTGAGTATCCGTGCCGCAAGCCGTGGGACCCGGACGACTGGGACGAACAGGAACTGGACCGACTGCGCGACCACGGCATCCGGCTGATCCAGGTCCACGAGGAATGGAACGACTCGCAGCGCCTCTTCGGCGGGCACAAGTTCGCTCCCCTCAACCCGACTGGCTTCCGCCGCTTTGTCGACATGGTGCATCACCGCGGCATGAAGCTGATCGCGTACGTGTCGAGTGGTTACTTCGAACAGCAGGACCCGGACTTCCGCCGCGAGTGGACTTCGGCGACAGATCAGCCGCTCCGCGAGATCTACTTCCGCTACGCCCATTGTTCCCCCGCCAGCCCCGGCTGGCGCGCGTACTTCCTGCGCCACCTCGTGCGCATCCTCGACGAGTACGGCCTGGACGGCATCTATAACGACCTCGGTTACGATCAGCCTCCGGATCTCGTGGGCCAGCCGACCGGCGATCAGGTGCTGGCGTTTGCCGAGCATGCGACCAGCGACGGTGCGTTGGCCGATCTGCTGGCGCTCATCTACGCCGAAGTACACCGCCGCGGCGGCGTCGTCAAAGTGCATCGCGGAGGTGCCTCCCGCCCCCAGACGCGCGAGAAGGTTTACGACTACCTTTGGGTCGGCGAAGCGACACGCGAAGGCGACCAGCTGCGCGACACGGTCCGGGACTACCCGCCCTACGTCGTCCCCTGTCTCGACATGAGCCGCGCGCAGATCGGCAATGAAGATGAACTCTATCTGAACTCGATCCCGTACCTGCAATTCCCGCTGCTGCTGGCCGGCCGACCCTTCACCGGCGAGCGGGCCCTGATTCCGGGCATCGACTATCCGTCCGAGGAGCAGTGTTTCTGGACGCGACATTGCCGCGCGATCTGGAAACATTATCAGGCCCACCCTGACGGGCCGCACAGCTATGGCTGGTGGGACTCCGTGCCGGGACGACCGGCCGCGCGGGCCACGCACGCCGCGTGGCTCAGACAGTATCTGCCCTTGGTCGAAGAGGGCACCTGGGCCTGGCTGGACGTCGGCGGCTGTGCGCTGCTCCGCGACCCCTTGCCAGCCGGTGTCGTGGCCTCCGTGTTTGCCAACCGCGACCTGTACCTGGTGCTGGCGAACTACACCGCTGCGGCCGTGGACGTCGTCACGACTGACGCATGCACCGACGTCGCGTCCGACGCCGTGACAGCCTCCGGAACCACCTGGGCTCTGCCAGGGCGTGCCCTGCGCATCCTGCGCCGCGTCCAAGCCTGAGAGAGTTGTGTTTGGACAGGATCAACAGGATGGACAGGATCAAAGCCATCCTCGACCCGCCACGCCTGTCACCGCGCGTGGGCGACATCGAGTCGCCAAACTGCCAAGTGCCACCGGCTTGTCCCGTCGATCGTCACACGCTTCGCTCGCTCCCGCAAACTACCGGCGCAAATGTACCTGTCCCCTTTCGACCCTGCTAACTCGACAATGCAAACCACGCCGCGCACACCCCAACGGCCAAAACGACGGCGAACACAACGTGGAGTATCGTCGCCAGCAGAGCCCATTCCCACGTCATGCGGAGAGTCTTAGAGGCCAGGACGGTCAGCAGAAGAACGAGCCCGCAGAGGAGAGGTCCGGCCATCACCCCCACACTCCCGTAGCTTCCGCGGGCTTGGCAGAGACATTGGACGCCAAAACCCATTAGCGCGACGGCATGTGCCGCCGAAACCGCGAAGACCGCCTGCACCCCCATCCGGCTGTGCGGCAGTCTCCGCCAGCCGGGTGTCTTGGCGAGGAGGCGGCACGCGACG
>JALOQX010000024.1 GCA_025459265.1 Pirellulaceae bacterium | reverse complement strand
CAGCCGGTAGGTCTGCAGGTCAGCGCCGAGCGGCTGCGTGGGATCATCTTGGGGCCGTTCATCGCCCCAGGGCGAGAGATCGAACACGAAGGCCCGGTTTCTGATCGACCAGTCGCGAGTAACGACGTAGCCCAGGTCCCCCCGGGCACGCGTGGTGAAGGCGTCTTCAAACAGGCAAAGCCAATGGCTCGAGCAGCGTCCGGCTGCCAGGTACTCGCGCAGCGCCCAACGGTACGCGTCATTCTTGCGGCTCCCGGTCTCCTCGCCGGAGAAGCGACCGCGCAAATCGTGCAGAACGGGGAGCTGCCAGCGGTCGAGGCAGGCGGCCGCCCACGAGGGACTGAGTACCACCGCGTCCTCGGCGCCGGCGATGGTGGTCGCCACGTTGACGCTGGCGGGCACGTCCGGGTCCCAGATCACCGCACCGCGGACGCGTTCGCCTGCCAGCCTGAACAGTGCATCGAGGTCGGCGACCACCTCCACGCGTCTGCCGTCCAGCCACCGGCCGCTGCGCGACAACCGATCTAACCAATACTGCGGCCGTTCGTTGTGGCGTGACAAGACGTACACGCGCGGTGCGGTGCGGTTGATGATCCCCTGGAGGCAGGCGACCGCCAGCGCCTCGTCGTAGGCTTCGCTGCCGCCCGCCTCGGACAGCGTGTAAGTCCACACGATCGGGGCATCGTCCTCGCGCGCTCGATCGCGCGGCTCCTGCCCAGCGACAGCGCCACACCAACACACCACCCCCGAAATCAGGATGCGGCCACAGTGACTCATGGGACCATCCTTTCTTCTCTTCGCGTCTTCGTGTTGCTCCCCGGACGCGATGCCAGTCTAGCGCCGCGCTCCCACCGCATCAACTGCCCCGCCGCTCCACCAGGTCTGGTGCGAGAGGACGGTGCCGGCGCCACCGGCGCTGCGCACAGCATGCGGAGTTGAACCGGCTGGTCATTGCCCCGAAACGCGGTAAGGCGTGGCTGCCTCCTTCTGACGTCCCCTTGAACCGGTCCGGGATCCGCGGTGGAATGTGGCGAGTGTCGTCATCGGGAATCGGTGCATCCAGTTCGGGAGAGTGCCACATGGACAGCATGTGTTCCGGGCGTCTGTGTTCGCTGGGCCGCATCGCTGGCGCACACTTTCTTGCGGTCGCCGCGCTCGCGACATCCGGTCTGTCCTGTCTGTCCGATGAACCATTCGGGGTCACCGACTCGTCCCGAGCGCTCTGGGACGTCCTGAGCGACACGTGGGTCGCCACCGATGCCCTCGGCCGCAGCGTCCCGACGTTCGACGACGTCGGTCCTCCCCGCGCCGACCGGACGGTCGGCATCTTCTATTTCCTCTGGCACGGCGCGCACGTCCAAGGCGGTCCGTACGACATCACGAAGATCCTGGGCGAGGATCCGCAAGCCATGGACAAGCCAGACAGTCCACTCTGGGGCCCCTTGCATGCACCACATCACTGGGGGCAGTCGATTTTCGGCTACTATCTCACGGACGACGCGAGCGTCCTGCGCAAGCATGCGCAGATGCTGTCGGATGCCGGTGTCGACGTCATCATCTTCGATGTCTCGAATCAGGTGACCTATCGACCGTACTACATGGCGCTGCTGGAGGTCTTCGCCGACGTGCGCCGCTGCGGCGGGCGGACCCCGCAAGTCGCGTTTCTGTGTCCGTTCTGGGACCCGCCGCGGGTCGTGGCGGAACTGTACAAGGATCTCTACGAACCGCGCATTCACCCGGAACTCTGGTTCGTGTGGGACGGCAAGCCGCTGATCCTGGCCGACCCTGAGCTGCTCGGCCCAAGGGACGCGGTGACCGAACTCAAGCACCCGGTGGAGCTGGCCAGCGGCCACACGCTCGGCCAGACCTTCACGGCGACCCAGGGCGTGACGAGCGCAGGAGGGTGCTTTCCCACGTGGGCCACGCAGGGTGCGGGGATGACCCTGTCGCTGCGCCGTGACGGGCCCTCGGGTGAGCAGATCGCGTCCCGGCGGTTCGAGCATGTCGCCGACTGTGACTGGCACGTGCTGCGCTTCGATCCGCCGCTGGCTGCGGGAACTTACTATCTCGAGATGTCCGATCCGCAGGGGAAGATCGGCTGGTGGAGTCCCCCGCACGACGTGTTGGCGCGCGGCGAGGCCTGGGCGGACGGCAGGCCGGTCGGCGGAGATCGCACGCTGCGCGTCGTGTATGGCGACGAGCGCACCCGGACGCTCCGCGATTTCTTCACATTCCGGACGCCGCAACCCGACTACTTCCGGGGCCCTACCCGGCCCGACATGTGGAGCTGGCTGGAGGTGTACCCGCAGCACGTCTTCTACAACGCCCGTGGCGAGAAGGAACAGATGTCCGTGGGCGTCGCGCAGAACGCCGTCGGCAACCGACTCGCCACCATGTGTGAGCCGGACGCGAAGGGGCGCAGCTTCCACGCGGGCGCCGTCGACAGCACGCCCGATGCCGTGCTGCACGGCCACAACGTTACCGAACAGTGGACGCGAGCGCTGGCCGAGGACCCCCGCTTTGTCTTCATTACCGGCTGGAACGAGTGGATCGCGGGCCGCTTCGACGAATTCCTCGGCGTGCGTCTCCCCGTGATGTTCGTCGACCAGTTTGACCAGGAACACAGCCGCGACATCGAACCGATGCAGGGCGGCCATGGCGACAATTACTACTATCAGATGGTCTCGTACATCCGGCGCTACAAGGGCGCCCGGCCGCTCGCGCCCGTGGTGTCGGGACCGATCCAGATCGACGGACGATTTGACGACTGGGCCGCCATCAGCCCGGAGTTCCGCGACACGATCGACGACCCGGTCCGGCGCCAGCACGCCGGTTACGGTACCGCCGGACCCTATGTGAACACGACAGGACGCAACGACATCATCGTGTCGAAGGTGAGCCGCGCAGACGACACGCTCTATTTCTACGTCCGCACGCAGCGGCCGCTGTCGCCCCCGACGGGGCCCCACTGGATGCAGTTGTTCGTCGACGCGGACTGCAATTCGTCCACCGGATGGCTCGGCTACGACCTGGTCGTGAATCGCCGGCCTCCGAGCGGCACGACCGCCGTGCTCGAACGGCATCAGGGTGGATACACCTGGGGCGGTGCCGTCAACGTCGCCTGCTGCCACACGGGAAATGAACTCGAACTGGCCATTCCCTGTGCCGCTGTGGGACCCGCAGCCGGCGCGGACGGTTTCGACTTCAAGTGGGCCGACCACATTCAGCAGACCGGCGAGGCCAGCGACTTCACGTTGCACGGCGACGCGGCCCCGAACGATCGATTCAACTACCGTGTCCGGTGGGCCACCGACCGGAAATAGCCTCGCGATCATGCCGTCGCGCGGCCCCTGGGGCCATGGCAGGGGCTCTGCTACGATGCCTGCGGGAGGGCGGTCACCCGGCGGGCGGCGTAGGAGACGCGGATTGTGGACATCGTCGTGCTGAGCGTCTTTCTGATCGTGTACCTCGGCATGTTCCTGGGCGAACTGCCGGGGTTGGCGCTGGATCGCACGGGTGTCGCACTGCTGGGTGCCATCGTCATTCTGGCCTTCGGCCGGCTGGAGACGAGTCACCTGTGCGAGGCGGTGGATTTTCCCACGCTGGCCCTGCTGCTGGGGCTGATGATCGTTTCTGCGCAGTTTCGCCTGAGTGGTTTCTACACGTGGCTGGTGCGGCGGTTGACGGCCTGGAACGAACCCCCCGCCATGCTGCTGGGCGTGATCATCTTCGCTGCCGCGGGACTGTCGGCGGTGTTGGCCAACGACATTGTTTGTCTCGCGATGACGCCGGTCACGATCGAGTGTTGCACGCGTCGCAAACTCGACCCCGTCCCGTTCCTGCTGGGGCTGGCCTGCGGCGCCAACATCGGTTCCGCCGCCACGCTCATCGGCAACCCGCAGAACATGCTGATCGGGCAAGTGCTGCGGGTGTCGTTTGCAGGCTATCTGCAGCTGGCCGCCCTGCCGGCCCTGCTGGGCACCGTGGTGGCCTGGCTGATCATCTGGTGGGCGAGCCGTGGGAAGTGGCACCGTGACCTGGCGACCGTCGAAGTGATGACGCCTCTGTTTAATCCCTGGCAGACGGCCAAGGGCCTGCTGGTGACCGTCGTCCTGATGGTCCTGTTCCTGGTCAGTTCGTGGCCGCACGATGTGATCGCGTTGGCGGCTGGCGGAGTCGTGCTGTGTTCCCGGCGGATGCATTCGCGGCACATGCTGGGCCTGGTTGACTGGCAGCTCCTGGTGCTGTTCATCGGCTTGTTCGTGGTCACGCACGCGATGCAGACCAGCGGCAACCTCGCGGCGATCATGCAGTCGATCGCCGAGCTGGGGATCCGCGTCGAACATCCCGTCTGTCTGTTCGGGGTGACGGTAGTGCTGTCGAACCTGGTCTCGAACGTGCCGGCGGTCATGTTGTTGCTCCCCTTCGCGACCGAGCCGCTGGCCGGCCCGATTCTGGCCCTCGCCTCGACGCTGGCCGGGAACCTGCTGGTGGTCGGGTCCATCGCCAACATCATCGTGATTGATCAGGCGCGTCTGTTGCGCATCGAGATTTCGTGGCGGGACCATGCCCGCGTGGGCATCCCGGTCACGGCGGCGACCTTGGCGCTGGCGGCCGGCTGGTTGTGGATCCTCAGCGGAAGTTGATAATACGTCGATCATGGACTGTCACCGGACGTCATCCACGTTTTCCGCGCCCGAGGGCGGCGCCGGGCCAGCGGACGCCTCCGCGGCAGCGCCGGCGGCTCGTCCGGCGCTCTATCACGACGTCTCCTTCTGGGGCATGATCGTGACCCAGTTTCTCGGCGCGTTCAACGACAATCTGTTCAAGCAGCTCATGCTGTTGTTGTCGCTCAAAGTGTCTTCCCAGGACCGGCAGCCGGTGGCGATGTTTGTCTTTTCGGCGCCGTTTCTGATCTTCTCGGGATATGCGGGCTACCTGGCGGACCGCTTCAGCAAGCGGACGATCATTGTGTGGGCCAAGGTGGCGGAAATCGCGGTCATGCTGCTGGGGCTGGTGGCTTTTCTGGCGTTTGCCGTGGGCGGGTTTCCCGGCCTGCTGGTGGTGTTGTTCCTGATGGGTGCGCAGAGCGCATTTTTTGGTCCGAGCAAGTACGGCATCTTGCCGGAGATGTTGCGCCCGAGTGATCTGCCGCGTGCCAACGGCGTGATTCTGATGACGACGTTCCTGGCCATCATCTTCGGGGCGGCGTCGGCGGGGATCCTGAGTGATCTGTCGATGGGGCAGGGGCGGCCCTTGTCCGAGTCGGCCCCGCAGCTGTGGATCGCGTCGCTCGTCTGTGTCGGGATTGCCGTGGTGGGGACCTGCACGTCGCTGCTGGTGCGGTGGATTCCCGCCGCCGTGCCGAACCTGCGTCTGGCCTGGTCCTCGTTGACGGTGACCGCCGAGACGCGCGGCATGCTGTGGGGCGACCGACCGCTCTTGGGTGCGGTGGTCGCCTCGAGCATCTTCTGGCTGGTGGCGGGCGTGGCGCAGCAGGCAGTCAATTCACTGGGCAAGATGCAGCTGGAGCTGGACGACAAGCGGACAAGCATTCTGATGGCGATCATCGGGGTGGGCACGATGGTCGGATCGGTGCTGGCCGGGCGGCTGTCGCGGGGCGAGGCGGATTTCCGCGTCCTGCGGTGGGGCGGCTGGGGACTGGTTGCCTCGCTGGTCGTGGTCTCGCTCCCCGGGCCCGTGCACGGCCATCTGCTCGGTTTTTGGGGTTCGCTCGTGGCACTCACGGCGGTGGGAATCTGCGCGGGTCTGTATGCGATTCCCCTGCAGGTCTTCATGCAGTCGCGCCCTCCCGAAGGGCAGAAGGGGCGGATGATTGCCGTGATGAACCAAGCCAATTTCGCGGCGATTCTGCTCTCGTCCGGGGTATACTGGCTGTTCGACCGCGTCGTGGTCCTCACGGACGCGCCGCGGTGTATCATTTTTCTATTGACCGCCCTGGTCATGCTGGCCACGGTCGTCGGGTATCGTCCTCAACAAAGGTGAGCACATGCTGGGAATCGAACTGCCCACGGACGCGTATCTGGCACGTCTGCGGGAAGAGCTGAGTCGCATCGACCAGGCGGCCGTGGGGCGGTGGGCCGACCTGATTTACCGGGCCTGGGAACAGGGCCGTTTCGTCTTCCTGCTGGGCAACGGCGGCTCGGGGACGACGGCCAGTCACATGAGCGAAGACCTGGGCAAGAGCACGCTGCCCGAGTCGGTGCTGCACGACGAGAGCCGCCGCCGGCTGAAGGTGCTGAGCCTGACCGACAACGCCGGATGGATCATGGCGGTCGGGAACGATTTGGCGTATGACCAGATCTTCGTCCAGCAGCTGATGAACTACGGTTCGGCGGGCGACGTGGTGATTGCGATCAGCGGGTCGGGCAACAGTCCGAACGTGCTGCGGGCGGTCGAGTGGGCCAATCGCCACGGGTTAGTGACGTTCGGCTTGACCGGGTACGGCGGTGGCCAGCTCAAGGCGATCCAGCAGGACGGGCTGCACGTGGATCTGGCGGACATGGGGATGGTCGAGAGCATTCACCTGTGCCTGTTCCACTGGGTGCTCAACGACGTGCACGCGCGGATCAACCGTGTCGGGCGATACGCAGCCGCGTGAAACAGGCGGTTGCGCGCGAGGACGATCGCATGCTGCTGGGGATTGAGATCGGTGGCACGAAGCTGCAGCTGGGTGTTGGGGACGCGGCGCGCGCGGAGTTGGTGGAGCTGGTGCGGGCCGACATCGATCCCGACCGCGGTGCGGGGGGGATTCTGCGGCAGATTCGCGACCTGGGAACGCAGCTGGTGCGTGCGCACCGCGTGACGCGGATCGGGTTCGGGTTTGGTGGTCCGGTCGACACGGCGGCGGGCCGCGTCATTCGCAGCCACCAGATCACCGGCTGGGAGAATTTCCACCTGACGCACTGGTGTCACGAGCAGCTGGGGGTGCCGGCCGTGCTGGGCAACGACTGCGACGTGGCGACGCTGGCCGAAGCGCATTACGGGGCAGGGCAGGGGCGGCACAGCGTCATGTTTCTGACGGTCGGCACGGGCGTGGGCGGCGGGTTTGTCCAGCAAGGACAGCTCTTGGGGATGGGTCGGCCGGCCGCGTGTGAGATCGGCCATTTGCGGCCGGGGCTGCTGGCGGTCGAGGCGGATCAGACAGTCGAGTCGCTGGCCAGCGGCTGGGGCATTGCCGCCGCGGCCCAGGCGCGGCTGACCGGCGCCGTCACCGGCGCGTGGAACGCGTGGGAAGGGTGCCCGCGGCCGGAGAATCGAGTGGAACGCCAGCGCCGTCTGGCGGACGCGACGCACGCCGACCGTACTTCGCTGGACGATCTGCTGCGCCGCTGCGACGGGAACCCCGACCGCCTGACGGCCCGGCTGGTGGCCGAGGCGGCGGCCGAGGGGAACGGCCTGGCCCAGCGCGTGCTGGACCATGCCTGCGAGGTGCTGGGTTGGGCCATTGCCCAGGCTGTCACGCTGCTGGCGCCGGAGGTCGTGGTGGTCGGCGGCGGTGTCTCGCTGATGGGCGAGCAGCAGTTCTTTGCGCCCTTGCGACGCGAGGTGGCCCGTTACGTGTTTCCGCCACTGCGGGAGACGTTCACGGTCGAGCCGGCGGCGCTGGGCGAATCCGTGGTCGTGCACGGGGCCCTCTACCTGGCCGCGCACGCCGAGCGGTCAGAGTCCTAGCACGTCAAACATCGTGTACAGGCCCGGCGGCTGCCGCACCACGAATCGAGCGGCCTGCAGCGCCCCGGTCGCGTAGCAGTCGCGGCTGGTTGCGCGCACGGTCAACTCGAGGGATTCGCCCAGCATCCCGAACAGCACCGTGTGCTGACCCGGGTCGTCCCCCGCGCGCACCGCATGGAAGCCGATCTCGTCGCGCGGTCGCGCGCCCACCTGTCCGTGGCGGCCATGCACCTCGTGCGTCAGCTGGAGCGCCTCGCGGACGAGTTCGCCAAACCGAAGTGCCGTGCCGCTGGGCGCATCGTGCTTGAAGCGGTGGTGGCGCTCAATGATCTCGACATCGGCCCCGTGCGGGCAGTCCCGCAGTGCGGCGGCCGCCAGGGTGGCCAGCTTCATCGTCAGATTCACCGCCAGACTCATGCTCGGCGCCCACACCACGGGGATCTCCGTCGCCACGTGGTGGATCACGTCGCGCTGCGATTGATCCAGCCCGGTGGTGGCGACCACCAGCGGCAGCCGCCGGGCACGACACAGTTCCGCGATCCGGCCGGCAGCTTCCGGCACGGAGAAGTCGATCAGGCAGTCCGCGGCCGCATCCAGCGTGGCCGAGAGCGGCACGTTCAGCGGTGGGACGCCGGCGCGCTGGCCGGCGTCGCGCCCGAGGTCCGGATGCGCAGCGGCTTCCAGCGCCGCCACGATGTGAAACTGCGGATCCCCCGCCGCCAGCGCGATCAACCGCTGCCCCATCCGCCCGGCCGCACCATGAATTGCCACGCGTACAGCATCCATTGCGCATCCTCCGTTACTTCCCCCCGGGCCGCCCCAGACCGCCGGCCAGACGCCCCGTCGACTCAACTGTAGAGTCGAATGGCTTTGATGATCTCGCCCAGGTCGTTCGGCACGGCCACGGCGCGATTGGCGTACGAGGCGCGGCGCACCCCGCGCGAACCCAGCACCTGATTGAACTGATCCTGGTCAGTCGTGTGGTAGGCCACCGTGGCCGTCGGATCTTTGAGCTGGTGTCCGGTCAGCACGCACACGACGCGATCGTCGGCCGCGATCACGCCCTGAGACCGCAGCAGTTTCGCGCCGGCGACGCTCGCAGCGCTGGCGGGTTCGCAGCCCACGCCCCCCGCTCCGACCTGCGCCTTGGCATCCAGGATTTCCTGATCGGTGACGCGGCGGACGACGCCGTCGCAGGTCTCCAGCGCGCGCAAACATTTGCGAAAATTCACCGGCCGGTTGATTTCGATCGCGCTGGCTATGGTCGAGGCCTTCTGGTCGGTCGCATCGAGCTCGCGGAAGTACCCGTCCGCCACCTGCATCGCGGTGTGGCCGCCGTTCCAGCGCATTCCGCGCTGTTCGTACAGCTGATACAGCGTGTCCGCCCCCGCCGCGTTGATGACGGCCAGCCGCGGGACACGCGGGACCAGCCCGAGCATCTTCAGCTCGGCAAATGCCTTCCCGAAGGCGCTCGAGTTGCCCAGGTTGCCGCCCGGAACCACGATCCAGTCGGGCGGGTCCCACGCCAACGCTTCGAGCACTCGGAACATGATCGACTTCTGCCCCTCGAGCCGGAACGGATTGATGCTGTTGACGAGATAAATGCCCAGTTCACCCGAGATTTCGCGCACCCGCGCCATGGCGTCGTCGAAGTCACCGGAGAGCTGAACGGTCAACGCGCCGTAGTCCAGCGCCTGCGAGAGTTTGCCGTAGGAGATCTTGCCCGAGCCGATGAAGATGACCGCCTTCATCAGCCGCGTCATGGCACAGTACATGGCCAGCGATGCGCTGGTGTTGCCCGTCGACGCGCACGCCGCCCGCGTCGCACCAGTCATGCGGGCGTGCGTAAAGGCTGCCGACATGCCGTTGTCCTTGAAACTCCCCGACGGGTTCATCCCCTCGTATTGCAGAAACAGGCAACCCGGCTGCACGTCCACGTAGCGCGCCACGGCGTCCGCGCGCTGGAACAGCGTCTGGCCTTCCCCGACCGTGACAATCTCCTCCGGCGAACAGAAGGGGAGCAGCCGCTGGAATCTCCACACGCCGCTGTAGCAGGCCGGCTCGCGACGCCGCCCCCACAACGACTCGAACTCGCGCAGCGACCGTGGCGGTCGCGCCCGCTCCCAGTCGTACACCACATCCAGCAGGTCACCGCACCGCTGGCACGCCACGAGCACCTGACCCACGTCATACGTCTCCCCGCACAGGGGGGAAATGCAGCGCTGGCATGCGATCGAGGTGGACACGGCGAGGCGATTCCCGATGGACGTCTGGTGATGTTGCGCCCTGGTGTGCGACTGCGGGGCGTAAGTCTATGCGAGCCTCGAGACGGCGACAAGCCGAATTGCCGCTTGGCCTTTGACAACGCATGTCCTGGTGCCTAGAATAACGGGTCCGCTCTGGAGCACTCTTCGGAAGAATTCTCTACCTTAAGCCGCATTAAAGGAACCTAGCTAACCTGTAACGAAACGGAAACAAATCGCACGTCGTTAATTCCCTTTAAGTCTCTGCCTGCCGTGGCCGTGCTGTCCTGCACGGAGTGTTGGCCGACGCCCCGTCTTTGGCAGCCGCCGTGCAGATAGGAAGGTGACATGAAGAAAAAGCCGGACCTGCAACCCTACAAAGAGCAACTCCTTCGCATGCGGGCGCGACTCCGCGGGGACGTCACCGCGATGGCTGATGCCACGCTCAAGCGGACGCGCACTGAGTCCAGCGGCGACTTGTCGAGTATGCCCATCCATATGGCGGACATCGGCAGCGACAATTTTGAGCAGGAGTTCACGATCAGCTTGATGCAGAACGACGAGGGGGTGCTCGACCAAATCGAAGGTGCTCTTGAACGTATTGAGGCAGGCACGTATGGTGCGTGCGTTGAATGCGCAGCCCGCATCCCGAAGACGCGTCTCAACGCGCTTCCCTTCACGCCCTACTGCATTAAGTGCGCCAGTGAGTTACAGCGACGGTATTGACGCTGAGAGGCGACACTACGCGTCCAGATTCGTGATCTTCCTGGGCTTGGTCCTGGTGGGCACGGGTCTGGACTTGTGGACCAAACACGTCATCTTCCGGCAACTGGGCTTTCCCCTGGTGGAGGGCCCCCTGGCCGCCCCCCCCATCTGGATTATCGAGGGGGTGTTCGGGTTCGAGACGAGCCTGAACGAAGGCGCGTTGTTCGGGCTCGGCCAGGGCTACGTCGTGGTCTTTGCGGTGCTTTCGTGCCTGGCGGGCATCGGGATCCTGACGTGGCTGTTCGGGGCCGGGGCGGCGCGGGACCTGCACTTGACGATAGCGCTCGGGCTCGTGATGGCGGGAATTCTCGGCAACCTGTACGATCGACTGGGTTGGCACGGTCTGACGTGGACGGCCTGGGCGGGCGAGGGACGGGCGGGGCAGCGTGTCTACGCAGTCCGCGATTGGCTGCACTTCAAGGTCGACGCGGTGGGGTTTGACTGGCCGATCTTCAATCTCGCGGACAGCCTGCTGGTCACAGGTGCCATCTTGTTGATTTGGCACGCTTTCCGCCGACAAGACCCCCAGGAGACTCATTGACTTTCGAATCAGCTCTGATAGATTAGTCGCCGGCGCGGCCGGCACAACCGCACACCGCCTCGGGAGCGGTCCTGATATATGAAGGCGGGCTACGACGATGAAGCTATCACGGACAGTCGCTTACGCGGTGCGGGCCACGCTGCAGTTGGCCAAGAGCGACTCGGCAACGCCGGTGCCCTGTAGCCAGCTGGCGGCGGCGGGGAAGATGCCCGAGCGGTTTCTGCTGCAGATTCTGCGCAGCCTGGTCACGCACGGTATTCTGCGCTCGACGCGTGGCGTCGATGGAGGTTACTCCCTGGTGCGGTCGCCGCACGAAGTATCGCTGCTGGAGGTGATCGAAGCGATCGAAGGCCCGCTCAATACGGGGGAGCCGCTGATGGAGGGGATGACGGCGGAATCGCAATCCCGACTCAGCGAGGCGTTGCGGGCGGTGACGGACCAGTCGCGCCGCCAGTTGGAGGCCATCAAGTTGTCCCAGTTGCTCGAGCCGCCTTCGGCGGCGGACCGCGAGCGGACATAGGATCGACATGGGCCTGGACAGTCGTGCTCTGACGGCCCGCCTCGAGGTGGCGCGCAGTGCGGCGCGGGAGGCCGGTCAGCTGACGCTGCAGTACTTTCGCAGCGCGCGGTACGTTGTCGAGCGCAAGGCGGACGATTCGCCCGTCACGATTGCGGATCGCGAAGCCGAGCTGTTGCTGCGCCGGCGGATCGCGCAGGAGTTTCCGCAGGACGCGATCGTGGGGGAAGAATTCGGCCATCAGGAGGGCACGTCGGGGTTTCGCTGGATTCTCGATCCCATCGACGGGACCAAGTCGTTCGTGTGCGGCGTGCCACTCTACGGCACGCTGATCGGCGTGGAGTACGAGCAGCGGAGTGTGGCCGGGGTCATTGAGATGCCGGCCCTCGGCGAGAGCCTCTACGCGGCGGAAGGTGGCGGCGCGTGGTATGCGCACGGGGACGATCCCGTGCGGGCCGCCCGCGTGTCGTCGTGTGACCGGCTGGTCGACGGATTGTTCGTGACCACGCAAATCGATCTGTTCGAGCAGCGTGAGGCGGGACAGGTTTTCTGGGACCTGCAGCGCCGGGCGGCGACCACACGGACCTGGGGGGACTGCTACGGCTACCTGCTGGTCGCCACGGGTCGGGCCGAGCTGATGCTCGATCCCGTGATGAGCGTCTGGGACGCGGCGGCGCTCCAGCCCGTCCTGGAGGAAGCCGGCGGCACGTTTACCGACTGGCGTGGCAACCGTTCGATCTATCACGGCGAGGGTCTGGGCACCAATGGGCGCGTGCTCAGCGAGGTCCTCTCCCTGACGCGCGCGTTCGCCACCAGTCGCTGAGGGCCCCGGGCAAGCACTCCCCGTAGGACGGACCTCCCGGTCCGTCACGCGCGGTTCGGCCGGGTTGCGCGGCGTGATCTGCCGTTGCGGCCGCGGTGCGGAGAGCTATACTCTAGGGTTTGCGCCGGTTACGGGTCGACTGTTCGAGGGGATGTCCATGGCTCGGGTCTGTGAAATCTGCGGCAAGGGGACGCAAGTCGGCAACGCCATCGAGACGCGCGGCAAGGCCAAGTACCTCGGGGGCGTGGGGACCAAAATCACAGGCATCACGCGCCGGCAGTTCAAGCCGAACCTGCAGCGGGTGCGGATCACCACGGCCAACGGGACGAACCGGACCGTGCGCCTGTGCACGCAATGCCTGCGCAGCGGCGCGGTCCGCCGGGTCGTCCGCCAGAAGCCGTTTCGCCTGCCGACCGCCGAGAAAGCCAAGGCTAAGTCGTGAGCCTCACGCGGCAAGACGTGGAGAAGGTTTCCCTGTTGGCCCGTCTGCAGCTGCCACCGGCCCAGCTGGATGCGATGACGGTCCACTTGGCGCGGATCGTGGCGTACGTCGAACAGCTGCAGGAGCTTGACACGCGTGACGTGCCGCCGCTGGCGCATGCACTGGATCTGGAGAACGTGTTGGCGGACGACACGCTGGCGCCGAGTCTGGATCGCGAGGAGGCGCTGCGCAATGCGCCCAAGCGGGACGTGGAATGCTACCGCGTCCCCGCCGTACTCGGGGGCGATTTCTAGCGGAACGGGACCATGCGGTTGATCCACCTGACGGTCGCCCAGCTGCGTGACGCCCTGGCAGCGGGGCACGTGTCGGCACGCGACGTCACGCAGGCCTGTCTGGACGAAATCCGCCGCGTGGAGGCGTCGATCGGCGCGTATCTGGCCGTCGACGAGGCGGGGGCGCTCGCGCAGGCCGCGGAGTCTGATGGCCGCCGCGCGGCGGGGCGTGCACGCAGCCCGCTGGACGGTGTGCCGATCGCGCTGAAGGACAATCTCTGCACGCGGGGCCAGGCGACGACGTGCAGCTCGCGCATGCTGGCCCAGTTCGTTCCTCCGTACGACGCGACGGTGGTACAGAAGCTGCGTGCCGCCGGGCTGGTGCTGCTGGGCAAGACGAACCTGGACGAGTTCGCCATGGGCGGCTCCACGGAAAACGCCGCGCTGGGGACGACGCGCAATCCGTGGGACTTGCGGCGCGTGCCCGGGGGATCCAGCGGCGGGTCGGCCGCGGCGGTGGCCGCCCGCACGGTCCCCGGTGCGATCGGCAGCGACACGGGCGGGTCGATCCGGCAGCCTGCGGCGTATTGCGGCATCGTGGGGCTCAAGCCGACGTATGGCCGCGTGAGCCGCTACGGGCTCATTGCCTTCGCCAGCAGCCTGGATCAGGTGGGCCCGATGACCCGCACCGCCGAGGATGCCGCGCTGTTGCTGGAGCTCATCGCCGGTCCGGATCCGCGTGACGCCACCTGTGCCCTGCGTCCCGTGCCGGCCTACAGCCAGACCCTCGACCAGGATCTCGCGGGCCTGCGGCTGGGCGTGGTGCGGGAGCATTTTGAGGCGGGGTTGGACGACGCAGTGCGGCAGGCGGTGCAGTCGGCGCTGGAGGTCTTCCGGTCGCTCGGCGCCACGATTCACGACGTATCGCTCCCGCACAGTCGGTACGGGATCGCCACGTACTACCTGATCGCGTCGTGTGAAGCGTCCAGCAATCTTGCCCGGTACGACGGCGTGCATTTCGGGTATCGGACGGACGAGTCGGCGTTGTTGCGGGCGTTGGCCGAGGAGCGCGGGTCGGCGGCCGCGCCGGACGAGGTCGACACGCCGTTGGTGCGTTTGTATCGCCAGAGCCGCTCGGAAGCGCTGGGGGCGGAGGTGCAGCGGCGGATCATGCTGGGCACGTATGCGTTGAGTGCCGGGTACTACGAGGCGTACTACCTCCAAGCGCTGCGTGTCCGCCGGCTGATCCGCAGCGACTTCGACCGCGCCTTTGGCGAGGTCGATCTGCTCCTCGGCCCGACGACACCGTCGCCCGCGTTCTGTGCTGGCGAGAAGCTGGCCGATCCGTTGTCGATGTACCTGGAGGATCTGTACACGGTCACGGCGAATCTGGCGGGGATTGCCGGGCTGGCGCTTCCCTGCGGTTTTACGCGCGGCGGCCTGCCGGTGGGGCTGCAGTTGCTGGCCCCACCGTTTGAAGAGGCCCGCCTGCTCGCCGCGGGACATCGCTACCAACAGCGCACGGACTGGCACACGCACGTGCCGGAGTTGCCATGAGTGCTGCAGCGTTCACGACCGTCATCGGCCTGGAAGTCCACGTGCAGCTCAAGACGCGGACCAAGCTCTTCTGTCGCTGCAGCACGCAGTTCGGCGCGCCCCCGAACACCCAGACGTGCGAGGTCTGCCTGGGCTTGCCCGGCAGCTTGCCGGTGATGAATCGCCGCGCGGTCGAACTGGCGCTGCGGGCCGCCGTCGCGCTGCACTGTGACATCCCGACGTTGACCAAATGGGACCGCAAGAACTACTACTATCCCGACCTGCCCAAAGGCTACCAGATCAGCCAGTACGATCTGCCGTTGTCGCGCGACGGCTACCTGGATCTGCCCGATCCGCAGGGGGCGGGGACGCCGCGGCGGGTGCGGATCCTGCGGGCCCATCTGGAGGAGGACGCGGGCAAGAGCATGCACGACGAGGTGGCCGGGCACGCGGACAGTCGCATCGACCTGAACCGCGCGGGCACGCCGCTGCTGGAGATCGTCACGCAGCCCGACCTGCGTTCCCCGACCGAGGCCCGGTTCTTCCTCAATGAGCTCAAGCTGCTGCTGAGTTATCTCGACGTGTCCGACTGCAATATGCAGGAGGGGAGTCTGCGGGTGGACGCGAACGTCAACCTGCACCTGGACACGCCGCGCGGTCGCGTCGCTACGCCGATCGTGGAAATCAAGAACATGAACAGTTTCCGGGCGGTGGAACGGGCGCTGGCGTACGAGGCACAGCGTCAGGGCGACGAATGGCGGACGACCGGACGCACGCTGGGTGAGGTCCCCAAGCAGACGCGCGGCTGGGACGACCAGGCCCAGGTGACGCGTGGCCAGCGGCACAAGGAGGAATCGAGCGACTACCGGTACTTTCCCGAGCCGGACCTGGTGCCGGTGACCGTGCGGCCGGAGGAAGTCGCGGCCGTGCGCGCCGCGCTGACGGCGCTGCCCGCCACGCGCCGGGCGCAGCTGGTGGCGCACCACGGGCTGGACCCGTACGATGCCGACGTGCTGGTGAATCAGGGCCCGGCACTGGTGGATTACTTCGAGCAGACGGTCGCGTGCGGCGCCGACGCGCGGCGGGCGAGCAACTGGCTGCAGCAGGACGTGCTCCGCACGCTGAACGAACGAGGACTGACCATCCAACAGCTGCCGGTGCCGGCAGCCGGCTTGGCGGAGCTGCTGCGCAGCGTCGCAGCCGGCGAGCTGGAGACGACCCGTGCCCGGCAGGTGTTTCAGCGGATGGTGGAGACGGGGGCCACGGTCGCCGCGGCGCGGCAGGCGCTGGGCATCGTCCAGGTCGCCAGCGAGGACCTGCTGGAGCTGTGCCGCACACTCCTGGCCGAACATCCGCACATTGTGCGGGACGTGCGTGGCGGCAAAACGCAGGCGCTGGGAGCGCTGATCGGCAAGGCCCGGCAGCGCAACCCCAACGTCGATCCGGCGCGCGTCAAGGCGATCTGCAGCGAGTTGATTGCGGCGGCCGACACGCCATGAACCGGATCATCACGTTCCTGACGGACTTCGGCGACGGCAGCCCCTACGTCGCGCAGATGAAGGCGGTCGTGCTGGGCCTGAATCCCGCCGCGACGCTGGTGGATATCACCCACGGCATCTCGCCGCAGAATGTCTATCATGCCGCGCTCGTGCTGCACGACGTGACCCCGCATTTTCCCGACGAGACGATTCACGTGTGCGTGGTGGACCCCGGGGTGGGCACGGCGCGGACGCTGGTGTACGCCCGGCTGGGTCCCCAGCACTTCCTGGCGCCGGACAACGGCCTGCTGAGCCTCGTCGCGCGGCGCTGCGACGTGGCGGCAGGCATCGCGCTTCACAACCCGCAGTACTTCCGGCATCCGGTGTCGGCGACGTTCCATGGCCGGGATATTCTGGCCCCGGTGGCGGCGCACCTGAGCCTGGGGCTGGCGCCAGCCGAGCTGGGACCAACGCACCAGCTGCAGCGCGAGCTGGCCGAGCCCGCCGTCACGCGCGCGGCAGGCGCTGTGACCGGCACCGTGGTGCTGGTGGATCATTTCGGCAACCTGATCTCGAACATCACCCGCAGCCTGCTGCCGCCCGACGTGCCCCGCGAGACGCTGCGCGTCACCTGCGGCAACGCATCCTGCGCTGCCTTCGTGAACACGTACGGCCAGGTGCCCCCCCAACAACTTGTTGCTCTCGTCGGTTCGAGCGACCGTATCGAGATCGCGTTGACCTGCGGCAACGCGTCGATCGCGATGGGTGTGAGCGTCGGCGCGCCGGTCCAGATTGCCTGGGAGCAACCATGACGGCTACTTGTCCTCCCGCGCGCCTGCGATTCCTGCTGCTGCAAATGCGCAACGCCCAGGACCCGATCCGCCACCAGGAGGTCGCGTGTTTCGTGCGGGCGCTGGGGTGCGCGCCGCAGCAGCTGGCCGTGTTCGATCTGCTGGCCGGTGCGCCGACCCGTGCGGACCTGCAGCGGGTCGACATGGTGCTGCTGGGGGGCAGCGGCGACTACTCGGTGGTCGCCGGCGGGGATTGGCTCCCCGCGGCGCTCGCGGCGATGCGGGAGCTCTACGACTGGTCGGTGCCGACGTTTGCGTCTTGCTGGGGGTTCCAGGCCATGGCGCGGGCGCTGGGCGGCGAGGTAGTGACCGATCTGCACCGCGCCGAACTGGGCACGGAGCTGCTCGAGCTGACGCCGGAGGGACGCCGCGATCCGGTCTTCGGCCGGCTGCCGCCGCGGTTCGCGGCCCACATGGGACATCAGGACATCGTGGACCGGTTGCCGCCGCAGGCCGTGCTGCTGGCCTCCTCCGCCCGCGTCCGGCATCAGGCCTTCTGCGTGCCCGGCAAGCCGATTTACTGCACGCAGTTTCATCCCGAACTGACCCGGCCGACCCTCCTGCAGCGCGCGCAGGCCTACCCGGAGTACGTCGCGCGGATCGCCGGAGTCCCCCTTGATGAGTTCTCCGCGCGGTGCACGGACGCGCCCGAGAGCGAGGTGCTGCTGCAGCGCTGCGTCCGCCACTTCTTCGGCCCGTGACAGCGGCAGCGCGTTGTCCTGCCGTGTGCCGCTTATCGGCCGTCTTGTCTGTTTCTTTTCGACAGGATGTACAGGATATGCAGGATGATCGCTCGAGTTGACGCCTGAGCGGCGGCACGGAGAAAGGAAGGAGACGGGGAGCGGAGTTGTGCCCGCGTGCAGCGCAGAACGCAAACTACTCCCGGGCAGGCCGGCGGCATAGGCGATTGTGACACGTCGTTGTCAAGTGATTCACGCGGATTCGGCGGAGCCCCACGTCAAGGCTCGCCCGCCGCTGTGCTCCTCGCGCTTCCCATCCCAGCGTCCCGCACAATCCCCCCATGCCGCCCTTGCTCCCCGATGCGGCCGTGGCTCCTGGACCGCGGCTCGGCAGGAGCCTCGCCCTCCCGCGGTCGCCTCGCCCTCCCGCGGTCGCCTCGCCCTCCCGCGGTCGCCTCGCCCTCCCGCGGTCGCCTCGCCCTCCCTACTGCTCTCCTCTCTCCTCTCTCCTCACTACTCTCTCACTTCCCTACTGGGCCGCGGAGCGGGTGCCCTGCGGCGCGCCGGTAATGGGTTGACCGTCGGGCAGCGGTCGGCTGGCGGTGAGGAAGCCGAGCTTGTACAGCTCTTCCTTGATTTGGCGAAACTGGTCGAAGCTGTCGGGATAGACCCACACGGTAACGGTGGCCTGGCGCGGGTCGAACGCAGCGAGGATGGTGCGCATCTCGGAATCGGGCTGCAGCGCCCGCTCGACGGTTTCTCCCAGGTCCTCCTGGGTGGGGATCAGCACGAAATGATCCAGTTCGACCCGGGGCACACTGACGCTGCCCGCCCGCGACTCGAGTTGGAAGGTGGTGCGTTTGAGCGTGTACTGCAGGTGGAAGCCGCGGTACGGGCCGACGCGGTCGGTGATGCTGGGGGCCTGTTTGAGTTTCCAGGCTTTGTCGCGCGCATCGGCCTGGAACATCTCGACCAGTTCATCCAGGGGCACATAGACGAGGCGCCCGGCCAGCAGCCGGAAGTGCACTTCCTTGCCGAAGACGGTCTTGGCCATGGGCGTGGGTCGGTGCGTCAGCACGGTGACTGGCGTCTCGGTGCGGGCGAGCGCTGCGCGTTTCTGCTGGAGCGACTGATGTTCGCGGCGCGCGTCGGCCAGTTGCACCTGGAGTTCGTGCGCGGCGCGCTGGTGCTGGTCCAACTGGTTGAGTTCCCGGTCCAGCACCTGCTGCGATTCGGCCAGCACCTGGAGCATCCGGTCGCGTTCGTGCCGCCGGTACGCGACTTCGATCTCCTGACGCTGGCTGCTCTCGAGCAGCGCCGCGAGTTCATCGCGGGCGGCCAGCGCGGCTTGGCGCGGAGTCTCCGCCTCGATCGGCGGCGTGGCCAGGGCGGGTGGATCGACGTGCCGCATGGCATCCTTCGCCCGGGCTCCGACGATCATGACCAGAATGATCAGAATGCCCACCAGGTTGGAGACGACGTCCAGGAACGAATCCTGCCCCGGCGCGCCGTTCTCGTCTCGTCGGCGACGTGTCACGGGTTGGTCCTCCGAAGTTCCCACCCGCTCCCGTCCAACAGCATCTGCAGTTCGCGGAACCGTTCCTCGGCGTGCGGCGCGACCTGGACATGGAGGACGGGTTTCCAGTAGCCGCCGGCCACGGCCAGGCCCCAGGATTCAACGCGTGCCGCGATCCGCGCGGAGAGGGTGTCGATTTCATCGAGCATGGACCCTTCGACGAGAATCGTGTCCGGGGCGCGGCGATCGTCGCGTTCGGGGAAGAGGATCAGTCGGTCGGGGTGGCAGCCGAGTCGGATGGGTCGGACCACGCCGGTGGCCTGGGCGGCGTTGGGAGGGAGTCCCCAATCGCGTCCGCGGGCCCGGGTGAGGGGCGAGCCGCCCTGGCCCAGCTGGATGGCCGGTGCGGCGGCACCCTGGCCGGGCCGCGTGTCCGGAGCGTGCAGTCCCGGGGGTGCTTCGGCGGCATCCGGCTTGTCGGGCCCGGCGACTCCGTCGGCGAACTGCGCATCGTTGCCGCGGCCGAAGCCACCGACGCGCGACTCCAGTCGCGCCGGGGCGCCATCGCCCTGCTGTCGGAATCCACCGGTGCTGGGCGATGCGACGAAGCCGATCTCGTCGCCCCGCACACCGCCAAAATGGCTCGGCATGGCGGCGGCCAGAATCTCCTGGCGAGACCGCGCGTCCTGGACAACTTTGGTCAGTAGCTGGGCCAGGGCGGGGTCGGCCTCCGGGTACGCCAACTGCATGTCCGCATCGACCAGTTCGTAGCCGAATTCGTCGTCCCAGGTGCGCATGGCCGCGCGGGCCGCGGCATAGGATTCGACACCGTCCGGGCGGACGATCAGCAGCGGATAGGGCTCGTCGCCGGCGCTGAGCGTTCCCAGCTGAGCCTGAAACTCGCGGATGGCGCGCAGCGCCGCGTCCAGCGGGTTACCTGGTCCGAGGGGTCCCGCGAAGTCGCGTGCGGTGAGCACAAGGCCCTCCGGCTGGATGATCACGCTCTGGGCCGTGCACTCGATGTAGATCGGTCGTCGATGCGTGCCTTGTGGACCGTCGTAGGGGACGATGGCGTAGCGGCGCGGCTGGTCCGCGGCCTGGGCCTGGGCCTGGGCCAGTTCCTCGGCCGCCAGGCGGACGGCCTCCCGCAGCTGCTCCAATTGCGCCTGATCCGTGGCCTGTCCCGCCGTGTCGCCGCGCAGGCGGCGCTCGAGATCCGCCGCCGAGGCGCGCAGCGACTGCCAGCGCTGTTCGAGTTCGCGGATGTGCTGTTCCAGGTGACTCAGCTCCAGCCGGCGACGGGCGACATCCTGACGCACGCGATCGCGTTGTTGTCTGAGCAACGACTCCTGCCAGGCGGCTTCCTCCCGAGCCACCTGTTGTGCGTCCGGCGCGGCGAGCGCTTCCGGCGTGGCCGCCTCTTCGGACGCGTCGACGCGGGCCATGTGGACCATGAGGACCAGCAGCACGATCAGCACACCCATCGTGCAGACGAGCACGGCGAGAAACGGAAACAGGGAGATGCCGACTGTCGCCTGTGGCGAGCGCCGCCGTGTCATGCCGCGCGACCCTGTGCCTTGCCCGTGGTCAGCTCAATCCGCCGGGTCTCGGCGGCCGGCGCGCCCAGCCGCGTATTGAGCAGATGGATGGCGGCCGCCAGACTCATCACCGTATCCTCAAAGTGCTTGGCTCCGGCCAGTACGGTCAGGTTCTGGTTCAAGGCCGTTTCGAGCTTGATGACGTCACCGGTCGCTTCGGTGATGCGGACCATCAGCTCGCTCTGCCGACTGAGTTCCTGCTGCTGGGCCTGCATGATTCGGGCGTTGTGCGAGAAGACGGTCTGCCACTGCTCCCAACGCTGGGCGGCCTGCTCGGCCGCGGCGGACTCGGTCTGTGCCATGCGCACCGCGAAGTCGCTCAAGGAGTGTCCCAGCGCCGCCGTCAGCGCGTCGCGCAGCTGTTGCGCCACTTCCTGCGCCGCGGTCGTCCATTGCTGCTGCGCGGCATCCAGGCTCGCCCGCCACAACTCAACTTGCCGCGCGACCAGTTTCTCACTGCTCTGCACCACTTCCCGCGCCATCCGCTGGACGGTCGCCAGGTGCGGATCGTGGGTCGAGCCGAGGGTCTCAAACCGGCCTATGAGCTCTTCGTTGACCCGGGCATCGACGAGCGACAACAGCTGCCCCTCGAGGCGCTCCGTCAAGAATTGCACAAACATCAACAACATGGACAAGGAGAGCGCCAGGGCGGTCGTGTCGAACGCCACGTACAGCCCCGCCATCAATCCTTCCATGGCGGTCTGCATGGCGGTAGCCAACAGTTTCGGGTCCAGATCGCCCAGCGCCTGCGTGATCCCCACCACCGTGCCCAGAAATCCCAGCATCGGCGTGGCCCAGATCACGATGCGGACCAGCGCGTAACTCTCGTGCTGCCGCGCTTCGTCCTGCTCGGACAGGTAGCGCAGCTCGTCTTCCAGACCGTCGGCCGCTCCCTTCCGCTCGACGCTCTCCAGCGCCTCCTGCAGCCGTCGGCCGAGGCACGAGCGGCGAAAACGACTGGGCCATTCGTGCAGTTCGTCCAGCAGGTCGCTGCAGCGTTCGACCGGCGCCGGTCGCACCGCGCCAGGAAAGCACTCGGTGCGCCGCATCACACTCAGCTGTCCCAGCAGGCTGGCCAGCTTGAGCCCCAGTGCGGCCAGGCCGATGAAGAACAGCGCCGTCTCAAGGTAAAGCACCGGATGGGCGGTAAAGTAGCGTTGCGCCAGCGGGGAGTCGCCCAGTGCTGGGAGCACCACCGCGTAGAACACGGTGCACGCCGCCAGACCCAGGATCAACGGCCAACCGACGTGACCCAGCATGGCCCACACCGAATATCGATCGCGTCCTTCGCTCACCACAAGCGTCCTTTCTGTGCGCGGACGGGAAGTCGGCTGCGCAACGATGGCGCACTGCCAGAAAAATCGGAATAATCGCTACACTCTAATGAGCCCGACTCGAAAGATTCCCCGGCCTCGCGGTGCATCCCCCTTTCGCCTTCGCACGAGAACCCGCCGATTGGCGTGGGAGCATACTCGCTGAAAAGTGGGCTGACGAGGCCAAAAATGTCGCAAGTCCCGCGCAACGGCAGGCCGATAAGTGGGAGCATTGCCGGGACAAGAACGAACCAGACGACACTGAGCAATTACCCGGCAAGCCCAGGGGGGGAACCATAGTCCGGGTATGGCCGTCACCGGCCGCCCGGACTATTTTTTTTGCCCTTTCCCCCCTCGTAAGTGGCAAAACAGCGGGGCGTCTCCCACATCTGCACCGACGCGATGGGAAACCCGCGCGCGACCGCGGCATCGTGGATCAGTTTGGCGATGTTCTCCGCCGTGGGGTTCTCGGGCAACAGGCACAGCGGCTCGCCCAGCTGCTGCAGAAACGGCACCACGGGATCGCTTTCCTGCAGAATCATGCGATGATCCAGGTGGGCATCGATCCAATGGTTGACCTCGCGTTTGATATCGGAGAAGTCGACGACCATGCCGCGGTGGTCCAGCTCGGCGGCGGCGATGGCGATGACGGCCCGGCCGTTATGCCCATGGAGGAACCGGCATTTACCGGCGTAATTGAGCAGGCGGTGTCCGTAACAGAAGTCGATCTGACACGTCACGCGGAACACGGTGCGTTCCTCCGTCTCTCGAGGTCCCCCCCGGGGTGAATCCCCGGAATTCCCATGCATTCTGCTGAATCCCTGAATCCCGGACATTCTAGGACGCCCGGCGGCACTTCGCGACCCGCGACCCCACCGGTCCCGCTACGCTGTCCTGGGGGGTTATGCCGGCTGCGGCGTGTAGAGCACGCACAAATATGTTGAAACGTCCGCGGCGCGGGGGCGGAGAGTCTTGCATCGGGAACTGGCCCTTTTAGAATGAGTTTGAGGGTCCGATCTCCGCAAACGGTCCGGCAAGGGAGGCGAACGATGCGTATTGCGGCCTTTGGACTGAGCGTGTTGGTGGTGTTGGTGCTGGCGTGGTGGGCGACTTCGATCGAGTTGCCGGCGTGGGGGCAGCCGCCGCAGTCACCCAGTGCGCCACCGACGCTCGGCGCCCGGATTCCGCTGGCGGCAGCGGGGGACCTGATGGCTTTCTCCTCGGAGACGGGGAGCGGGCCAGCGCAGGTCACGTTGATTGATGTCAAGTCGCGGGTCATGGCGGTGTACCACGTCGATCGGGCGACGGGTCAGATCGAACTCAAGAGTGTACGGAACGTGCAGTGGGACTTGCTGGTCGAGGAGTTCAACGGCGTACGTCCTTTGCCGCGCGAGATCCGCGCGTTGCTCGAGCAGCAGTAAAGTGCCCAGTCCTGACGATTGTGGTGTGTAATTCGGGAGCCTCGTGACGAATGGCCGGCAAATTCATCGACCTCAAAGCGGCTGCCAAACAGCTGGGTATCACCCCGGAGCACTTGCAGGAACTGCGGGAAGCCGGCAAGGTGCACGGCTACAAGGACGGCACGAGCTGGAAGTTCAAGCCGGAAGAAATCCAGCGGCTGACCAGCGATCTGGCGACCGACGCCGACGACTTCGAGCTCTCCGATTCCGCCTCTCTCAGTGGCGATGATTTCGACCGCCTGTTGCATCTCGACGGCGACGCCGAGGCCGGGGAAGACCTGCAGGACTCGTCGATTCTCATCAGTGGCGAGCAGCCCGAGAGCGATCAGGACTCGTCCAGCACGATCATTGGCAAGAAGGAGCAGGATGACCTGAGCGAGATTCGGCTGGCCTCCGATTCCGACGAGGGCAGTGACGTGGAGTTGGCGGGCAGCAGTGCCAAGCGGATGCCCGGTCCCGCCGCGTCCGGGCCGGCTGACTCGGCGGATCTGAGCGACGAGCTGCGGGTCGCGGACGACCTGGAGTTCGAATCCGACGAAGGGCTGATGCTGGCGGACAACGCCGAGTTGGCGTTGTCGGCGGAGGCCAGTGATCAGGATGTGCTGGACGATTCGGACGGCAGCGAGCTGCCGGCCGGGGCAGGGGACAGCGGCATCGGATTGGCGAATCCCTCCGACAGCGGTCTGCTCCTGGAGGGGGAATCGTCGGCGGCGGCGCTGGAACTGCCCGAGGACGATGACATGATTTCGCTGGAAGACGATGTGGCGGCCTCCGACGATGCGACGCGGCTGCAACAGGACGAGGAGTTCCTGCTGTCGCCGTCCGATGAAATGCTCGGCGACGAATCCTCGGACAGCGGTTCGCAAGTCATCGCGCTGGACGACTCCGGCGCGTTTGAAAGCGATTCGGCGGTGGGGCTCGGCGAAGCGGAACCGCTGTTAGTGGCCGACGAAGCGGAGGCGTTGGACGTTCAGCTGGAGCCGATCGACGAGGCGGCGGCCGTCGCGGCCAAAGCCGCCGCGGTGGGGGCGGGTGAGGTCGCGGAAGTGCCCTTCACCGCCTGGAATCTGCTCGCGCTGATCTTCGTCGTCCTGCTGCTGGCTGTCAGCGGCATGCTCATGGCGGATGTCGTTCGCAACATGTGGGCCTGGAACGGCGAGAGCGGCTTGGCGGGGGGTATCGCCAACGCGATCGTCGACGCGCTCGGCATGAATAAATGAGCGGCCCCGCGCGGCGCACGGCAATGAGACGGCGTCCCAGACCCGTCGCGGGCGGGCGCTGCGCCTAGTCACGCGGGGTGGCGCCCCTCTATAATCCCGGTAACGACCGATACGCTCCCGCCTGGACATCCTGCCGTGGTCGGTCGGCCAGTCTGTGCGCATGCTGGGAAGGCACTATGTCGCGATACTCACCGGGCTGCAACCACACCCGCAATCAACTCACGCCGCAGTCGGCCGCCGCGGCCCGCCGAAGGAGCATCATCGGGATCGTGGCCGTCGCGCTGGCCGCGGCCGGGTGCGGCCAACAGGAGGCTGTGCGGCACTATCGCGTGCCTAAACCGGAACTGGTCTACGCTGCGAACCACGTGCGGTCGGCCTCGGAGTCGGCCGCGCCACCGGTCCGCGCGGCCAACGCCGACCGACTGCTGGGAGCGATCGTTCCGCGCGACGATCGGACCTGGTACTTCAAGATGGTTGGTCCGCGCGACGCGGTCACTCAAGAGGCCGACGCCTTTCGCGCCTTGATCGCATCGCTCGCGTTTGATGACGCGCAGTCCGCGCCGCGCTGGCAGCTGCCGGAATCCTGGCGGGAGTTGCCGGGCACTGGCCAGCGGGTGGCCACGCTGCGCATCGACGCGGCCGGCAAGGCACTCGAGGTGTCCGTGATTGCGTTGGCGAGCGGTCCGGCCGAGACAGCGGTCCTGGACAACGTGAATCGCTGGCGCAGCCAGATGGGACGGTCCTCGGTGACAGCTGCTCAGCTGGGGACGGAGACCGAAACGATCCAGTTGGCGCAGGGCTCGGCCATTCTCGTGGACATTATTGGCTCGCTGCAAGAGGGGACGGGTGCCATGGTCGCCTCGCCGCACCCGGAGGCGCCGCCAACCCACCCCACCCCGCCGAACAACCGTCCGTAGGAAGAACAGACATGGCGTCCCAGGGCCTGGGGCAGGTACCCCCCGCACCTGGTGTGTAAGTCGGAGTCAAAACGGGAGCAGTTGATGGCCACCAAACTCAGTCCGCCGTCGCGGCCGGTAACCTATGCCCCGCGGGACGATGCGGATCATCCCACGTCGCCCACGTCGCCTGTTCCCACCTGGTGGGACGTGGTGGTCGCCATCCTCACGCCGCTCGCCTCGCTGAAACTGACCATTGCCTTGTTCGTCATGGCCATCTTCATCGTGTTCGCCGGCACGCTGGCGCAGACCGAGAAGGACATCTGGCAGGTGATGGACGACTACTTCCGGATGAACCTCAGCACGCCGTCCGCCGCGCTCAGTTCGGCGCTGGCGTGGATCGATTTTCGCATTTTCTTTCCGCGATCGTTCTTTCCCGAGATGCAGGAGATTCCCTGGGGATACGGGTTCTTTTTTCCCAGCGGCTGGCTCATTGGCTTCGTCATGTTTTTCAATCTGCTGGCGGCGCATCTGATCCGCTTCCGGCTCTCGGGCAGCCGCCGCATGCTGGTGAGCGGCCTGGCGGTCACGGCGGTGGGCGTGCTCCTCACGACCGTCGTGATCGTGGCGGGGACCGAGCAGTCGGCCAGGCCCCTGCGGCTGTTCACCGACTGGCCTTCGTTGCGCATCTTGTGGTTACTCACGCAGTGCACGGTGGCCAGTGGGGTATTGCTGGCTGGCTGTGCGATGGTGTTCGGCAAGCGTGGCGGTCTGATGGTCCTGCACGCCGGCATCGCGCTGCTGATGCTCGGCGAGCTCCTGGTGGGCCTGACGGCGGTGGAAGGCCAGATGCAGATCGTCGAGGGGCAGACGGTCAACTATGTACTGGACACGCGGGAAGTGGAACTCGCCTTTGTTGACGCCTCCGACCCGCAGGAGGACGAGGTCGTGGCCATCCCCGGATCATTGCTGCGGCCGGGCCACGTGATTCAGGACACGCCCTTGCCGTTCCAGGTCGAAATCGTCGAGTTCTTTGTGAATTCCGTGCGGCGGGCGGCGCAGCCGCAGGACACGAATCCGGCGACGGTGGGAAACGGGCTGCGCGAACTGGCCGTCGGAACGGTGCCGGTCAGCGGCACGGACACGTCCGGCGCGTCCAACCGCGCCGCCGCGTACGTGCGGCTGCGGGACGCGGCGAGCCAGCAGGAGCTGGGCGTGTGGCTCGTCGGGCTCGACGATTGGTTTCGCGGCCGCGCGGAGACCATCCAGGTCGGCGATCGCACCTGGGAGGTCAGCCTGCGCTACAGGCACATGTACAAGCCGTATTCCATGCACCTGATGGACGTGACGCAGGACGTGTACATGGGCACGCAGACGGCCAAGAGCTACTCGAGCACGCTGCGGCTGGTCGACGCTCAGCAGAACGTCGACCGCGAGGTGCGTATCTGGATGAACAATCCGCTGCGGTACGCGGGCGAGACGTTTTACCAGTCGAATTACGGGCGCGATGCGCGCAGCGGCCAGGAGTACACCGGCCTGCAGGTGGTCACGAACACGGGCTGGCGGATCCCCTACATGGCCTGCATGATGGTGGCCGTGGGCATGCTGGGGCAGTTCACGGTGACCTTGCGGCGGTTCCTCCGCCGCCGGGCCGAGGCGCGGCTGGGTGCGACGGCGATGGCCGGTGACCGCAAGACGTCACTGGCCGAGCGCGGTCATCGGCCGGCCACACCGCGCGTGCCCGCGGCCCTGGCTCCCGCTGCGGCCGGCCCTTCCCGGGCGGCGTGGCTGGTCCCGGTGCTCGTGGTCGTCGCCAGCGGCCTGTGGCTGGCCAGCAAGGCACTCGTGCGGCCGCCGGCCGAAGGGGCGGCAGATCTCGCCGCGTTCGGCCGCTTGCCGGTGATGTACGAAGGGCGGATCAAGCCGTTCGACACGTTGGCCCGCAACAGCCTGCGGATTCTGTCCGATCGACAGGATTGGCGGGATGCCGAGGGAAACACGCAGCCCGCCATCCGCTGGCTGCTGGATGTCATCACCGATGCCGACACGGCCGAGCAGCACCGGGTGTTTCGCATCCAGAACCTCGAACTGCTCGACCTGCTGGGCCTCGAGCGGCGGTCGGGATTCCGCTATGCGATCAGCGAGGTTGTGCCGCGGTTGCAGGAGTTCAGCACCCAGGTGCGACAAGCGCGACAAGCCGACACCGGCCAGCCGGATCTGTTTCAGAAGAAGGTTCTCGAGCTGGACCGCAAGTTCAACCACTACATCATGCTGCGGGAAGCGTTTCGCCCCGCCCCGCTGCGTCTGGAGTCGCTGCGCGAGGACTTGACCGCCGAAGCGAACCGCCGCGAACAGAACGCCGGCATGCCGCTGCCCCTGGCCGTACCGCCGCAGACTCCCGAGGGCAAGTGGCAGGCCTACGCGGATGCGGTTTTCGACGCGCTGGCTCAGCGGATGGCCGCCGCCCAGGGCGTGGAGCTGGCGGAACCGAATCCTGCCACCCTGGCGCTGGTCAAGGTGCTGGATGCGTACGACCAGGCCACACAGTCCGCCAGCGGTGCCGCGGCGTTTGATGCCGCCGTCCAGGAATACGCGGGACTGTTGCGGTCGTTGGGGCCGCGCGAGTGGGAGCCCTGGAAGACGCGCTTCGAGGCGTTCTTCAACCACTTCTCGCCCTTTTACTACGCCATGCTCCTGTATATGCTGGCCTTCGTGCTCGGCTGCGTCTCCTGGCTGGGATGGAGTCTCCCGCTCGGGCGTGCCGCCACGTGGCTGACCGTGTTGACGCTGGTCGTCCACACGCTGGCGCTGGCCGCTCGCATGTACATCTCGGGGCGACCGCCGATCACGAACCTCTATTCGTCGGCCCTCTTCGTGGGGTGGGCCGGCGTGCTGCTGGCCCTGGTGCTGGAACGCTACTCGCGGATCGGCATCGCCAACGTGGTGGGCGCCTTCCTGGGCTTTGCCACGTTGCTGGTCGCGCACCTGATGACGACGGCCGTGCCGTCGTTCAAGGGGGATTCGTTCACGGTGCTGGTCGCCGTACTCGACACCCAGTTCTGGCTGGCCACGCATGTCACCTGCGTCACGGCGGGCTATTCGGCGACGTTTGTGGCGGGGCTGTTCGGACTGCTGTACGTGTTGCGCGGTGTGCTGACTCCGTCGCAATCTCCGGTGTTGGCCAAGGAAACAGCCCGGATGATTTACGGCACGCTCTGCTTCGCGATCTTTTTCAGCTTCTTCGGCACGGTGCTGGGCGGCCTGTGGGCCGATGATTCGTGGGGTCGCTTCTGGGGCTGGGATCCGAAGGAGAACGGAGCGTTGATCATCGTGCTCTGGAATGCGCTGGTGCTCCACGCCTACTTCGGACGCCTCGTGGCCCAGCGCGGTCTGGCCATCTTGTCCATCGTCGGCAACATCGTGACCTGCTGGTCCTGGTTCGGCGTCAACGAACTGGGGGTCGGTCTGCACTCGTACGGCTTCACTGAGGGTGTGCTGAAGATCCTGGGACTGATCGTCGCCGGCCATCTGCTGGTGATCGCGCTCGGTCTGGTCCCGCAGCGCTGGTGGTGGAGCCCGTCCACGACCAGCTGACGCGCCGGCAACAAGCGCGCGCTTATGTACACGGGGCGCCGGTTGTTCCACAGCCGCTCGCCTCAGCGCAGATGCAGATGGAGCGGCGCGTACCGGGCCTGGGACGCGGATGCCGGCGCGGGTACCAGTTCGGGCAGGGGCAGGAGCGGGATCATCGCGGCGGTTTCGCGGGAGACGGGCACCTGCAGATCGGTGTGCGGGACCAGCAGGTGGAGGATGGCGAGCGGCGATCTTGGGGCGGGATGTTCGAGCGAGAGCAGGGGGCCGTGGCTGTCGGCCAGCACGGCGCCGTCGGCATCCGGTGTGGTGAGCGTGAACTGCGTTGCGGTCAGGCTGAAGTTCAGCGCGAGCCGACCGTACCGCAGCAGCACGGCGTCGCCGGCACGCGGGTGCTGGGTGAGCCCCCAGGCCTGTTCGGCGGCGTCCAGGAGCGACTGGCTCACCACGCCGCCCCCGGCACACTGCAGCTCCGCTTGGACGTGCGTGATGCGCCCGTTTTCGAGGCGGCACTCGTCGAGTGTCAACTCGGCGATGCCGCTGAGTTTGTGCGGGAACTGCCGGGTGACCAGTTCGTCCAGTTCCACGCTCCGCAGCGTGCCGTGCAGTTGGCCGTCCCAGCCGGCCGGCTGCTGCTCACACCACAGGGATCCCTGAAACGTACAGGCTTCGCCCAGCCGCGCCAGGCTCGGCAGCCAGGAGCGCGCGAGCGAGCAGGGGAGGGAAGCCGCGCCGGTGTGCAGTTCCCAGCCGGTGCCCGGGGGGTCCAGCTGCCGGTTGTGCACCAGGCGCAAGCGCACGCGGTCCTCCGGGCCGGTGTCGGCCGCGCGGAACTCGAGCAACATCTCCGTCCCCGACGCCGCGCTCTCCAGGACGCAGCGCAGCTCGAAAACCGACTCCGACGTGGACTGGCCGACCCACTCCAGACTCCCGGCCGCCAGGTGCACGGGCGAGGCGAACGAGACGCCGCGCCGCAGGACGTGCTCGTGCAACAGCATCGCCAGCCGCTCGACGTGCCGTGCATGTACCTGCGGTTGTCCCAGCCGCACTTGATAGCCGTCCGCGGTGCGCGCGACCTGCACGGTGCGGACACGGGCGAGCCAGACGTGCGACGCCGGATCCCGCAGTTCCAGATTGCGCACAATCCACTGGCCCGGACCCGCCGACTCGCAATCCGCGGACGCGACGTCCAGGCCCAGCAGGACGGACCAGCCGGCGTGCCAGGCGGCCGCCCGGTGGGCGCGGTACGGAGGCGAGTGCAGCACGAGCGCGGTCAGCCCGGTGGCCAGCGTCGGCAGCACGCACGCGGCCACAAAGGTCAGCCGGCACAGTCGTCTGCGAATGGAGAACCTCATGGCATACGTCCGTGTACGCAACGCGCGCGGTGCTCGCCACGACCGCGCCGGCAAGCGCCGCAACCGGGCACGCCGATGCCGCGGCAGCCACTCACCACCGCCTCACCGCGCGCGAGCCAGCGTGTGAAACAACTCCCACCGCGCCTGCATCTCCTCCACACTGTCACCGCCAAACTTGTCCACCAGCGCCCGGGCGACTTCAAAAGCCACCACGTTCTCCACAATCACGCTCGCCGCGGATACCGCACAGACGTCGCTGCGCTCGTACTCGGCCGGGGCGGACTCTTTGGTCTTCAGATCGATCGACCCCAGCGGCCTGCGCAACGTGCTGATCGGTTTCATCGCCGCCCGGATGACCAGCGGCTGCCCATTGGTCATGCCCGCCTCCAGGCCGCCGGCATGATTGGTCGCCCGCACGTAGCCAAGCGTCGAGCTGCTGGCCTGCTGCGGATCGTACCCAATCGGGTCGTGGACCTGCGAACCGCGACGGCGGGCCGCCTCAAAGCCCAACCCGATCTCGACCCCTTTGATGGCCTGGACCGCCATGACCGCCTGCGCCAGCCGCCCGTCCAGTTTCCGGTCCCATTGCGCGTGCGTCCCCAGTCCAAACGGAACGCCCTCCACAGAGACTTCGACGACTCCACCGAGCGTGTCCCCGGCTTTCCCCGTCTCATCGATCAGCCGGATCACGTCGGCGTCCTGGGCGGGATCCAACGAATAGACTTCGCTCTGCGCGCGGCGTGCCAGCCGCTCGTCCCATGTGCCGCCCGGCGCGTCGATCCGGATGCCACCCAGTTCCACCACGTACCCCATGGCTTGCACACCGAAGATGGCCAACAGCTGTTTGGCCAAAGCCCCGGCCGCCACGCGCGCGGCGGTTTCCCGGGCACTGGCCCGCTCGAGCACGCCGCGGATGGAACCCAGATACTTGACCGCCCCGGCCAAGTCCCCGTGCCCCGGTCGCGGCCGCGTGAGCTCGTCGAGGCGATCCAGTCTGTGGTCACGATTGATGATCTGGAGCGCGACGGGACTGCCCAGCGAGACGCCTTTCCACAGGCCGGTCAGAATCTGCACGCCGTCGGTCTCGATCCTCTGTCGACCTCCGCGGCCGTAGCCTCCCTGGCGGCGCTGCAGCTCGCGGTCGATCGGCGCGACGTCGACCTTCACCCCGGCAGGAAACCCATCGACCAGGGCCAGCAAGGTCGGACCGTGCGATTCGCCGGCAGTCCAGTAGCGTAACATATTGCTCAGCTGTAATTTGGGACCAGTCACGACCCGGGCGTAGTCGACACCAGTTCGGCGCAGCGCGAACCCTCGGCCCCAGGGCGTGGCGGCCCCCATGATAAACCGGACCGCGGTGAGAGGGATAGATCGGTTCGTGCGCCGCATTACCCTCCGCAGAGGTATGCACAGTGAAGGCGTTCCTGATCCAACGCTGGTTTCTCCTGGCGCTGGCTGGCGTGATGGCGGCCGGGTTTGCGAGCGTCCGGGTGGTCGGTCTGGCGGACACGGTCTCCGCGTGGGCTGAAAGCGCCCCGATGCGCAATAGCGTGGTCGCCACCGTGATGTTCCTGATGGCCCTGCCCCTGGAGGCCCGGGCCATGTGGCGGACGATCCGGCGTCCGGGACCGCCGGCATTGGCCGTCGGCATGAACTATCTGGCGGTGCCGCTGCTGATGTGGCTGTTTGTGCGGTGGGTCGGCGGGTACTGGCTGAGCAACGACATGGCCCTGGGCATGCTCGTCGTGGCCACGGTGCCCTGCACGCTGGCCTCGGCTGCCGTGTGGACGCGGCGGGCCGGCGGCAACGACGCGGTCAGCATCATGGTGACGGTGGTGACCAATGCGACCTGCTTCCTGGTGACTCCGTTCTGGCTGCTGCAGCTGACCGGCCGATCGTCGACGTTTGACCCCCGGCAGATCGTCATCACGCTGGCCGTGGTCGTGGTGCTGCCCATGGTGATCGCGCAGTTGCTGCGGCTGGTGCGCCCGATCGGCTGGTGGGCCACGCGTCAGACGACGCGTCTGGGTGTGTCGGCTCAGTTCGGCGTGCTGGCGGTGATTTTCTTCGGCACCGTGCAAACGGCCCGGCGGCTGGAGGCGAGCGCGGGTCGACCGATTCTCGTGGAGTTATTGGTCGTGCTCGTGGGCGTCACGGGCATTCATGTGGCCATTCTGCTGGCGGGGCTGATTGCCGCGCGCGCGTGCCGCATGAGCCGGCCGGACCAAATTGCCGTGGGCATCGCGGGCAGCCAGAAGACGCTGATGGTCGGGATCCAGGTCTGCATGGAGTTAGGATTCAACATTGTGCCCATGATTGGCTATCACATCAGCCAGCTGTTGGTCGACACGCTGATCGCCGACCGCCTGCGCCGCGCGCCCACCGCGGAGGGTCAACGCTCCCCGCCGGCTTGACCGCCGGTCCCACCGCCCGCGCGCTGTCAGGAGCACGACACGGGCGACCTGCGCCGACCGCTGCACGTCCGTCCTCACCGCCCCGGGTCCCGGCCCGCGATGGACCTTGATCGTTCGCTATGTCGGCACGCAGATCATCGGCTACGGGCGCTGGAGAAGTGCCGCACGTGCCTCCATAGCGTCCGGTCATGGGGCACGAAGATCATCGGCTACGGGCGCTGGAGAAGTGCCGCACGTGCCCCCATGACCTCCCATGGGGCACGAAGATCATCGGCTACGGGCGCTGGAGAAGTGCCGCACGTGCCCCCATGACCTCCGGTCATGGGGCACGAAGATCATCGGCTACGGGCGGCCACCACCACGCACGGCGGCCGACTCCCAGCGCCTTCACCACACCCGCGACTGGCCGAGGCCGCCCCAGCCGGTGGTGACGGACGTGACTGGATCTTGTTGACAGGATGGACAGGATGTGCAGGATGAGCGCCGCGTGTTGTGCGGCACGGGTGCAGGTGCAAGCCACCGGCCTGCAGCGCGCGGGCCGCCGTCCGCCTGCCGGCGGACTCTGGCCCGGCGGTTAAACAGCTCCGTCCCCCCGGCCCGCCGTTGCTCCCCTATCTTCCTGGGAACGCGACACCGGCGGCGCACTCGGGAGCGGCACGGCCACGCCTCGTTTAACCCGCAGCCGCAGGCGAGGACGGACCTGACCCGCCCCTGCAGGCGAGGACGGCCCTGGCTCACAGCATTCACGGGGCCGCGCCGCATCCCTAACGCGTGATGCGGAGGGACGGATTACCGTGGGCTATCGCGTCTCCCTCGCGTCGACCGCGTGCTTCCCTTGCGCGGCAGTTCTCCGGCCACGATGCGGAAGGACATGCGCAACCAAGGTCGGCTCCTGCACAGCCGGTTGCTCGAGTCGGGTGCGTGACA
>JALOQX010000196.1 GCA_025459265.1 Pirellulaceae bacterium | reverse complement strand
GCTCATGGCGGCCGTCCGCGACATGTGGATCGACGCGCCTGCGACCGAGTGGAGCGCCGCGGACCTCCAGTGGCTCGTCGGCACGTGGACCGCCGAAGAACAAGGTGTCAAGACGCAGTCGGTAGTGCAGTGGGTCGTCGACGGGCGGTTTTTGGAACGCACCTATACCACCACGCAACTCGACGGAACGACCACCACCGGCGTCCAACTCATCGGCTGGAATCCGCAGGAAGGCCGTGTCCAATCGTGGAACTTCAGCCCCGACGGAGGGCACGCCATTGGGACGTGGCTGCCCAGCGAGGGTGGGTGGCACGCACACATGCACGGCACAACTGGCGACGGCGCACCGACCTCATCCATCAACCTGTTGAAGCGGCTGGATGACAACGCGTATGTCTGGCAATCGGTTCATCGCACCGTGGGCGGCGTGACACTGCCCGACACGCCCGAGATTGTGTGGAAACGCCAGCCGCCCACGCAGTAGATGGAGCGTGATGGCGCGCAACTGATTACTTGCCCAGGTCCGAACTAATTCACTGCGTCGACCCACAGGGGAGAAAAAACTATGGTCCGGAGGTATCTGCTCGCTCCAGCACTGGTCGCGAGTGTGGTGTTGTGCCTGTTCATGGCCGATGCATGGGGTCGTGGTTTTGGCGGTGCCGGCGGCGCGCATATGGGCGGCGCGGGCGGTTTCGGTGGCGCGCATCCCGGCGGATTCGGCGGCGCGCGTCCGGGTGGCGCTGGCGGTCCCGGCGGCTTCGGTGGTGCTCGGCCAGGTGGCGCCGGCGGTTTCGGTGGTGCGGGCGCGCGACCTGGCGGCGGCCCCGGGGGATTCGGAGGGGCCGGAGGGTTTGGAGGGCTCGGCGGTGCGGGTGAGCGCGGCGGATTCGGCGGACCTGGCATGGCTGGGGCCGGTGGCGCTGGCGCATTTGGCGGAGCTGGGCCACGCTTCGGCGCCGGTGCGCCAGGCGGCTTTGCCGGTGCCGGCACCGCTGGCCTGGCGGGCAATCGCTTCGATGCTCCCAATCGGGGGCAGCTCAACAGCTTCCTCGGCTTGCCAGCCGACGAAGGCTTCCACGGTCCCGGCTCGGCCGGGGTGGGACTGGGAAATATCGGTGTGGGCAGTGCGGCAGGCATCGGTGGCGGTCGCGCAGGTGTGGGCGCTGGCGGCGTCGGCCGCCCGGGCGTGGGTGTCGACGGCGTCGGCCGGCCGGGCGTGGGTGTCGACGGCGTTGGCCGGCCGGGCGTGGGTGTCGACGGGGTGCGAGCCGGGTTCGGTCCCGTTTCCGCGTCGGCGCGCTACGCCACCGCCACCACCGTGCGCGCGGGATATGACCACTGGGGACTCTACGGGCGCGACTGGTACGGGCGATATCCCGGCGCGTGGAATGTGGCGGCCTGGGGACCGGGCATGGCATGGCGCACGTGCGCGTGGCGCGACGCGGCGCTTTACTGTGGCTACGGGGAAATGGCGCCCATGTACTACGACTACGGCAACAATGTCGTCTATCAAGACGACGGCGTGTACGTTAACGGTCAAAACGTGGGCACTGGCGAGCAGTACTACGATCAGGCCGCCAACCTTGCGTCGACAGGCGCATCGGCTGATGCGCCCGCGGACGGAGACTGGTTGCCGCTCGGCGTGTTCGCCCTGACCAAATCAGAAGACGCGAAGTCAGATGTCAGCATTCAGCTGGCTGTGAACAAACAAGGCGTCATTCGCGGGAATTCCACCGATACCGCGCAGAACACGAATCAGGTGGTCCAGGGGTCGGTGGACAAACAGACCCAACGTGCGGCGTTCACGGTCGGCGATAAATCCCAAACGGTGGTGGAAACGGGACTATATAACCTGACGAAGGATGAGGCCCCCTGCCTGATCCATTTTGGGAAGGATCGCACGGAACAATGGCTTCTGGTGCGCATGCAGCCGCCTGCGAATGCTGCGGCGCCCAGCAACTGAACGCCATTGCAGGGTTTTGTGAACACCAGCCGTTTGCCGCTCCGGCAGCCCGCACCGTGGCCGCCGGAATGGTGTGCGAGGATCGAGGAGCCGAGAGCGCCATGAAGACCGTGACCCGACAGGGCCTGACAGGTGTAGCTTGCGTTACGATCCTGCTCGTGCTGCCTTGCACAGGCGTGGCCCAGACACCATCCGGCGAGCCGGGCTCGCCGAGTGCCACGACCACCATTGATGGCAAGCAGCTGCCGCCGCCTCCGGCCCCCTTCGGCGGCAAAATCGCGCGCACGGCGGCCGATTCCCGACCGTACTGGCCCCCCCGCATCGTGCCGCCTGCTGGGGCTCCGAACGTGCTGTTGATTCTGCTGGATGACCTCGGTTACGGTGCGCCCAGCACGTTTGGCGGCGTGATCCCGACACCGACACTCGACCGCATTGCCGCGCAGGGCCTGCGCTACACCAATTTCCACTCCACGGCCCTCTGCTCGCCCACGCGGGCGGCACTCATTACGGGCCGCAACCATCATACGGTGGGCTACGGGGTGGTTGCCGAGCAGGCGACCGGTTTCCCTGGTTACGACAGCATCATCACCCGGGACAAGGCGACGATCGGCAAGATCCTGAAAGACAACGGGTACCGCACCTCGTGGTTCGGCAAGAACCACAACACGCCGTCGTTTCAGGCCAGCCCGATCGGGCCCTTTGATCAGTGGCCCGTCGGTCTGGGGTTTGAGTATTTCTATGGCTTCATGGGGGGCGACAGCAATCAGTGGCAGCCGGCGAACCTGGCTCGCAACACCACGTACATCTATCCCTACGAGGGCAATCCAGGCTTCAACCTCATCACCGCGATGGCGGACGACGCCATCAGCTACATGCACCAGGTCCACACGTTGACGCCGGACCAGCCCTTCTTCGTCTACTACGCGCCCGGAGCGACGCACGCGCCGCACCACGCCACGCCCGAGTGGATTGCGAAAGCGACCGAGCTGCATTTGTTCGATGAGGGTTGGAACAAGCTGCGCGAGCGGATCTTCGAGAACCAGAAGCGGCTGGGAGTCATCCCCGCCAGCGCGAAACTCACCCCCTGGCCCAAGGATCTGCTCAAGGAGTGGGATCAGCTCAGCGCCGACGAACGGAAGATGTTCCTCCGACAAGTAGACGTTTTCGCCGCCTACTTGATGTATACCGACTATGAGATCGGCCGGGTGGTCCAGGCGGTCGAGGACATGGGCCGGCTGGAGAACACGTTGATCATCTACATCGCCGGCGACAACGGCAACAGTGCCGAAGGCACGCTCGTGGGCACTCCCAATGAGGTGGCGATGTTCAACGGCGCTACCGTTCCGGTGGACGTGCAGCTGAAGAACTTCTACGACGTGTGGGGCTCCGACCGCACCTACAACCACATGGCAGTGCCCTGGTCATGGGCGCTGAATACGCCTTTCTCCTGGACCAAGCAGATCGCGTCCCACTTTGGCGGCGTTCGGCAGGGCGTGGCCATCTCGTGGCCGAAAGTCATCCAGGACAAAGGCGGCATCCGCCACCAGTTCCACCACGTGATCGATATCGCGCCGACCATACTCGAAGCGGCACAGATCGCCCAGCCCGAACTGGTGGATGGCATCGCGCAAAGCCCGATCGAGGGCGTCAGCATGGCGTACACGTTCGACAAGAAAAACGCCGATGCCCCGTCCACTCGCAAGACGCAGTATTTCGAAATGTTCGGCGACCACGCCATCTACCACGAGGGATGGATCGCCAGCACGAAGGTCATGCGACCGCCGTGGGAAGTCGCCGGCGGTGTAGGAGCCGACCCCACCACGTATCCCTGGGAACTGTACGACCTCAGTCAGGACTGGACCCAGGCGGAAGACGTCGCCGCCAAATACCCGGAGAAACTCCAGGAGATGCAGGAGCTCTTCTGGCAAGAAGCCGAGAAGTACCAGGTGCTCCCGCTGGACGCCACCGTCGCCACCCGCCTCGTCACGCCGCGTCCGAGCATCACCGCCGGCCGCAACGTGTTTACCTGGACGCGACCACTCATCGGCACGCCCAACGGGGATGCTCCCAGCGTGCTCAACGCGTCGTACGTGTTCCGGGCTGAAATCGAGGTGCCCGCCGGCGGCGCCGAAGGGATGCTGATCACGCAGGGCGGCCGCTTCGGCGGTTATGGCTTCTACGTGCGACAAGGCAAACCGGTCTTCACGTGGAACCTCGTCGATCTGAAACGGGTGACATGGGAAGGCCCCGAGAAGTTGGCACCCGGACGGCACACGCTGGAATTCGAGTTCCGGTACGACGGGCTCGGCATCGGTACACTGGCCTTCAACAATATGAGTGGCGTCGGCCGAAGCGGCACCGGTGTGCTCCGAGTCGACGACAAAGTCGTCGCTCAGCACAAAATGGAACGCACCCTGCCCTTCATCCTCCAGTGGGACGAGAATCTGGATGTCGGCTCCGATACCGGTACGCCGGTCGATGACCAGGACTATCAGGTGCCCTTCGCCTTCACGGGCAAGCTTGGGAAGATTACGCTCACGATCGACCGACCGCAGCTCTCGCCCGACGATATTCGGAAACTCCAGGCCGCCACGCGGAACAACAAGACAAGCGAATAGTGGGGAGCCGACGCCTTGACGTTGAATTCAGCTGAGGAGGCGGATCCGCGTTCAGCCGAGTCGGACGCAAGCGCGACACGCAAGCGTCGCGGATGGCACGTTGTGATCGCGATGGGGATCGCGGTCGTCGTCATGGCGTACCTGGCGGTGGCCTATGTCCTGCTGCCCCTGGTATGGAGCCGCTACGAGAAACACCACCCGTGGCTCGACAACGTCGTCGGTCTCACGGAAACAAAGAGCGGCATTCCCGGTGACCCGCTCAACGTAGCGCTCATCGGCACGGAAGAGGAGCTCAAACGAATCCTCGCCGCCGCCGCGTGGGACTCGGCCGACCCGCTGGGCCTGCGGAGCGACCTGAAGATCGCTGCCGACACGGTCCTCCGAAAAGCCTACGGGGACGCGCCGGTCAGCAATCTCTACCTCTTCGGCCGGAAAGAGGATCTGGCCTTTGAGCAGCCGGTGGGCGGCGATCCCCGCCGCCGGCACCACGTACGCTTCTGGCGCGCTGCCCAGCCCCATTCCGACGGGCGCCCAGTCTGGTTCGGCTCGGTCACGTATGACCAGCGCGTCGGGCTGAGTCATACGACGGGCCAGATCACTCACCACATCGCGCCCGACGTGGACGCCGAGCGCGACCATCTGCTCAGCACGCTCGAGCACGCAGGCGGGCTGCAGGAGCAATACTACATCGACGATTTCCACCCGGTGCGCGAAGGGCACAACGGCGGTGGCGATCCGTGGTATACCGACGGGCGGCTGGCCGTCGGCATCCTGCAGGGGGGAGCAACACTTCGCTCTTGACCGGTTGGGCGGGCCTCTCTATGCTGCCCCCCCTCGCGGCATTGTGCGCGGACCTGAACCACGGGCCAGGATGAGCTCGTGAGGTGCCGCCGCGGCGCAACAGCAAGGAGGCTAGATCATCGCCATGAAGCCAGGGCCCCATCTCCCGGGAAGTCACGCGATCGCCGTTCCGCTCTTGGACGTGGTGCAAGGCAATCAACCGCTGCGGCACGAGATTCTGGAGGCCATCGCGCGCGTCGTCGATTCCGGACGCTTCCTCCACGGACCGGATTGTCGGCAGTTGGAAGCGGCCGTCGCAGACCGATGCCAGGTGCCGCACGCGGTCAGCTGCGCCTCGGGGAGCGACGCCCTGCTGCTGGCCATGATGGCGCTGGGGATCGGTGCCGGTGACGAAGTGATCGTGCCAAGCTTCACGTTTTTCGCGACCGCCAGCTGCGTGTGGCGCGTGGGTGCCCAACCAGTCTTCGTCGATATCGATCCGGTGAGTTTCAACCTGGATCCACAGCTCGTGGATGCCGCCATCACGCGGGCCACGCGGGCGATTATCCCCGTACACCTGTTTGGTCAGTGCGCGACGATGGATGCGCTGAACTCGATCGCGCGGCGGCACGAGCTGTACGTTGTCGAAGACGCCGCCCAATCGATCGGCGCACGGTACCGGCAGCGACCGGCAGGCGCCTGGGGTCACGTCGGCTGCTTCAGCTTCTATCCCACCAAGAACCTGGGCGGGATGGGCGACGGCGGCATGCTCACGACCAACGACGAGGCGCTGGCCAACCGCCTGCGTCTGTATGCGGCTCACGGCATGGAACCCCGCTACTACCATCAGGTGGTCGGCATCAACAGCCGCTTGGATACGATCCAGGCAGCGGTGCTCAACGTCAAGCTCCGGCAACTGGACGCGTGGAACAGCGCCCGGGCCCGCAATGCGGCCCGGTACGACAATCTGTTCGTCGAGGCCGGCCTGGACGACATCGTGACGCTGCCCAAGACCACGGCGCAGCACACACACGTCTGGAATCAGTACACGATTCGCGTGCCGGAAGGACGCCGGGACGGACTGCGCGCCTACCTGGCCAAAGCCACCATCGGCACGGAAGTCTACTATCCCGTACCGTTGCACCTGCAGGAGTGCTTCGCCTCGCTCGGCTACCAGGTGGGCAGCTTGCCCGAGACGGAACGGGCGGCGAACGAAGTGTTGAGCCTGCCCATCTATCCCGAACTCACGGAGGCACAGCAGGCGACGGTGGTCCAGCAGATTGGCCGCTACTACGCCTCGGCTCTGCGCCACGCCGCCTGACGCTAGACGTCCCTCTTGCGCAGAACCTTCCGCATGGACGGCAGCAGCGTGGCGAGCATGCCGAGCAGTATGCACAGGAACAGCAAGGCATAGCCGATCATCCAGCTCTTGGCCCACAAGACAGGCAGCAGCCCGAGAGAGGGCACTGCTGTCGGCGCTGCGCAGGCGGGACCGGAGAGCAGCAGCACGACGAGCAAGGCGACCACGGAGGCACTGCGGGGAACGTGGGAGAAGCGTGGCATCATGGTTTTCGTGTCGCGTCTGGAGTGACTCAGTTTCATCCCGTCGCTGGCGGGCCGGCGCGCGTGAGCCAGGAGTGCGCATTGTAATCACCCGCCAGGCGGCTGCCAAACGTCGCGCGGCCGACAAAATCACCGAGCGCGGCAGACCCGGGACGGCCAGGGTAGTCCCGTGACGCCCCCGTCAGGGACAGGCCGGCTGATCGTCGGCCAGGATCGCCTCAATCGCACGCACCAACGGTGCGCCCAGCTCGGCCTCCTGGCTCGTGCTGGTGCGCAGATCTTTCACCTGGCACACGCGACGAGCGACTTCATCGTCCCCGGCAATCAGCGCCACGCGAAACCCGCGCGAGTCGGCATACTTGAGCTGCTGGCCCAGCCGCTTCGGTTCGGGATAGAGCTCCACACGCAAACCGGCCGCACGCAACTGCGCGGCCATTTGCAGGTAGGTGGGCAAATGCTCGGTGGCGAAATAGGTCAACAACACCTGAGCGGGCGTGGCCACGGACTCGAGCAGGCCCAGCTCTTCCATGGCCGCCAGCAGCCGATCGAGCCCCAGCGATGCGCCCACGCCTGGCAGCGCCTCCTTGGTGAACAGTCCCGCCAGGTTGTCGTAGCGCCCGCCGGAACAGACGCTGCCGATCGTGGGGAGCCGATCCAGCAGGGTCTCGAAGACCGTCCCGGTGTAGTAGTCCAACCCGCGCGCGATGGAGACATCCAGCTTCACTCGCTGCTCCGGCACGCCGGCAGCCCGGATGCCGGAACACACCTGCCGCAAACCCTCGACCCCGGCACCACCCTGCTCGCTGCCGGCCACCAGTCGCTCGAGCTGCGCCAGCACCTCGTCGGCGGTCCCGCGGACGGCGCACATGGCCAGAATGTCGGCCGCCTGGGCCGGTGTTGCGCCCGCCTGCCGCTCCATTTCCCGCGCCACCTGCTCCGGCCCGATCTTGCCAAGTTTGTCCAACGCCCGCAACACCGCCGTCGCACGCTCCGCCAGGCCCACCTTGGCCAGCAGTCCGTTGAGCACGTTGCGGTTGTTGATCGAGATCGTGAAGTCGCTCAGGCCGAGCGCCACGAGCAGATCGTGGATGACCAGCGCGGTCTCGATGTCGGCCACGAGGCTGGTCGTGCCGATCGTGTCGAAATCGCACTGCAGGAACTCGCGGTAACGACCGCGCTGCGTGTTTTCGCCGCGCCAGACGGTCGCGATGTGGTAGCGCCGCAGCGGCATGCCCAGGACGCTGGCGTGCTGCGCGGCAAACCGCGCCAGCGGCACGGTCAGGTCAAACCGCAGCCCGACGGCCCGGCCGCCGTGATCGACAAACTGATACAGCTGGCGGTCGGTGTCCTCGCCCCCCTTTCCCTGCAGCACCTCCAGGTACTCCAGCGCCGGCGTGTCGATCGGGCTGAATCCGTACGACCGGTACACGCGGCGCGCCGTCTCGATCAGCCGCTCGCGGGGGATCATCGTCGCGGGCAGGTAATCGCGAAAACCTTTCAACGTGCGAGGTGTGATGCGTGGCACTGTGGCAAATACCTTCGTCACCGCAAGATCGGCAGCAGCGGCGGCCGCGGACTGCGCAGGTCCTGATTCGGCTTCTGCAGCACCGCTTCCTCGTACTCCTGGATCTGCTCGGGAGTCTCAAAATAGCGTTCGTACGTCCAGTCGTCGTCGTATTCGCAGGCGTCGGTGGAGTAGTCGCGACAAATCTGCGGACGCGTCTCGTAAATGCCGCACAGGTGGTCGTCGCGCAGGTGCTGGCACTGGGTGTGCACCAGCAGATACCACTGGCCGTCCTCGGTGAACACGCCGGCCCGCTCGTGCAGCAGGTACCAGCGAATGTACTCGAAATCGGCATGTTCGGTGGGCGTTTCGATCGGCAGCGCGAAATAGCGGCAGCACTTGGCGGTACAGAAGTCGCACAGGACCTCGCCCGGCCGAAGCTCTTCCCGCGAGATCTGCCGGCGCAGGGGCCGGGTCGTGACGGATATAGCTGATAGACCAGACATCGACCAGAGTTTCCTTGCCAACCGGGATGCGTTCGCAAAGTCTATAATTGGAGCATGGTGCGGCTACAGCGTATCAGACACGCCCCAACTTGACCAGTTCACCGCGCGGACTCCCATGCAAACCATCATCACGGCCGTGGGCCCGGACAACGTGGGATTGGCGGACCCGATCGTCCATTTCGTCACCGGACAGGGCGCCAACATCGAAGAGATCCAAATGTACAACCACGACGACGCGGCGCTCTTCGCCATGCTGCTGCGGATTGCCTTGCCGGCCGGGAAGTACGATGAGCTGTGCGAAGCCATGTCGCAGATCGCGCCGCGCACCGGATTGTCGATTCGGGTCTGGTCACCTGAGCTGCGCGCGCAGCGGCCGCGCCTGGCGCTGTGGACCACGCACCGCACGGAGCCCCCGTTGGCCCTCCTGCGCGCGATTCGCGACGGCCAGGTCCAAGGCGAGATCGCCGTAATGATGGGGAATCGACCCACCTGCCGGGGATTGGCCGAACAATTCGGCGTGGACTGGCATCAGCCCGCCGGTGACGACGGGCAGCCGGACGACGACCACATGCTCCACCTGCTGGACCAGTATCAGATCGATTACGTCGTGCTGGCCCGCTATATGCGAATCCTCCCCCCGTCGATCTGCTGGAAATACGCCGGCGGCCGCGTAATCAACCTGCACCACGGACTGTTGCCCAGCTTCCCGGGCCCGCGCCCGTACCACGATGCCTTTGCCGGACGCATGCTGACGTTCGGCGCGACCTGCCACTTCATCGTGCCCGAACTCGATGCCGGCAATCAGATCATCTTCCAGTCGACGTTCACGGTCCCGCCCGGCATGAAACTGGATGACATCATCCGGATCGGCCAGGAGGACAACGAACCGCGCTGCCTCGTGGAAGGGGTGCGGCGCGTGGTGGATCGTGAGATCAAGCTGCACTTCCACCGTGTCGTGGCCCAGCGCTGAAGCGGCGGACCAGCACGGTCGGAACGGGACATCCCGGTTCCGCCGACAGTATCGCTGAGCGCGACGGCCCAATGCGTCACGAGGGAAGCTAACCTCGTCGCCCAACGACACCCGCCGAACCGGCCGTCCCGTTCCGGAACCGTACTGACTTCTCCGTGCGGCGCAAGTCACGCCCCCACGACGCGACCCGCTCCCCAAACAAAAGTCAACTCGGGATGGAAACAGCCCGGAGCCGATCCTCCCCCTGTTCATCGGACGACCGCCAGGCCCTTCTGCCAGGAAACCGGGCGAGATCCGGCGATCCCAAGCGACGTCGCGCCGCACATCTCGATTGCGGGTTCCGTAGCAATGGCCGTGAGTTTGCCGACTGCTCAACTGAGCCCGATCGCGTGCCGCGGAAGGAAGTCACGTCGGGCACGCCTCGGAGAGGCGTCCGTCCATAGCCAGGGGCCAGGGCGTCGCGTAGCGACGCACGCAGCCCCTGGACACGGATCCATTTCCCCATCGGGAGCCCTGGAAGGGCGATAGAGAACCGCGTGCGAGCCTCGCGCCCATTCACTTCCACAGACAGCGCTCGTCATTTGACGACGGTCGCCCTTCCAGGGCTCCGATGTTCTCTCGGCCCGTGTCCCAAGGGCGATCGCCCTTGGCTATGGACGGTCGGCCTTCCAGGCCTCCCTGTGATCGGTCGTGCTCGACTGTCTGACAACGATGGCTCCGATCCTGTTCATCCTGTTCATCCTGTCTCAAGACGAACCTGTCAGCCCAACACACTCGCTGTGCATTCGAGACAGGGTGTACAGGATGTACAGGAGGCTCGATAGGACTGGAAGCAGAGCGACGGATGCACAGTACGGGCATTGCGTAGCCGATG
>JALOQX010000195.1 GCA_025459265.1 Pirellulaceae bacterium | reverse complement strand
TAGCCGTACATCACGGTGAACGGTCGGAGAATGTAGGAGCTGATCGGGTGCGCCGCCTGCAGCCAACGCCGGTCAAACGTGCCCTTGGTGTGGTCGAGCCCCCACACATGCCGCTGCGCAAAGGCCTCGTAACGGCAGGTGATCTCATTGAGCCCCTCGCCGCTCAGGGCCACTTGCGGCAACGCCTCGCGCAGCTGCCGATGCAGCGCGAGGTTTCCCTCAAGCATCGACAGGCCGTCGATCCGGCCGTTGTGATCGTTGAAGATGCACAGCGTCTGATCCAGATGCAGGGCATCTGCGCCTGTCTGCCGGCACAAGTCGACCATGGCTTGCGTGAAGAAGTCGCGCCAGGCACGACAGGCCGGGTTGATGTACGCGAAGCGGATCTCCGGCTCCGCCAGGGACCAGATCCACCACTCCTTGTCGTGCGCTCCCCAGGGACTGCGCACCTGGTACCGCTCGAACTGCGCGTACGCCGGATGCAGCGGGTCCACGCCAAAGTAATTCACGTGCAGCATGACGCGAAAACCGAGTGCATGGGCACGGGCAATGTAGGGAAGCAGCTCCGGTCGCATCCGCGCATAATCCGGATAGTCCCGATCGTAACCCGCGGCCCGCCAGTCATAGACGTACAGCATCGTCTGCGCCGGATCGAACTGGGTCGAAAGCCGCTCGAGGATCGCCAGGTCGAGCCCCGTGATCACGCAACCGCGCATGTCCCGCACCCAGGCCGGCTGCTGCTGGACCACAGGCACCGGTTGGCTGGTGGCCTCCCACCAGTCGCGATACCTCCGCGCAGGCACGCGCCAGTCGCCCGTGTACGTGCTCACCCGCCACCTGACGCTCTCACACGATGTGAGTGCGTCAAACGGCGCGTCGTTGATCGAGATCAGACCGATGCGCCAGCCCGTGGCACGCCGCTCGACAACCAGCCGCTTGTAGCGCCCGCGCGGATCCTCGGCCCAAGCGCAGCACCCACCCGCCGGACCCTCGATGATCACCAGCTGCACTTCCCAGGTCATCGGATAGTCGTATTGAAACGCCGGACCGGGCGTGTCACGCGTCAACCGCAGACCCGAGCCTCCCGGAACCAGAATCGCATAGTCCAGCGGGATCTCGTCCAGCCAACAGCCTACCCCCCAGATGCCTGGTGCGGCGCCGGTCGCTCGCTGCTCGATGACCAGATCGCCCGTGTCCGTGTCGAGTGCGTAGCGCGCTTCCAGACGAGCGCCCGGCAGATCAGCGAATTCACCATACGATGCAGCGGCGGACTGGCCAGACGTCAGCTCGGTGTGGGCCTCCAGCGCAGCCGTCGCATGCGCCGTCTCCTCACGGTGTATCGTCGCCCCACCCGGTTCGCGGGCCGCACGCACATACGACGTGCCGTCGGCGGCTTTCAGTTCGACGACGGCACCGTTCCGTATGTGCGCCGAGAACTCGGGCGCACGTACATCGATACCTTGCGAAGAGGCCGTTGTCGTACCCGCGGCAATCGCGAGCAACGGACTGGTCAACACCTGCCACATCATGCGTCTCCTTCCGGCAGTCAAGCGCGCGGGCTGCCCGGAAGCTGTTATAACGCATCACGTGACGCCAGCCACCTGGAGGAAACAAGCGGGGAGTGGCCAAACGCGAAACGCCTGAATGGAATTGCGTGATTCCCTTGGGACGCGCGAAAGTAACACGTCGCGTAACCGAGCATCGTCGCACGGCTCTCCGAGCCGTGAAGGCTCGACTCGGAGAGTCGAGCGACGGTGACAGTTTGCTGAGCGAGCTCTTAGTCCGCGTTGCTCTCGTCACTGTCTTCGGCCGGCGAGTGGTCCACGTCGGCGGATCGGCTTCGATTGGCTTCCGCGTTGCGCTGGCAGTTGATGCAGGTCGTGATGTAGGGGAGCGCCATGAGCCGTGCCGAGGCAATGGGTTGGTGACACTCCTCGCACAACCCGTATTCACCACGATCCATGCTCTCCAGAGCCGCGTTGATGCGGTGGATCTCCTGGCTGTCCGTCTGTGCTAGCAGCGAGTGGATTTCGTCGTCCTGGTTGCCCATGGCCGAGTCGCTGTCGTCGCCCACGTCGTCGCGATCCCAGTTGGCGTTGAGATTCGTGAGCTCGCCGGAGAGCCTGCGCCGCAGGGCTTCGCGCCGACCCAGCAGAATCGGCCGCATTTTTGCCACCAGTTCGTCGCGTTTCATCAAAGCTCCTCGTACGGTATCTGGAAACGCTCTGCGCAGTACGACTCGCGACCCCCACACGCACCGCACGATGCGGCGCAACCCGTTTACCTGGAATACTTTACAGACTCCGCATGGGCAGGTTCGGCCGGCACGCAAGGACAGACCACGATACGCTCCGTCGGGCGGAGCAATCGGTGCGTCCTGCCGCGGATGAACCGTAGCATCCCGGCTGCCGTGGGTGCAATCCGGTTCGGCAACGCTTAGATTCTAGCCGAAGTCCTGATCGTGGGCAGACGGGGCGGGTAATTTGCAGTCTGAAGATGGGGGAGACAGGGATCATGTTAGCGCAGCAGGTTCTGGCCCGCACCGTTGGTCGACGACGGCTCGTCCGGATCACCGCACCGTTACTGATTGTCCTGCCGGGGTTGGCCACGTTGTCAAGTCCGGCCACCGGCGAGGAATCCCGCCCCAATGTCCTGTTTCTGATCGCAGACGACTTGAACAACTCGGTGGGGTGTTACGGTCACGCGCTGGTGCAGACGCCGAACCTGGATCGTCTGGCGCGACGCGGTGTGCGGTTCGAGCGCGCGTACTGCCAGTTCCCACTGTGTGGGCCGAGCCGGAACTCGCTGCTGACCGGTCTGTATCCCAACAGCTCAGGAATCCTGACCAACGGCACGATTTTCCGGCAGACGATACCCCAGCACCGCAGTCTGCCGCATGCCCTGCGCCTGCAAGGGTATTTTGCGGCACGCGTGGGCAAGCTGTATCACTACAATGTGCCGACGTCCATTGGCACAAACGGGCATGACGATCCCGGGTCGTGGGAACTGGAGCTGAACCCGGCCGGCTGCGATCGACTGCTGGAAGAGCCCGACATATTCTCACTCGTGCCCGGCCGTTTCGGGGGCACGCTCAGCTGGTACGCCTCACCGCGAGACGACCTGCTGCACACGGACGGGTTGTTGGCCAGCGATGCGGCCTGGGTTTTGGAGCGTTGTGCGCGCGACGCGAGCCGACCGTTCTTTCTGGCAGTCGGGTTCTATCGACCGCACACGCCATACGTGTCGCCTGCGAAATACTACGCGCTGTACCCGCCCGAGCAGATGCCGCTGGTCGCGGGCGTGGCGGAGGACCAGCAGGACGTGCCAGCACCGGCACTGGCCAGTCGTCAGCAGGTGCAGGATGACATGACGGACGCATTACGGCAGCAGGCGGTCCAGGCTTATTTCGCCAGTGTCACTTTCATGGATGCGCAGGTGGGCCGCGTTCTCGATGCCCTCGACCGCAACGGACTGGCGGATAACACTATCGTCATTTTCACCAGCGACCACGGGTACCACCTGGGCGAGCACGGTCTCTGGCAGAAGATGAGCCTGTTTGAGGAGAGTGCGCGGGTGCCGCTGATCATTGCGGCGCCGGGTATCGGACAGTCGGGTACATCGGTCCCCGCACCGGTCGGATTGGTGGACGTGTACCCGACGCTGGCCGAACTCTGCCGGATCGATCCTCCCGCCGACCTGCAGGGCCAGAGTCTCGTGCCGATGCTGACCGACTCGACCGCCGCCGGCCGCGGTTGGGCGCTCAGCCAGGTCACGCGTGGCAAAGACGACCAGCGCACCTTCGGCTTTTCGTTGCGCACGCCGCGCTGGCGGTACACCGAATGGGACGAGGGCGCCCAGGGCCGCGAGCTCTACGATCACGAGCAGGACCCACGGGAACTGACGAATCTGGCGAATGACCCTGTGCAGGCCGAGCAAGTTGCCGCGCTCTCGCAACAGCTGCGGGCCGCCGTGGCCGCGACCTACCCGCCGTCGGGTACAATCCCCGAATTGCGCACGGGCACGTGGGCACCGAACCTCACCGCACCGTGAGCCAGACCAGCCGAGGCGGTGGACGGCCGGGTGGCTGGGGACGAGCGCAGCGAGCCCCCAGCATTCGGCACTCCCGGGAATCACGCCATGTCACTCAGGCGACGGCGGCCGGGTGGCTGGGGACGAGCGCAGCGAGCCCCCAGCATTCGGCACTCCCGGGAGTCACGCCATGTCACTCAGGCGACGGGGGGTGCGCATCGGCAGCCGGCCGGATCGTCACGCGCAATACCGCCTGCTCCACCGGCTCGTTCAGATCGATCCCGAGTCGTATCGGCCGACGATCCCCGCGGATATCTTCCTCAATCGTCGTGGCCTCGATCGTGAAGGCGCGTCCGCCGGTATCCAGATGGACATCCACTCCCGTCTCCGTGTCACCCACGCGGACGAGGTCCGGTTCAAGCTGCTGCCACGAGTCGAACGTGACCAGCGCGGTGCCAAACCGCTCGGGGGTCGTGAACCGTACCTCGTCCGTCACCGTCAGCTGCGCGGTCGGACGATGAAAAATGAATGTGCGTGTCAGCTGCTTGAGCGTCGGCACTGAATAGGCCGACGTGACATCCAACGCCAGCAGATCCTGCTCATCGGACAGTTCGAGGCGCCGCACCTGGCCGCGGGCATCGCGGCCGGTCCGCTGCAACTGCTCAGCCACCCGTGGCACCGGGTGACCGAACGAATTCAAGAGATTGCTGACGTACCGCTGGGCGCTGAACGTGCGCCGCGTGTAGACCTCCGCACCCGGGTCGACCAGTGTCATGGCGTCCCCGATGCAGACGACGTACGACCCGACATCATTGTGGTTGTGGTGTTCGGCGTTGTGTCCTCCTTTGAGCGCCACAGCCACGGGCAATCCGCGGCTGGTCCGCGCCTGGCGGCAGATGAGGATCCCAGCACTCTCGAACCAGTCCCGGCGACCGGCGGCCTCCGCAGGCGCACCTGGCGCCGGCGGCTCAAACACAAACGAGAACACGCCGAATTCATCAAGCCAGCGCACCCGCCCGAATCCGCGTTGTTCCCACAGGCTGGGCGGCAGATCATACCGGCGGGACACGTACGCCATGATCGCACGGCTGGGTGTGGCCCCGACGCCGCAGTCCGCGAAGGCGGGGTAGAGGCCCGGCGTGATCTCCATGCGGCGGGCGAACAGACCGGCGCTGCGTGCCTTGGGCGCCGCGAACAGGTCGACGTACCCGCCGGTGGCTTCGTGCAGCAGGTGTCCGAGGCGGACGAAGCAGCCGTAGCCGTAGTTCCAGTACGAGACGCCTTCACTGCAATAACCGTCGTCGGTGAAACCTTCCAGAAAGTACACGATGTACTTCTCGGCGGCAGCAACGTAAAACGCGCGCCGGGCGGGCTCCTCCAGCAGAGCCAGTGCCGCACCGGTGACGTTGGCCAGGCAGACCGCGTTCCAGTTGTTGGTGACCGTCAGCCAGTGCAGGCTGGGCTGCCCCTCCCGGACCATCCGCTCGTACGGGACAAAGATCCGGCGCTCCACCTCGGCGCGAATCAGCGTGCGGGTGCCCGCATCGAGCCGGTCGCCCAGGATGAAGTCGGTGTTCGCCAGATCACAGGCGACTTCGGAAGCAAACAGGTCGATCGTGATCTGGCGGCCGGAGAAGTTGTCGAGCGCTCCGTCGTGCGCAGGCAGTACCCAGGACTTGTCCGCGGCATACGACGCGACCAGTTCCTGGATGGCCGGCAGGAACTCGCCGCGCTGTTCCAGGCACTCGGCGACGACCAGGGTCCGCAGCGTCTTGAGCTTGTCGAAGTACACGCCTTCATACCGCGTGCGGTTACCGCTGCGCGAGAAATCGAGGTAGAGTTCGTCGGGCAGCGGCGCAAAGGACTCGCGGGACACCTGCCGCGCGTCGGCCGCCGCGGACGGATACAGTTCCGACGCCCCGACCCGAGCCCAGAAATCGCGCGCCGCAACGGTGGGCGTGGCGCCATACGGTCCGGGCGTGACGTGGCGGGCGATCTCCGCGACGCGCGCGGCGTCAGGTGCCTGCGCTGTCGCTACGCGGGAAAAACAAAACACCAGAGCGAACGCACATCGAGCCAGGTTACGCGACGGCATGGCGGACTCCCCGTGTTGCCCTGCGCTGCATTCTGGCGGTTTGCCGGAGCGGGTGCAACACGGGGAGCAAACGCCAACGCGTCCCGCGAGGTGCAGGGCGGATGTGGAGTCCACCCGCTGCGGAGCGCGGCGGCCCCGAATAGAACCGCACGGCCGCCAGCTCTTTAACCGGCCCGCTCACTGGGCCGAGCGACGGAGGTACTCGTGCAACTCCACCACCAGTCGATCCAGCTCCGTGCGCAGTTCCGCGGCCAGCGGGCGTGCCTGGTCGAGCGTGCCCGTACGTGCCAGCTCCTCGACCTGCGCCGCCAGCGACTCGGCACGCCGCGCGGCAAAGATGCGGACCACCCCTTTGATTCCGTGCGCGACACGCTGCACGGTCCGGGCATCGTCGGCGCCAAGCGCGCGGTCCAGTTCCTGCCACAGGTGCGGCACCTCGTCGGCCGACACCTCCGTCACCTCGCGCAGCAACGGCGCATGCCCGGAGGTGTTTTCCAGCGCGACAGACCAGTTGACGATCGGGCCAGGAGCGCCTTGGACGTCCGCCACCGCGCGGGGGTCGCGTGGCGCGGGGAAGAAGGTCCGCAGCGCCTCCAGCAGTTCCTGCGCCCGCAGCGGCTTCGAGACGTAGGCGTCCATGCCGGCGGCCAGACACTTCTCGCGGTCCCCTTTGAGTGCGTGGGCGGTGAGCGCGATGATGGGCACATGCCGTCCCGTTTCGCGTTCTCGGCGACGCAGAATGCGGGTCGCTTCGATGCCGTCCAGTTCCGGCATCTGCACATCCATCAGGACGAGATCGAACTGGGTCGCTGCGCACAGGTCCAGGGCCTCCCGCCCGTGCTGCGCCACCGACACCTGATGACCCCACTTGGTGAGCAGCCCCACCACCAGCTTCTGGTTGGCGATGCCGTCTTCGGCCAGCAGGATCCGCAGCGGCGGCGGCGCCGTGCCGGCGTCGATAACCGGGCGAACCGTGGCCGCGGCGGGGCTCACCGCGACCGCACCCACGACGGCTGCGAGAAGCTCCGACGGTTTCACCGGCTTGAGCAGAGCCGCGTGGATATCCAGCTGCTGGCAGCGCTCCGTGTCTGTCGCACGGCTGCCGGAGGTCAGGATGATGATGGGCATGCGTGCTGCAAATGGCGTCTGGCGAATCTCTTCCGCCAGCGTGAAGCCGTCCGTTTCCGGCATATGGACATCCGTAATCACCAGGCCGGCTGGTTCCCCGGACTCGTGCATGCTTGCCAGCGTTTCGAGGGCCTCGCGCGCGCTGCCCACGCTGCAGGGACGCATGGACCAATGCGCGCACGTCTCTTCCAGAATCTGCCGGTTCGTGCGATTGTCATCCACGATCAGCACGCGCAAGTCGCGCACCAGTTCCGGTTCCACACGCGACGGTGCGGACTGATCACCCAGGCCGAAGTGAACAGTGAACCGAAACGCGCTTCCCTGTCCCACGTCACTTTCCACCTCGATCTGGCCGTCCATCAGCTGAACGAGTCGCGCACAGATGGCTAACCCCAGGCCGGTGCCGCCGAATCGGCGGGTCGTCGACGCGTCCACCTGTTCAAACGCCTCGAAGATCGCCGTCTGCTTGTCCGGAGGGATTCCCATGCCGGTATCGCGGACTTCGAACCGCAGACACACGTTGTCCTCGCCGTGAGACTGGAGCGCCACCTGGAGGGCAATCTCGCCCGCGTCGGTGAACTTGATGGCGTTCCCCGCCAGGTTGACGATGATCTGCCGCAGTCGACCGGGGTCGCCGACCAGTGCGTCCGGCACATCGCCCGCCACCTGCCAGACCAGCTCGAGGCCCTTGTAGTGCGCCCGCAGGGCGAGCGACTTCATCACATCGCCCAGCACGTCACGCAGCTGGAAGGGCAACCGCTCCAGCTGCAAGCGTCCCGCCTCGATCTTCGAAAAATCCAGGATCTGATTGATGATCGAGAGCAGCGACTCGCTCGACTCCAGGACCGTGGCCAGGTAGTCGCGCTGGGATGCGGTCAGGTCCGTATGGAGCACGAGCTCAGTCAACCCTATGATCGCGTTCATGGGTGTGCGGATCTCGTGGCTCATGTTGGCCAGGAAATCGCTCTTCGCCCGGTTGGCCGCCTCCGCCTGATCGCGTGCTGCCCGCAGATCGGCCAGCGTCTTGGTGAGTTCCTGTTCCTGGCGGCAGACGACCTCCTCATAGTTGCCCAGGAGTCGATCCACGACCATGATCTGCGACTCGACGCGCGACTCGGCTCCTTCGTACGTCTGCAGCGCGAGTTCGGCGCTCAGCGACAGGTGCGAGAACAGATGGGCCGTCTGAGCGGCGATCGGCACTTTGGCAAAGCACACGACGGCGAACAGCTGTCCATTGGGGAACAGCCCCCCGAAACCGACCACCGAGCGGATCCGGTGCGGGAGCACGAAGTCTTCCTGCGCGGGGATGGCCGGTGAACCAACTGCCTCGGGAACGTGAAACACACTCGTGCGCACCTCGTCCACCGACGGGATGGGCGCGCCCGCCACCACCTGGCCTGGGCGCATCCCCAGCTGCTGCAGCAGCTCGGCAATCATCGGCAGCCGTGCAATCGACCAAGGGCTCGGCAGCGGGATCGCCCGATGCGCGGCGGACTGCGCGCAATCGTTCCAGGCGGGCAGGTCACCCGCTGTCCCGATCAGCGTCAGGCAGGTCGTCTCGGCCGCCAGGAGCACGTTGGCATCGGCCGCCCGGGCCACGTGCTGCAGCTCGGTGGGCAATTCACCGAACGCTGCGGTGCGAAACACGCGCACCAGCGCGAAAGCGCGCTGCCCGTCGTCATCCACCATACAGTCGTACAGATACCGTGACAGCGCGCGCGCATAGTCCTCCCGACTCCGATGCTGCCTGCTCAGGGCCCGAATGTCGGCACCGCACGAAATCATGTCGCTCAGCGAAAATTGCGCCAGGCGCACCGTGGAAGGTTCGGCGGCCGGCAGCGCCCGGGGCAACGCCAGCTTGGCGGCCAGCGAGGCGAGTTTTTCACGCGCACGAATGATCTCGGTAACGTCGTGGGAGATGCCGAATGTCCCCAGCACGTGCCCGTGCCGGTCGCGCAGCGGAGCCTTCGTCGTCGAGACCCAGGTCGCCTCCCGGTCCGGCCACGTCTCCTGCTCGACGAAATTGACCCGCGGCTCGCCCGTCTCCAGAATCCGCCGCTCATCCTCCGCCGCTTGATCGGCATGCGGCCGCGTGAAGAAGTCGGCGTCGGTCTTGCCCAGCGCTTCGCGCGGGTCCGACAACCCGAAGCGGTCAGCGTGCGCCTTGCTGATCCGCAGGAATCGTCCTTCGCGATCCTTGAAATAGATCGCGTCCGGCAGATGGTTCATGAGCGTATACAACAGATTCCGCTCGAACTCCAGCAACGCCTCCGCCTGGCGGCGCCCGGAGACCTCGCGCTGATAGGCCTCGCCACTCTTGAGTTGCAGCGCACGAGGCAATACCCTGGTGAGCACGACCACACCCAGACACGAGACTACCGCGGTGGTCAGCTTGGCCCAGGCCGAAAGCCGGTAGACCGGCCAGTAGAACATCCCCGCTTCAATCAGGTGCACGGTCCCGCAGGAAAAGAACACCAGACCCAGGAACACGTAAAACACCCGCGGGAACTTGAGGTTGCCCTGCCGCACGACAAAGTAGATCGCGACGCAGGGCACGGCATAGTACGCCACGAACGTGGCCAGATCGGCTGCAATGTGCAACCACCCCAACCACGGCTCCTCGGCCCACGCTGAACCGCACGTCCAGCGCGGCGGAAATCCGCTGGAGTCAAAGATCTTCGTGATGAAGTCCCACATCAGTCTTCCCAATGCAACAGGACAGGAACCATGACCAAGCCCGCTCGACCCACGCGTCCGGCCCGGTCACTGCCGATTATATCCCTTCGCCTGGCCATCGGCCTCGTCGCCACCTGCCTCTGGATGGCTTCGGCCGCGGCCCGTGACGCGGACATCGTCATCGCCGATTTTGAAGGGGAAGACTACGGCGCATGGACCGTCACCGGGACAGCCTTCGGTCCCGGTCCCGCGCGCGGCACACTCCCTCAGCAGATGAATGTCAGCGGCTTTGAAGGGAAGGGACTGGTCAACTCCTACTTCGGCGGCGACAACGCCACCGGCACGCTGACCAGCCCTCCGTTTGCCATCGAGCGCAACCACATCAACTTCCTGGTCGGCGGGGGAAAACACCCCGGCCAGACCTGTGTGAACCTGCTGGTTGACGGACAGGTGGTGCGAACCGCCACGGGGCCCAACGATCGGCCGGGGGGAACCGAACGACTCGAGTGGTACTCCTGGGATGTGACCGACCTGCGGGGCCGACAGGCCATCTTCCAGATCGTCGACCAGCAGCAGGGAGGCTGGGGGCATATCAACGTCGACCAGATCGTCCAGAGTGACCGGGCGCGTGAGGTCGGGCCGGCCAGCCGCGAGCTGCGGGTGACCCACCGCTACCTGCATCTGCCGGTGAAGAACGGCGCTTCCCTGGTCCGGATGACAGTGACGGTCGAGGGCACGATCGTCGACGAGTTCGATATCGAACTGGCGCCGGACGAGCCTGACTTCTGGGTGTTTCTGGACCTGGAGCGGTACCAGCAGCAACAAGCGACGATCGACGTCGCACGCCTCGCAACCGACTCCCAGGG
>JALOQX010000194.1 GCA_025459265.1 Pirellulaceae bacterium | reverse complement strand
GGCTTTCGCCCTTGGCTATTGACGGTCGGCCTTCCAGGCCTTTTGCCGACCTCCACGGTCATACAAATCTCGTAGCCGGCGGCACGCAATCCCATTCAGAAGAGGGCTTCGCCAGGTTCGTAGCCCAGGTCTCGAACGAGCTGCGCATCCCGCTCGGCTTCTTCCGCTCGGCCCAGGGCTTGCAGCACGAGCATCCGATGGTAGGCGATCACGGCCCGCGTCCGTGCATCCTGGTGCTTCCGCTGCAGAATGAGCCGCACGTCCGTCACCCTGTGCTTGGTTTCGTCCAGAATCCAGTCCATCGCGTGACTCAGCCACTCCCCCGCCTGGCTGGCCCGCGTCAGGTCCTCGAGCGCCGCATCGAGCTGGCCGATCCGGTAGAGCACGAATCCGCGCGTATCGAGCACGCTCGCGACCCGGTTGACCCGCTCAATGGCGGCGCTGAGCGGATACGGCGCGGCGGCAACCAGTTGTCCTCCGGTGGAGAGTTCCGCGAGTCGCTGTTCGTCCTGCTGTGCCGCCTCAGAGTGGCCCAGTGCCTCATTCACGCCGACGCGTTGGCGGAGGATGCCTGCCAGATGAGCGCGCATGGACTGCATCTCCGTGGCCTGTGCCAGCGCTCCGCGAAGGTCCTGCCGCGGCGCGGCGGCAATCCGCTGCGTGGTCGCCTCCAGTGCTGCTGCCGCAGACTCCGCCGCGTCGTTCAAACTCGACAACGCCGTGGCGAGGTCCTCCAGGTCCCGCGCCGTCACGGCGCGGCCGAAGCTGATCACCCCGGCCGGGTCGTACATCGCGGCGGCATTGGCCGTCAGCCGCAGCGACTCCTCCACCGCCACCAATGCCTGATCCAGATCGAGGTTGGCGACCGCCTGGGCATATGCCAACCCGTTCAGATGTTGGGCACGCCGTTCCGGCAGCACGTCGCCGCCGCCAAACACGATTTCGCGCCACTGCGCCACCGCCTCCTGGTGTCGACCGAGGTGCTGCAGGAGCTGTGCTCGCAGTTCCGCAATCGCCACCGGGTCGCCGTTCCGCTCCCGCGCACGGTCGCAATCGGCCAACCCCAGTTCCCACTGCTTCGTTTCCAGGTGGTACAAGGCTCGTTGCAGGTACAGCTGCGGATCCGTCCCGTCCCAGTGGATGGCACGGTCCATGTGGGCCACCGCCTGGGCGTAGTCGCCATCCAAGTCAGCTTCTGCCGCCGCGGCCCGGCACCAACGGGACAGCTCGTGCGGCCACTCGGCCAGCAACACCGGCACGACCACCAGGCTGACCGTGATCAGGATCACCAGGAGGGTAACCAGGACCTGCCCCGACCGCGGCGGACTGAAAAAGGGACCCGCCCGCCGCGCTACCGGCCGGCCTGACCGCTTCTCCTGAAAGGACCATCGACGTCGCATAGTTCTGCCGTTACCACTCGCCGAGCACGCCCAACCATTTAATTACCGCCAGAGGCCATCTCCATGATAGCGAACCGACGGGGTGGGTGGAGAGGCTGGGGCGGGTAGGGCAGCGCGGAGGCGACCACCATCGGACGTGCCTGGGTCAAGTGGGCGAATTGGCCACGGCATCGTGCGCGCGACCACGCGTAAAACCCCTTCGGGGTTTCGGGCTTCCTGAGGGCATCCGGCACCCGGGGTGGCGCTCCGCGGCTGCGCCGCTCCGCTGACCCCGGGCTGTGACGTACAACGCCTTCGGCGTTGAGATGGCTGCTGTGCGGCGTTGTGCCCTGCGGTCACGGCTCCTGACCGCGAAGCGGTCAAACGTCACAGCCCAGACATCTGAGTTGTCGGGTCAAGTGGGCGAATGGGCCATGGCGTCGTCCGCGCGACCACGTGTAAAACCCCTTCGGGGTTTGGAGCTTCCTGAGGGCGTCCGGCACCCGGGGTGGCGCTCCGCGGCTGCGCCGCTCCGCTGACCCCGGGCTGTGACGTACAACGCCTTCGGCGTTGAGATGGCCGCTGTGCGGCGTTGTGCACCACGGTCACGGCTCCTGACCGCGAAGCGGTCACACGTCACAGCCCCGGGTCGCCGCGCAGCGGCGCACCCTGGGTGTTCGGACCGCGCTGGCTCCCGTACGCCGAAGGCGTTCCACACGATCGCCGCACGACTACTTGACGTGGGTGTCCGCTCGTGAAACCCCTTCGGGGTATCCGCCAGAACGCTCACCGCTGACTTCCGGCCTCTCAGGTGGCCGCATCGGACGTGCCCTTGAAAATCCGGGGCCCCTCCGGCATGCTTAGCGCAGGCAGAGGCCTGATGGCGGGTCCTGTCCCGTATACGCACCTGTCCCGGCCTGCCCGCACTGCAACTCCTTGGCTCCGCACACGGTCCAGATCTTTCTCAGGGGGAGAGCGACATGCCGTTGTTTGAGGTGGAAACCGACGCGCATATCATCATCACGTGGGCACAGGACGAAGACGCCGCCCGCGATGTGCTGGCCGAAGCCTACCCGCGCGACAAGGTCATTCGCATGACCAAACGCCCGCGCGATACCTGGGTCATCTCGAAAGGTGCACTGGGTCTGACCGGCCGGCCGACCGATCCCTGCAACGTCGCGCGCGACTGCCTCGCGAAGGCCTCGGGCGATAAAGTCCACGCGATTCGACTCTATATGCACGAGACCGGCTCGGATCTCGAACACGCCCGCAAGGCGATCGAATCGAACATGGTCATGGGCTGGTAATGCGGCTGCGCTTTACAGACCGTCAGCGATTGTAGTACGTCCCGGAACTGAAGGGCACGTCGCCAGACGTCGCAGACGCCGGTCCCAGCAGATTGCTGTTGCGGCTCGTACTGCCCGGCCGGTACCCGCTCGTCGTGCCGGACGATGTCGAGTTCGTCGGCGCGGTGCCCGGGTCGTAGGACGGCGTCGCCGTGCCGGCGTAACCTCCGTACTGGGACGACGCGGTGTAAGCGGGAGCCGCACCGTTGTAGCCGGACGGCCCGAGCGGCACTGGGGGGGCGACGTACGAGTTAGGCACCGACGCGGTGGGAGGCGGATAGCTGCCATACACGCCGGCCGGACCGGGACTGGTCGCCGGATACGCGGGTGCCACGCTGCCGGCCGGCGCCTGAACTGGCGGATAAGCGTTGTTGCCGGCAAACGCGGGATAGTCCGTGGAGGGATACGGGCCCGTCGGTCCGTACCCCATGTCGGGCGTGGTGACCGGTGCGAAGTTCGCGCTGCCGGTCGGCGGTGGAGTGGTCGGGCCAGGCGGTCCTGCTCCCCACGACGGACTCATGGCCGGCGAGTACCCACCGCGGGCGTCCGCCGTGGAGGCCACGGGGCCGGCCGGCGGCGGCGAAGTCGCGTAGAAACCCTGCTGCGTTTCGGGAGCGGGCGGCAGTGCGCCGGCGTTGCCAGTGCTGTACGGTCCAGTGGCGTAGCCGGTCGTCCCGGCGACGGGCTGTACGCCGTAATCGCTTCGCCCACCGGCGGGCATGCCCGCCGCCTGAGCACTGGCCGGGTCATTGTTGGTCGACGTGCTCGTCGCCGCGCTGGCCAACGCCGATGTTGCCGGCGATCCGCTGGGCGACTCACTGGCCGGATACGGCGGGACCGAAACCGACGGCGGCTGAATCGGATCACGCGTGCCGGCAATTGATGAGACGGGCGGCTTCTTCTTGTTCCAGCTGAGCCAACTCGAGCCGGGCATGTTCCAGCCGCCGCTGCGACACCCCGCGCTGAGACTGGCCATCGTGATGACTCCGACCACAAGAAGCGCGCACCGCCACATGGAATTTCGCATGGTTGGCAGACCCTACACTGTGACCTGAGCTCGGCACGTCGGCGCGCAGCAACGCGGCTTCACGCGTCCGACGCGAACACTTGTCCCGAACCGTCAGTCGACGTGACGAGACCTTGATAGGAGCGGCGGATGATAGACAGACGGCGTGAGTGAGTCAACGCCAGAAATCAGCCGCAGAGAGGCTCTTTCTTCTCGGTGATCTGGGGGCACTGAGGAGCCATTTCCGCGTTCAGCTGCGTGTACTCCTTCCACTCATCCGGCAGATTGTCTTCGTGGAAGATCGCGTCCACCGGGCACTCCGGAACACATGCCTCACAGTCGATGCACTCGTCCGGATGAATGTAGAGCATCTGCTCACCTTCATAAAAACACTCGACCGGACAGACCACCACGCAATCCGTATACCGGCATCCATAGCACGGCTTGGCAACGACATGAGTCATGGAAGAACTCCCCTCTCAAGTTGCTCGAATCCGACGCCACAAATTCTACTGCGGGACCATGGCGGGTGGTAGAGGCCGTGAGGGCGGGAGGCGCCGCGTCATCATGCCCCCGGTGCCAACCGGCGGGCCGCCCGGATCCCACCCCCACGAGCTGCAATCAAACTTGCTTGATTCGACCCTGGCGCATTCTTAAAATGAGCGCGGCACCAGATTCTGGCAGGTGATCGCGCCCCGATGGCGGGTCGCACTGCCGACCGACCCGGCGCAGCGGATGTCCGTAAGGGAATCGCCCGTGGGACTCTCGGAAATCGATCGCCAACTGCTTAAGCGTTGCTTGGAACGCAAGCCGGGTGCCTGGGAAGACTTCGTGGATCGCTTCCTCGGACTGGTGGTGCACGTCATTCATCACACCATGCGATCCCGCTCCGTGGCCGCCACCGCCACCGATATTGACGACCTGACCGGTGACGTGTTCTTGGCCGTGCTGCAGGATGACTTCGCCACGTTGCGCCACTTCCGCGGCGAAAGTAGCCTGGCCACCTACCTGACCGTGGTCGCGCGCCGCGTCGTCGTCCGGGAATTGCTCAGACGCCACCCCATGACACCCCTGGACCCCACCCATGAGACACGCGACGCCTGGGGCAAATCGAATCCCGAAGTGGAGCGGTTGAGCAACCGCGACGAAATTGAGCGACTGCTCGCCGGCCTTCCCGCCCCGGAAGCCGATGTCGTGCGACTCTATCACCTGGAAGGGAAATCCTACCGCGAAATCAGCTCGCAGGTCGGCATGCCCGAAAACAGCATCGGCCCGCTGCTGAGCCGAGCCCGCGAGAAAATGCGCCGCGCCGCGGGTATTGGCGAGTGACGGAGGACGGAGGGCGGAGGACGGAGGACAGAGGACGGAGGACAGTGGACGGAGGGCGGAGGGCGAAAAAGGGAGGGCGAGGCTCCGGCCGAGCCGCGGCACTAAAGAGTCCTCCTCGCCCCTGAACAACACGAGCATGTCCCCTCTCAGCTCGTCCCTCCCCGCCTTCCCGGCTCGGCAGGAGCCGGCAACCTGAGGTACGAATAGCGAGCAAGGAGTGACGAGCTCAGAGGGGAAGACCCTCGTCACTCGGCGGTCCTTGCTCGCTACTCGTCCCTCCCCGCCTTCCCGGCTCGGCAGGAGCCTCGCCCTCCCTTTTCCGACCTCTAGCGCCGCTCGACCTCGCCGGTGTACCCGCGCAAGTCGGGCAGCGCGGCCGTGCGCGGGGCGGCGTACTGGCCCCCCATGCCGGCGCCCGGAATTGCCGCGCGACTGGTCGGGAGCGACAGGGACGCCACCGGCGGCCGAAAACGCGGATCAGCAATGTCCACGGCCGGGTAACCCTCAATCTGCGGCATGGTCCACAGCTCACTGCCACCACTTGCGGCCCGGTTGATGGCATAGCTGCCAATGTCCACTTCAAACGCGATCTGGGAAGGCTGGCCCGGCAGGAGTGTCACTTCCACATGATGTGGCAGTGTCACTGAGTTGTCACGATAGAAGCGGTGACCGCTGGCCAGCGCGGACAACAACAGCTGCCCATTGGCGTCGTACAGGTGCTGTTGCGATGCCCAGCCGTAGGTGCCATCCAGCAGCAGGACACGCGTCATGTCCCCGCGCGCCGACGGGATCCGCGACGTGATCTCCAGCTGATTGGTCGCCCGCGCGACGGGTCCGTGGTGTCGCCCGGCGGGATCGAGATAGATCAAGCCCAACGTATCGATCAGACGATGCGGTTCGATCGGGATCAGGTCTCGGATCGGGCTCCCGGCGAACGCGTCGTGGCGTGCAAAGTACACGGAGGGCTGCGTGTCGCGGCGAATCCAGAACCAGAACAGCTCGGCGTTGCTGCCGATATCGAGTTCGCGGCCGGTGAACTGCGACAACTGGGCAAGCAGGCGGAAATTCTGTGGCTGCTCGTAGGCCAGATTCGCGCGCAGCGCGGGACAGCCGTCCACCCGCAGCGCCGCGTTTTCCGTCTGCAGCCGCTGGACTCGCTGCGTGTTGGCGTTGACCACGAAGATCACGTCCTCCAGCGTCGGCGCGCCGACAAATGCTTCGGGCGGCAAGTCGGTCTGCGGCGACCTGAGCCAGTACGGACGCACCCGGCAGCCGCCCGCCAGCAGCGGCAGCGTCAAACCCACAACCAGTAGCGTCCGGATCCGGTTCAATTACGTGTCCCTGCGCGTCGCGGGGTTCGTCGCCGATTCCGAGGATGTGGTGCCCCCGAACAACAGTGCACCCAGATGCTGCTGGATCTCCCCGATCCGCTCCGCACTCGGTGTGGCGACCGCGACGCGGTACTCCCGTTCATTCCGCGGGCAGTAGAGCACAAACGTCTCCTGCCCCTGGTCATCCCGCTCCGTCTCCTCCAGGCGCGCGACCCGCCGCCGAATCATCAGCAGCGCCAGTACGTAGCGCAGGTCCTGCGGCGCATCCGCCTGCTCGTACAACTGCTCAAAGTAGTGCGCAATCACGTCGTTGGGAGCCCAGAACATGCGGCGCGACTGCATGTCGGGCACCTGCGCCTTCCACCACCCAATCGTTCCCTCCGGCGGGCCATGCCACGCGGCAGCCGCGAAGTCTCGCCGGACAACCTGAGCACCCTGGACTACCAGGGCCGAGTAGAACTCGTCCCCCGGCTGCAGGATCGCCTCCGTTTCGCAGCACTGGCGCGTAAATCGCTGCACTTCGAAATCGAGCATCATGGATCACGCGTCGCGAGTTCCCGACCGAGGCGACCAAACCGCCCGCCGCTGCCTCTGTCCCGGGCATCCTGAGGGGGCGGATCGTACCGGAAAGAGCCGAACGACTCAATACGCAGTAAAAAAGCGGTCGTCGGTCCCGCCCGGACCAATCTGAAACTGGATCCGTCGCCCGCAGCGCGGGCAATGACCCACGTAGCACGTCTCGGAACGGTCGATATAAACTCTTGCATAGACAGAACAACAGGCGAAATGCACACCCAGGAAGGGACGCGCCGAGGCGCCGCGGCCGGCCTGCGGCTCGATGTCACGGTCCGAATCAAAGCGTTCACCCGCCATGGCGTACACCGTCCACTCACTTCGTTCGTGCCCAGCCACCCGGGAGTTCCCGGAATCCCGCCATTCCATTTGGAAAATCGGCTCGACCAGGACCTCGACTCCACTGCCGCCACCCGCTCCGCCGGCGGGAGCCGGCCGCCCTACCAGGAGTTGGGGGCCGCCCGCCCCGAGTGTAGAATGGGTGCCGCAGGATGGCTCGACGCTACGCTCAGGCCGCCCGTCCCCCGTTCCGCACGGGGCAGCCGGCGGCCGCAGCTCACTGAGCGTCGGTGCGAGCGAGGCGGAGTTCCCGATTTGCACTTGGTGGTCCGTTCCGACCAGTCACCGGGGACCAATAAGGTATGGCACGCGTTTTCCTGCTGTGTACCGTCGCTTGCCTCGCGGCCGCCGCCGTGCACGCCGAGGACTGGCCGTCGTGGCGAGGTCCCCGCGGCAACGGATATTCCGGCGACACCGGGTTTCCGCTCAGATGGTCGGCGACCGAACACGTGAAATGGCAGGTGCCGTTGCCCGGGCCGGGGAACTCCACGCCTGTGGTCGCCGGCCAACACGTGTTCGTCTCGTGCGCTTCCCAGGAAGGCCGCCTGCGCGGGCTGCTGTGCCTCGAGCGTGACACCGGCCGCATCCTCTGGCAACAAAACGTCGAATACGCTCAGTCCGACCCGACGCACGCCACCAACCCCTATTGCTCGTCATCCCCGGTTACGGACGGTCAGTGTGTTGTTGTCTGGCATGGATCAGCGGGGATGCATGCGTACAGTGTGGATGGCACGAGCTTGTGGAGCCGCGATCTGGGCGAGTTTCGGCACATCTGGGGCTATGGGTCCAGCCCGGTGCTGTACCGGGACCTGGTCATTCTCAATGCCGGGCCGGGGCTCAACGCCTTTGTGACCGCCCTGGACAAGCGTACCGGAGCGGAGGTCTGGCGGCGTGACTTCCCCGACATGGTGTCGGTGAAACTGGATGAGTTCCGGGGTTCGTGGAGCACGCCCATGATCGCCAGCTGTGGCGGTCAGGAGCTGCTGTTCCTGAGCCTCCCGCTGCGGCTGCATGCCCTGGAACCGCTCACAGGCAACGATGTCTGGTCGTGCGAAGGACTCGGTAAACTGACCTACACTACGCCGCTGGTCGCCGACGACGCCGTGGTGGCCATGTCGGGCTACTACGGTCCGGCACTGGCCGTGCAGCCAGGCGGACAGGGCGATGTGACCGCGACCCATCGCCTGTGGATCCATGACGAGTCGCCACCGCAGCGTGTCGGGTCGGGAGTGCTGGTGGACGGGTACGTGTATATCCTGAATGAACCGGGGATCGCCTGGTGCATCGAAGTCGCCACGGGAGACGTGTTGTGGAAACAGCGGCTCGGGACAGGGCCGTCGTGGAGTTCGATGTGCTACGCCGACGGGCGCCTCTACGTGAACAACATGGAGGGGACGACGTTCGTGCTTGAGCCGGACCACACAGAGTGTATCGTGCTGGCCAAGAACGAGCTGGGCGAGACCATGCGCGCGTCGCTGGCCTTCTCCCGCGGTCAGATCTTCGCCCGCACGTATGAACATCTGTACTGCCTGGAGTGATTAGCCCTGCAGACGACCGTTCGACTTGACGCCCCGGCCAACCTGGACTAGAGTTCAACGAGTCAGCAGAAGACAGTTCTGCAAAAGCGCACTGATTGACGAGACAGTCTGACCGATCATGATGACCCTGGACCTCCTATCGCTGGTACTGCTGCTTGCCCCGCGCAGGCTGTAGGGGAGGTCTTTCGTCGCGGATCGACGGTAAAGTACAAGAGCCCCGAGGCCTGCCGGCCCCGGGGCTTTTTTTTGTTGTTCCTGTTCCGGCCCTGGCTCCGCCCTCTTCAAGAAAATAGGGTTGCCTGTCATGACTCAACCACGCCGCATCATCATCTTCGACACCACACTGCGCGACGGCGAGCAATCGCCGGGAGCCAGCATGAACCTGCACGAGAAGATCGAGATTGCTCAGGCGCTGCAGGAACTCGGCGTGGACGTCGTCGAAGCCGGATTTCCCATCGCCTCACCGGGCGACTTCGCGGCCGTGCGGGAAATCGCCGCCACGATTCACGGCACGACCGTCTGCGGACTGGCGCGCTGCAACCCGGACGATATCAACCGGGCCTGGGAGGCCCTGAAGATCGCCAAGCACCCGCGCATCCACGTGTTCCTGGCCACCAGCGCCATTCATCGCGAGTTCAAACTGCGGATGACGTGCGACGAGATCATTCAGCGCGCCGTCGAAGGCGTGACACTGGCAGCCTCCTATTGCGATGACATTGAGTTCTCACCCGAAGATGCGGTCCGCACCGAGCACGATTTCCTCTGCCGCGTCGTGGAGGCAGCCATTCAGGCCGGTGCAACCACGGTCAATATCCCGGATACGGTCGGCTACGCGACCCCAACGCAGATGGGCGCAACCATCGCCATGCTGCGCAACCGCGTCCCCAATATCGACCAGGCCGTTATCAGCGTGCATTGCCACAACGACCTGGGATTGGCCGTCGCCAACAGCCTGACGGCCGTCGAGAACGGGGCCGGACAGGTGGAGTGCACGATCAACGGGATTGGCGAGCGAGCCGGCAATTGTTCGCTCGAAGAAATCGTGATGGCCATGCGTACGCGAAACGACGTCTACCATTGCGAGACCGGCATCAACACGCGCCGGCTCGTTCCCACCAGCCGGCTGGTGTCCGGCATTACCGGCATGCAGGTGCAGCGCAATAAGGCCATCGTCGGGCGCAATGCGTTCGCCCATGAGGCGGGGATCCATCAGGACGGGATCCTGAAAGAACGTACCACGTACGAAATCATGCACCCGGAAGACGTGGGGTTCTCAAAGACCGACCTGGTCCTGGGCAAACACAGCGGTCGCGCCGCCTTGGCCGACCGCGCCAAGACGCTCGGTTACCGACTCAGCGGCGAACAGCTCCAGGAGGTCTTTGAGGAATTCAAGAGGCTGGCCGACAAGAAGAAAGAGATCTACGACGGCGACATCGTGGCGCTGGTCGAGCAGCAACTGCACGGGGTCGTCCAGGAACACTGGAAGCTCGTCTCCTTCGAAATCACCTCGCGCACCGGCGACGTGCCCCACGTCCGGATGACGCTGCGCAACGGAGGTCAGCAGGTGACCGAAGAGGTAACCGCGGGCGACGGACCCGTCGATGCGGCGTTCCGCGCGGTCGAGAAGATCACCGGCCTGGGCCTCGTCTGCAAGGACTACCAGGTGCGCAGCGCAACGATCGGCCGGGACGCGCAAGGCGAAGCATCACTCGAAATCGAACACGCCGGCCAGTCCTACCGCGGACTCGGTGTCTCAACGGACACGATCGAGGCAACCGTCAAGGCACTGCTGAACGCCGTGAACCGCATCGCGGCCAGCGCCGGACAGGCAGGCTGAGGACGGAGGGCGGAGGACGGAGGACGGAGGACGGAGGACGGAGGACAGAGGACAGAGGACAGAGGACAGAGGACAGAGGACAGAGGACAGAGGACAGAGGACAGAGGACAGAGGACAGAG
>JALOQX010000023.1 GCA_025459265.1 Pirellulaceae bacterium | reverse complement strand
GGCCACGGTCACCATCACGGTCAACAACGTGAACGACGCGCCGATTGCCGTGAACGACGCGTACTCAGACGTGTTGGAGCACGGCGTCGACATCGTGCTGGACGTGACGGAGAACGATTCGCCGGGACCCAATGACGCGGACGCGGGCGACACGGTGACGATTGTCAGTGTGCAGGGCTTCAGCCGTGGCGGTTCGGCGACGATCTCGCCCGACGGCCAGTCGCTGCTGTACACGCCGGCTCGCCGTCCCGAAGGAGTAGAGACGTTCACCTACACGATCGAGGATTCGTTTGGCTTGACGGCCACGGCCACGGTGACGGTGAACATCATCGACGAGAACGACGACCCGACGGCGGTGGATGACGAGGTCATGGCGCTCAAGGATTTCGCCAACCAGACGCTGGACGTGCTGGTCAACGACTCGATCTTCCCGGATCCGGTCGGCTCGGAACAGCTGACCATCATCGGCCTCGGGCCGTCCAACGAAGCCACGATTGCGACGCTGCACGGCACGGCCACGATTGCGACGGGCGGCAAGTCGATCCTGTACACACCCAACCCTGGATTCGAGTCGGAGGGGGTCAACTTTGACCAGTTCACGTACACGATCGGCGACGGTCGTGGCGGAACGGCCACGGCGCTTGTCACGGTCGACGTGATTGACGCGGTCCCCAGCGACATTTCGGGTGTGGTGTACCTGGACGTGAACAACAACGGCGTCAAGGATGCGGCCGAGATCGAGCTGGCGGGTGTCGAGGTGACGCTCACCGGGACGAACATCCGCGGTCAGGCGCTGAACATCACGGTCAAGACCGACGTCGACGGCGTATTCCGGTTCGAGAACATCCTGCCCAACCTGGAAGGCAGCCTGGAAGGGTACTCGATTGCCGCGGCGCAGCCGAAGTTCCTGATCGACGGCAAGGATGGGATGCTCGACAGCACCGTGGCGGACGACCTGAATCCGGGCGTGGCCGGCAATGATCTGTTCACCGGCATCCAGCTGGGACTCTGGGGCACGGGCCGGGCTGAAGGAAACTACATGGTCGGCGAGCGCGGGCTCTCGAGCAAGTACATCTCGCTGGCTCAGTACCTGTCATCGACGCGGAAGGGCTTGGCCGTGGCCACCAACCTGGCCGGTGACGACTATTGGTTCACCGTGCTGCAGGGCTGGGAAGGACTCGAGTCGGTCCACGTGCAGTTGGCCTCCGACTTGACGTATGCCGACGTGTGGGTTAACGGCAGTGCGGATCCGGTCCGGTTGAATTACACGAAGTACCACGTGGCGGGTGACCGCGCGACCGGCGAGTACATGATCTACTTCAACGGTTCGGCAGTGGAACTCGGGTTCGACCTGTCCGGTGATGACGTGGTCGCCAACGGCTCGAGCCAGGCCGAAGGCGAAGCCGGTTCAGACTCGATCGACATGTACGCGGCGGACTTCGCCCGCGAGGCGGACCTGGCGTGACAACCACACGGCGGGACCCGGCTCCGCAAGGGGCCGGGTCCTGTTTTCGTCGGGTCAGTCTAGTACAGGATGGTCGCCCCGAGCGTCAGGCCCTGCAGCCAGTACTCGGATTCCTGCAGGGCGAACGCCGGCCGCGCCGGGCCGATCAGCGGGTTGCCGTTGAACTGCGTCGGGTTCACGCCGCGGTCAATCTGGTCGCCGGCCAGCGCCACGTTGGACATCCACAGCACGTTGTAGCCCGCGGTCAGCCGCATCCAGCGAAACAGGTCGTAGCCGCCGGTGATGCTGAACTCAGGGATCCACGCGGTGACGTCCCGGTCGAACTCACCCATGTTTGTGGGCTGGGCCAGCAGGCCGCCGGGGGAGAACGAGCCGGGGCCGCCACCCGGCACTTCGATGTACTGGTATCCGTCGATCCGCACGCCCTGCCGCATGTTCCCCACGCTCAGCTTGGCCAGCCCGCCCAACGACCAGCGTCCGCGCCGGACCTCGCCGGCGACGCCGATCGAACCGCCGTGGAATTCGTTGCGCGCGTCGAAGTCATCCAGCACATTGATGATCGTGCCGATCGGCGTTGCGCCGCCCGGGTCCGCGGCGGCCGAGTTGCTGAAGATCGACAGTTCGTCATCCAGCCGCAGGAAATGGTAGCCACCCACGAGGTCCAGATTGTAGCCCGGGCCGGAAATGATCGCCGATCGCAGGTAGGCCTCTGCCGCCCAGACACTGCTGGAGCTGTCGACGTTGATATTTCCGACGATCAGACCGGGACTCGAGACCAGCAACGCATCCTCCTGGTTGAGAAGCACGTTGTAGAACGGCCGGGCCAGGACGGGTGTGCCGGCGGGGGAGGTGGCGTAGAATCCGTCCGAATCACCATGCAGCCCCCAAACCTTCGCGCCGATTCCCAAGGTCTCGCACTCGTCAAACCAGAACCCAAAGTCGGCGCGGGCGCCGGGTGCCAACGCGTTTCCAACCGACCCGCCGCCGAAGAGGACGGGGGCACCCGGCAGGACGCCATCCGCCCCGCTGGTGACCAGCGGGGGCGTGCTGCGCCCCTTGCCCCACCACAAGAGCGCGTCAAAACTTGCCCAGGCGTGCCGCGGATGGCACACGGGGCACGAGCAGTTGGGGTGGTGCTGCCGACTGCGATGGCGCGTCGACAGCCAGGAACCGCACCCGTCGTCCCCGTCACACGCGTCACAGGTGGTGCAGTCGGTGTCGGTGCCTTCGGCTACGGGATCGAGCCACTGGCGGAGAAACCCGGTCTGCCGAGTTGTCTCAGACGGCACCGTTTGACCCAGGACGGCGGGTTGTCCCCAGCCCATGAGGGCGACCAGGCCCGCGAGGACGGTGATTCGTGACTTCATGTTCGAAGCTCGTCGGGGTAGTTAGTTCGCTCGGCTGCTTATCACTAGACATCGGTCCGCAAAGGCGAAAAGACGAAAATGACCGCTAAGGACCGAAAAAACTGCGCAGTCACCGCGGATTGGCTGGGCTGTGTCGCTTGCGCCGATCACTGGCGAGGTCGTTCTTCGCTTTGCGGGAGAAGGTCTATCGTATGGTTATGTCGGCAGTTAGTTGCGTCGCGGGTGAGCGAAAACCGGTCCTGCGCATCCCTGGGGCGGACGGGCATCGCCAAGCCGGACGCTCCTGGTACACTGGGACAGTCTGCTATTTGCATGTGGGAGAATCGTGGACATGGCGGCTGCAGCGTCCGCACTTGGGTTCTCGTGGCACAAACCGCCGGCGCGGTGGTGGCGGCTGGTCGATGAGATTGCCAGTTACGAGAGCGAGCTCCAGCCGCTGGACGATCGGGCGCTGCGCAAACGCAGTCTGTCCTTGAAATTCAGGGCCAAGAGTGGCGAAACGCTGGGCCGGCTCTTGCCCGAGGCCTTTGCGCTGGTGCGGGAAGCGGCGTCGCGGACGATCCAGCTGCGCCATTTTGATGTCCAGATGCTTGGCGGCATCGCGCTCTTCCACGGCCGGATCGCGGAAATGGACACGGGCGAGGGCAAGACGCTCACCGCCACGCTGCCGATGTATCTGCACGCGCTGGTCGGCAAGGGAGCGCACCTGGCTACGGTCAACGACTACCTGGCGGCGCGGGACGCGCGGGAAATGGGTCCGATCTACGACCTGCTGGGCCTGACGGTGGGGGTGATCCAGACGCCGGATCGCCAGGACCAGCGGCGGCGGGCCTATGCGTGTGACATCACCTACGGCACGGCCAAGGAATTCGGGTTCGACTTCCTGCGCGACCGGTTGTTGCTGCGCCGCATGGGGCGCACGTTCGACGACTTCCTGGGTGACGGGAGCAGTCATCGCTGGGACGAGTCGGGGGAGCAGCCCGTGCAGCGCGCCGCGCATTTCACGCTGGTCGACGAGGCGGACAGCATTCTGATTGATGAGGCTCGCACGCCGCTGATCATTGGCTCGTTGGGCGAGAAAGCCGTGGCCCAGGTCGTGGCGACGTACCAGTGGGCGGCCGAACAAGCCTCGAAGTTTGTGGAGAACGATGACTACGACTACGACCACGACACCCGCAAGGTGGAACTCACGCCGCAGGGGCGGCAGACGATGCGGTCGCTGCCCACCCCCGATCTGTTGCGCGGGGTGGGGCTGATCGACCTGTACGAGTACACCGAGCGCGCCGTAAAGGTCTATCGCGATTTCCACCTGGACCGGCAGTATGTGGTCCGCGACGGGGAAATCGTCATCGTCGACGAGTTTACGGGGCGGTTGGCCGAAGGCCGCAAGTGGCGGGATGGCATCCACCAGGCCATTGAGGCCAAGGAAGGCGTGACGGTGACGGTGCCGACCGGACAGGCAGCGCGGATCACGGTGCAGGATCTCTTCTTGCGCTACCGCTATCTGGCCGGCATGACCGGCACCGCGCTCACCGCCGCGCGCGAATTTCGCAAGATCTACCACACGCGGGTCGTGCGCGTGCCGACCAATCGGCCGGTCAAGCGTCAGCGGCAGGCGACACGCGTTTTTGGGACCAGCCAGCGGAAGTGGGCGGCCGTGGTCGAGGAAGTCGCGCAGCTGCACGCCGTCGGCCGACCCGTGTTGATCGGCACCCGCTCGATTGACAAGTCCGAGGTTCTCTCGCAGCTGCTGACCGCCGCCGGGATCGAGCACAGCGTGTTGAATGCCAACGAGATTGCCAAGGAGGCCGACATCGTGGCGCTGGCCGGACAGCACGGGAAGGTCACGGTGGCGACGAACATGGCCGGACGCGGGACCGACATCAAACTCGGCCCGGGCGTGGTCGAATTGGGTGGCTTGTACGTCATCGGCACTGAGATGCACGATGCCGCCCGGATCGATCGCCAGCTGTTCGGACGGTGCGGCCGCCAGGGGGACCCCGGGGCGTATCGTCAGTACCTCGGGCTGGACGACGAGATCATCCGCAACGGACTGGGACCGAAAGTCGCTGAGAAGATGGAGCGCTGGGGGGCCGATGGTGACCATGCCGATGGGTCGCTCGACCGACACGTGACGCGGTTCCGTCGTGCCCAGCGCAAGGTGGAACGCAAGCACTTGCGCGACCGGAAAATGCTGCTCTACCACGAGAAGGAGCGGAAGAAGATGCAGCGGGAGATGGGGCAGGATCCGTTTCTGGACACGGCCGAGTAGAATTTCCGTCAAATTGCCGACGGCGGCTGCATATATCTATCCAGGAACGGGTTCGCGCAGGTTGTTCCGCACCGCGGTGGCCTGCCACCTGAGGGTCATGAACCGAGCGCCAGACGAACGGGATGTGCAGCTCGTCGAGTCCCTGCGGCGGGGCGAGCCTGAGGCGTATGCCGAGCTGTTGGAGCGCCATGGCGGACGGGTCGGCGGGTATCTGCGACGGCGGTTCCCGACACTCGACGAGCATGCGCTCCAGGAAGCGCTGGCCGACGCCCTCCTGGCGATCGGCGAGAGCTTCGATGCGCGCCGCGGCACCCTGCCGGCCTGGTTCCTGTTCCTGGCTCATCAGCAGGCCGTGGCCCGGATTCGGTCGCGGCGGTCGCGACCGGCCTGGGAGAGCCTGGAGGCGGATCGTGAGCCGGCCGCCCGCACGGGGACGCCGCTTGAGCAGCTGGTGACTGAGGAACGGGTGCACGAAATGGAGCAAGTCATCGGGTCGCTGTCGACGCTCGAGCAGGCCGTCATCGAAGCCGATTTGGCCGAGGGCGGCGCGATGTCGGCGGACCAACTCGCCGCACGACTGCAGACGACACCCGGCTCGGTGTACGCCGCACGCCAACGGGCGCGGCGCAAACTGCTCGCCCGCTGTGCGTGGATTCGGACGCTCTTAGGCGAAGGAAACAGTCGGTGACAACGCGACGAAAAGGGGATTGGCAATGGCGGAAGATGGCCGAGATCCTGCACCGGCACGTCCAGCCGCTGCGCATCACGCTCGATGTTGCCCAGCAGCTGGTCGACGCGGCACCCGACGAACCGCTGCCACGCGGCTGGGTCCAGGCTGTTGTGGCTCAGGCGTTGGCCCGGTGGTCGGAAACACGGCTGGCCTGTGTCGCGGGTGGTGCCAGCGATCTGTTGTTTCGTGCCGAGACCTGGGTGGCTCCCGCTGCGGGGCTCATCGAACTACCCCGCCTGATCGGGATTGACGCTCGACCCTCTCTGGGGGTGGCGATGACCCGCGTCCTGTCCGACGCGGTGGACGTGGCCGGTCTGTTGGGGCGGACGACCCGCGTGTTGGGTGAGCCCGAAGTCGGGCTCACCGATTCGATCGTGTTTGATGTCGCCCTCGACTGCCGGCATCTCGACGGGCTGCGCGAGCGTGCGATCCGTCAGTGCGCGTTGCGCTGGGACGCGTGTCTGCAGGCGGAAGCGGTGGATGCCAGCCAGGTGAGTTCGCAATGTGAGGCCTGGCGCGATGGTCCGGCTTGGGAGGAGCTTGCCGCAGCACGGAGCGAACGGAATTGATCGACCGCGTGCAGCGGGTGATGGAGTGGGCTGGAGGTGATCGGCCGGAAGATGCTCAAACCAAGATGGCGAGGAGTTTTGGGTAAGCTACGTTTCAGTGCTTGCTCGTCGGCCGCCGATACCCCAGGTGCCGCCGGTCGGCTGGTAAATACAGCACACGTGATACAATTCGCACGTAGGTGGAAACAGACGAAGCGGCGCTTGGGGCCACGCGGCCTGTCGTCGTGCAGACACTTGTAGCCGGGGCTTGTGCGCATGTCATCCGAGCAACCCACTGTGAACGCTCAGACGGTTGAGCAGACGAAGCAGCAGATCCGCAGTCTGGTGGGCGAGATCGCGCAGCTGTCCAAGAGTGACGTCAACGCGCAGGAGTACTATGCCGCCTTCATGCAGCGGATCGTGTCGGCGCTGGCTGCGGTAGGCGGCGCCGTCTGGCTGGTGGGGGAAGGGCGTCGCCCCGAGTTGGCGTATCAGATCAACCTGAGCCAGGCGCTGCTGACTCCGGGATCGGACGATGCGCGGCGCCACCTGCGGCTGCTGCACCACGTGGTGGAAACGGGTGAGCCGCAGTTGGTACCGCCGATGTCCGGGGGCGAAGGCGAAGCGGCGGGTGGCAATCCGACCGGCTACCTGCTGGTGCTCGCGCCGCTGGCGGGCGACGCGTCGATCGAGGGGGTGATTGAAGTTTTTCAGCGTCCCGATTCGCCGCCGGCGACGCAACGCGGCTACCTGCGGTTCCTGATCCAGATGTGTGAGTTGGCCGGCGAATGGCTCAAGTCGCGCAAGCTGCGCCAATTCAGCAATCGTCACTCGCTGTGGGCGCAAGCAGACCAGTTTGCGCGCATGGTGCACGACTCGCTCGACGTGCGCGAAACGGCGTACACGATCGTCAACGAAGGGCGGCGATTGATCGGCTGCGACCGGGTCAGTCTGGCGATCAAGCGGGGCCGGCTGTGCAAGGTCGAAGCCATCAGCGGCCAGGACACGATTGAGAGTCGTTCCAACCTGGTGACGGCCTTGGGGCACGTCGCCACGCGTGTGGTGGCCACGGGGGAATCCCTGTGGTACGAGGGCGCGTCGGACGACCTGCCGCCGCAGGTCGAAGAGGCGCTCGACGCGTACGTGGACGAGTCCTATTCCAAGAGCGTGATTGTCCTGCCGTTGCGCAAACCGGGCAACGTCGACGAACTGGCCCCGCGTGGCCGCAATGCGGAGCTGATCGGCGAGATGCATGTGGAGCGCGCGATCCTTGGTGCGTTGATCGTGGAGCAGATCGAGACGGCGTTGCCGCGCGAGGTGCTGGAGCCGCGGATCGACCTGGTCTATGAACACAGCACGCGCGCCCTGTCCAACGCGCTGGACCACCACAACGTGTTCCTGATGCCGCTCTGGCGCGCCATCGGCAAATCCCCGGTGCTGGTCAAGGGCCGCAACTTGCCCAAGACCCTGACGGTCGGCGGCATCGTGCTGGCCATCCTGCTGGCATTGTTCCTCTATCCGACCGATTTCGACCTGAAGGCCGACGGCACGCTGCAGCCGGTCAAACGGCGCGACGTCTTCTTCGACAACAACGGCACGGTGGTGGAAGTGCTGGTCAAAGCCGAGCAGGACGTCCAGGCCGGCGATCCGCTGGTGCGGCTGGAAAACCACGACCTGGAGCAGGAGTGGCAGAAGACGATGGGGCAGATCCGGGAGACGACCGAGCGGCTGGAAACGCTCCGGCAGGCCAAGAAGAACAGTCGCACGCTCAACGAAGCGCAGGTCGCTCAGATCGCGGGCGAATACCTGCAGTTGAGCGAGCGCGCCCGGAACCTGCAGGAACAGCTCAAGCTGATCGAAGAGAAGCGGCGGAAGCTGATCGTGTACAGCCCGATCGATGGGCGCGTGCTGCTCTCCTGGGACGCCGAACAAACGCTCAAACACCGGCCGGTCGTCACCGGGCAGCGCGTCATGACCATCGCGGACCCGCGCGGGGAATGGGAACTGGAACTGGCCATGCCCGAGCGGCGGATGGGGCACGTGATGAAGGCGGTGGATCGATTCGGGCCCGAACTCCCTGTGACCTACATCTCGGCCGGCGATACGCGGTATCGCAAGCACGGGACCGTGCAGAAGATCTACGGCACGACGCAGGTCAAGGGGGAAGAGGGGCCAACCGTGAAGATCATGGTGGCGATCAACAAGGACGACTTGACCGACCCGAGTCCGGGCACGACGGTGACCGCCAAACTCAAATGCGGCCGGGCTTCCCTCGGTTACGCCTGGTTCCACGAAGCGATCGAATGGGTCCAGAAGCACATTCTCTTTTGACAGGGATGGTGGGGAGTTACACGAAACATGCCTACATCAATCACGCTGGTGGCCTCCCTGTGGCTCGTGGCGGCGCAGGGGACCGACGCCCCGGTCCCCGCGGACGCGACGGCCGTCAAGCTGCGGAATTTCGTCGTGACGCTGATCGAGGACGTGCGCGTCCCGGCGCGGGAAGCGGGCGTCCTGGTCGCGCTCGACGCCCAAAAGGGGCAGCTGGTCAAGGAAGGCGAAGTGCTCGGACGCGTCGACGACTCTGACGCCCAGGTGCGGAAGCTGATCGCCGAGAGCGAACTCAAGAGCGCCCAGGAGCAGGCGGCCAGTGACGCCAACGTCAAGGCGGCGGAGGCCACGATCGGTGTGGCGCTGGCCGAGTACGAGGGCTCGCGCAAGATCAAGCAGCGGGCGGAACAGGCGGTCAGCGATTTTGAGCTGCGGCGGTACCAGCTGACCCACGAACGTTCCATCTACCAGGCGGACGCGGCACGCGTGGAATTCGCCATGGCCCAGTTTGCCCGCAGCAAGGCGGCGGCCCAGCTGCAGGCGGTCGAGAATGAAATCGGCCGCCGCGTGATCACCTCGCCCATCGAGGGTGTCGTGGTCGACAAGTTCCATCATGCCGGCGAGTGGGCCCAGGCGGGACAACCGATCTATCGCGTCGTCCAGATGGACCGCCTCCGCGTGGAAGGCATGATCCGGGCCGCCAACTTCATGCCCGAGGATATCACCGGCAGCCCGGTCAAGATCGTCGTGGCCACGCCGGACGGACCGGAGGAATTCCAGGCCACGATCAGTTTCGTCAGCCCGGTGGTCGATCCCAGCGGCGAATTCCTGATTCACGCGGACTTCGACAACGATCTCAAGCCCAACGGCCAGTACCGCGTGCGCCCCGGGCTCGACGCCGAAGTCGTGATCCTGCTCAAGCGGCCGCCGACGCCCTCGGCACGCGACCTCTCCGAACGACGATGACCGATTTCCCGCAGTCCGCATCCCGGTGAGCCCAACGGATGGCGACCTTGGCCGACAGTCTGGTGAGCAGTGCTTCGCGTCCGCTGACGTTGCGGATGCGTCCCGACCTCACCGCGCGCCGGCAGCGGTATCACGGCCAGTCGTATTGGGTGGTGAAAGAGCCGATCGGCCTGAATTACTTCCGGTTCCACGAGGAAGAATACGCGATCCTGTGCATGATGGACGGCCGCATCAGCCTGGAGGCGATCAAGGAGCGGTTTGAACAGGAGTTCATGCCGCAGAAGATCACCTACCAGGACCTGCAGCAGTTCGTGGGCATGTTGCATCGCAGCGGCCTGGTCGTGGCCGACGCCATCGGACAGGGACATCAGTTGCGCAAGCGGCGCGACCAGAAGAAGCGCCGCGAGCTGCTGGGCAAACTCACCAACGTCTTCGCGCTCCGCTGGCGCGGCATCGATCCGGAATGGCTGCTCAACCGGCTCTACCCGTTCACCAGGTGGTTCTTCGCGCGGCCCGTGGTCCTCTTCCACGTGCTGCTGGCCTGCTGTGCCTTGCTGCTGATCACCGTCCAGTTCGACGTCTTTCGCGCCCGGCTTCCGTCGTTCCACCAGTTCTTCGGCAACTGGGAGAACTGGCTGGTGATGGGGATCGCGATGGCGGTGGTCAAGGTGCTGCACGAGTTCGGCCACGGCCTGTCCTGCAAGCACTTCGGGGGCGAGTGCCACGAAATGGGGTTCATGCTGCTGGTGTTCACGCCTGCGCTCTACTGCAATGTCTCCGACTCCTGGATGCTGCCTAACAAGTGGCACCGGGCATTCATCGGCGCGGCCGGAATGTACGTCGAAATGGTCATCGCGTCGCTGGCCACGTTCATCTGGTGGTTCAGCGACCGCACGACGCTGATCAACCAGGTCTGCCTGAGCCTGATGTTCATCTGTTCGGTCAGCACGCTGTTGTTCAACGGCAATCCGCTGCTGCGCTTCGATGGCTACTACATCCTGATGGACCTGATCGAGATCCCGAACCTGCGGCAGAAGTCGACGGAGGTCTTGAAGCGGTTCCTGGTCCAGCTGTGTCTGGGCATCGAGCAGCCGGAGAACCCGTTTCTGCCGCAGCGGAACCGGTTCCTGTTCGGGTTGTTCACCGTGGCGGCGGTCATCTATCGCTGGATCGTCGTGTTCTCGATCCTTCTGTTTCTCAACAAGGTCCTGGAGCCCTACGGCCTGAAGATCATCGGCCGGATTGTGGGCGCGATCGGGCTGTTCGGACTGATCGTCCAGCCGCTGTGGCAGCTGGGGAAGTTCTTCTACATGCCGGGGAGGATGCACAAAGTGAAGCGTCACCGGGTTCTGGCGACACTGACCGTGGTGGCCGTGGCGGTGGCGGCGTTCCTGTTTCTGCCGCTCCCCTTCCACCTCTCGTGCAACTTCGACGTCAAGCCCCGCGACGCCGCGACCGTCTACGCCGCCGTCGACGGACAGCTGCGGGACGTCCTGGCGGTGCCGGGCCAGCGGGTCGAACAGGGCGAAGTCCTGGCCCGGCTCGACAACCTCGAGCTGCAACTGAATCTGCTCCGGCTGCAGAGCGACCTGAGGGAATTGGACGTGAAGCTGCAGGTCTTAGAGAAACAGCAACGGCTGGACGAAGAAGCGGGCCGGTCGGTCAAAGAGCTGACCGAGCAGCGCGAGGCGCTGGTCCGCGTGATCGACGAGAAACAACAGGAACTGGACAACCTGGTCGTCAAGGCGCCGGTGGCCGGGATCGTGCTGCCGGTGGCCGACAAGCCCGATCGCGAGCCGCCGGGGGGCCAGCTGCCCGGATGGGCGGGCGATATCATGCACCCCACGAACCGTGACGCGCTGCTGGCCGCCAACGAACGGATCTGTCTGATTGGCGATCCCGCGCGCCTGGTGGCCGAAGTGATCGTCGACCAGTCCGACGTGGAGCTCGTGCGGGCGGCCTACGTGCAGGTCCGGCAGGCGGGCGGGTCCGGCGTGGCGGTCGAGCTGATGCTGGACGCCCTGCCCGGCGTGGTCCTGGCCTCCGAGATCGAACAAATTGCCTTGACGCCGCTGACCGAGACGCCGCTGAGCCTCTCGACGCACGCCGGCGGCGATGTGAATTCCGTGGCAGACGCCCAAACAGGTGTGCCACGGCCGCTCAGTACGTCGTACCCGGCCATTGCCACGCTCCCCGAGACCGATACCCGGATCCAACTCGGGATGCGCGGCAAGGCCAAGGTGTATACCGGCTGGCAGCCCTTAGGGCGTCGCGTGTACCGGTTCATTACCCGCACATTCCACTTTGAATTGTGAGCAAGTCCAGGGTCCTGCGAGGGGCTCAGCCAACTCGAAGGGCCGCAAGGTTTGGAGCACCGTCGTTTTCCGTGACGCGATCCGTGTCGTTCGCGCACCATCAGTACCAGCGAAAGGAGAGGGTTTGCATGTCCAAGACTGAAAAGGCCGAAGGAATCGTGGAAGGCACCACCCCGGGCGAGCAGACGGAACAGCCGCAGCAGCGTCCGGCGCCGCCGCAACTGCAGGTCAACGACGCGAATGCCATCGCGTGTTACGCGAACTTCTGCCGCGTTACCGGTTCCCCCGAGGAACTGATCATCGACTTCGGGCTCAATCCGCAGCCGGTGGGAATGCCCAAGGATCCGATCGAGGTGAAGCAGCGGATCATCGTCAACTTCTTCACCGCCAAGCGGCTGCTGGCCGCCCTCCAACTGTCGGTCCAGCGGCACGAGGCGGTGTTCGGCGTCCTGGAGACGGACATCCAGAAGCGTCTGCGGCCGCAGGTGGCGGCGCAGATGCAGGCGCAGGGTTGACATCTTCCCGGCGCCGCGCCACGCGTCACGATCACCGTCCCCCTGTGCCCGCTCGTGGCCGAGCGGGCACAGGCGCGGACCGGTGCGCCGCAGGACGCGAAGCAATGTGCGCCGGGCGCTCGCAGGGGACCGCCGATGACCTGGCCGTTCTCGATCGACGCGGCGGTGGCGGAACTGGCGGTCGGGCTGGTCGAAGCCGTCGGACTGACCATCGCCCCGCCGACGGCCGCGTTGACGGCGGAGTGCCACGCGCACGTAGCCCGTGTCTGCCAGACGGGTCCCGAAGGGGGCGATGGGCGGCGGCAAGCCGTCCGCGACCTGTTGCGCGCCGGCGGCTTCAAGCCGTCGGGACGCAACAAGCCGGCCCAGGAGTACCTGGCCCGCGCGGCCGCCGAGCCGGGCCAATGGCCCAGCATTCTCAACGCGGTCGACGTGCTGAACGTCGTATCGCTCCGCAGCGGGCTGCCGATCTCGCTGGTGGCGCTCGAGCGCGCCGGCCCAGCCCTGGTGGTCCGCTACGGCACAGCCGGGGAACGGTTCGTCTTCAACGCGTCCGGCCAGGAACTGGACGTCGAGGGGCTGTTGTGTCTCTGCCGCGCGGACGGTCCGCGCAGCGTGCCGATCGGGTCACCGGTCAAAGACTCCCAGGAGGCCAAGGTGCGGCTGGGTGACCGCCACGTCCTGGCCTGCATCTTTGCCCCACGCGCGGCCGTCACTCCGCCGGTACTCACGCACTGGTCAGCAGAACTGGCCGACGGCCTGCGTCGCTGGTGCGCGCCGCACGAGGTGCTCGTGCGGCTCGAACCACGTACCTGGTCGTAGGGCGGACGTCCCCGGAACGGCATGAAAAGGCGCGTTTCCGAGCATTTCCGGGTGGCTGGGGACGAACGAAGCGAGCCCCCAGCCGCGCAGAGCTGGGGGCGAGCTCACGCTCGTCCCCAGCCACCCCAAGTCTCAGCGGTGACCAGGCCTAAGCACCCAGCCCCGCGCCCAACGCGTCTTCCGCCAACGTCTCGAGCAAGTCCTCCCACGCTTCGTCCGCGATCTCCGCGGCCGTCTCCGCCGCGGGAGTCGTCGTCGCCGGTTCACCCACCCACCACGTCCAGTCGGACGCGGCCGAGACCGCACTGGCCGCGGCAGCCGTTGCGGGCGACGTGCTTCGCGTATCCATCGTCGTCACATCGTCAGCCACCGACGTGAGCAACGACGGTCCGTCGAGGAGATCCGGTGCGAGGCCGCTGCCGCTCAGTGCCGTCAGCCCCAGCGCCTCGCCTTCCCCTTCCGCTTCACCCGCCGTACCGCCCCGATTCAAGTGATTGATGACCAGAAGTGCATCGAGGGGAGTCACGAACCGGTCGCGACTGACATCCAGCCGCGAATTGGAGGACGACGTGACGCCGTACAACGACCGGCGGTTGATGAAGTTGATCACCTGCAGCGCATCGATGGCCGACACGTGCCCGTCGTTATTCACATCCAGCGGGTCGCCGCCCAGACTCGTGCCGCCGAAGCCGGGGTTGACGATCGTCACCGAGGTAAACCCGTAGCGAATATCGGCCAGCGGAACCACCTCGGGCGGATCGAAATAGAGCACGTCGTGCGTCGGGCTCACGTCGGCCGGATCGCCGATGAAGTCGACATTGCCGGCTGCCGTGGCAGTGAACACGACCTTGAACAGCGTGAGCTTGTTGGGGCCTGGCGGGTCAAACGCCGCAAACGCGCCGACTTCATCCAGCAGCCCCGGCGTCGCAATGTTGCCGTTGCGACCATTCGGATAGTCGGCCCCGAACGTAATCTCGAATCCTAGCGGATTTGTGGCGCTGAACACGGTGGACGCGCGATTGCGGTCAAACAGCACGTCCAGATAGGCGGCAAAGATACCCGCCGTGCTGGCCGGCACGCTCCGCATATCCTGCACGGACGCCACCAGCTGGAACTGGCTCCCGATCGTGACCTGCGTGATGGGCGCGCCGGACAGGTCCTGGACCGCGAAGGAAAGTTCGACTTTCTTGTCCGTGCCCGAGGAATCCTCCAGGATGGTCACGGTGGCCGTGCTGGTGCCGTTGGCGTTGCTGATCGTGTATTGGAACGAATCGCTCACGCTGAACGACGCGCCCGGGGTGTACAGGATGAAATCATCCAGCGGATCGGCCGGGGTGCCCGCGTTGCTGATCGTGGCGGTCCCCTTGCCGGGTGTGGTGACCCCCGTAATCTGCATCGTGCCGAGCACGCCGGGGACGTCGTTGGCCAGCACGCGCAGTTCGTTATTGGTCGAACCGGGCAGCACGCGGAACGCATCGTCCACGGCCGTGGGTCCCAGGACCAGCGGTTGCACATCCACCGACACGCTGGCGGTGGATGTCAGGCCCGTGCCGTCACCAATCGTGTAGGTGAAGACCTCGACCGGCGGGCTGGTGATGCCGCGATTGGGCGTGAAGAGCAAGCTCTTGCCATCCGAGGCAATCGACACCACGCCGCGCGCCGGCTGCGTGACAGAGGTGATCGTCAGCACGCCCGTGGCGCTGGGGAAGTCGTTGGCCAGGACGTCGAGCGTCACGTTGGTCGCGTCCTGCTGCACCTCGAAATTGTCCGGGTTGGCCACCGGCTCGTTCGACAGAACCAGCGCCATGTAATCTTCGACTTCGCCGGCCGGGGTGTGACCGGTCGGTCCCACGCCGCGATCCAACGAGAGCCGGAAGCGTGCGAAGGTATTGCCGACCGTGGCGTCAAACGGCACGTTAACGGCAATGTTGTGCGTGCCGTTCCCCACCACGCGATCGACGATGATCTGCTCGCCGACGTCGCTCCAGTCGCCATCATGGTTGAAGTCCATCCAGCCCGCGAGGAACCCGCTGGAACCGGCGGTGACGGTGACCTGGAGCGTGGCTTCAGTACCCGCATACAGCGTGGCGGGGATCACGACGCCGTCTTCGTCATCCACGTTGTTCAAGTCGTCGCCCAACGCTTCGGCATGCGGCAAGCCGTTGGGCTCGGCGTCCATCAGCGCGCCCAAGCGGAATCCGGCCAGCACGCCCGCCGACGCACCACCCTGGCTGATCAGGGTGGGATACGGTGCGGGGGCGTCGCCGAAATCCACCGCCGTGGCATTGCCGAAGTTCATGCCGGGCAGGTTCTTGTTCGCCAGAATCGTCACGCCCCAGTATCCGAGCGCCGGATAGGTGACCGTCCAACCGGGTGGAGTGACTTCGCGGATCGCCATCGCACCGGCCGGGATGTTGACGACGCGGTAGGAACCGTCCGCCGCAGTGATGGCCGCCGGTTCACCCAGATCGATCTGACCGTCGTCGTCCACATCGGCGTAGATGTAGACACCGGCCACGCCGGGTTCTCCCGCGTCCCGCACCCCATTGGCGTTCAGGTCGTTGAACTTGAACCCGGACACGCTGCCCGGCAGCGGTGCGTTGCCGAAGTCGACGTCCGTCACACTCGCCCCGCGGCGGTTGATCGTCACCGTCGGCAGCGTATTGTTGTGGGGGTACGTCTGTCGCCAGTTGGGCTGGATGATCTGCGCGACGGTGTACGCGCCGGCAGCCAGCGAGGCACGAATCTCGTAGTGACCGTCGGCGTCAGTCACCGCAAAGGGTTCGTTCGTCTGGTGGGTCCCGTTGTTGTTCAGATCGAGGAACACGGTCCAGTCGGCCACGCCGTGGTCCATGGCTTCATCGCGCAACGCATCGGCGTTGCGGTCCTGCCACACCGTGCCGGACACCGTCGAGAATTGGATCGCGCTGAGCGCCTTGAACGCGTTGATGCGTCCGCCGCTGAGGACGAGGTTCTCGAGTTGCGGTTCCACGTCCACTGTGGACATAACCAGCTCTTTGACCTCCAGGACGCTCAGGTCCGGGGCCAGGCCGCGTATGAGGGCCACCAGGCCGGCCACGTGCGGCGACGCCATCGACGTACCGCCCTTGTAGCCGTAGCCCAGCGGACTTTCAAACGATGGGACGGTGCTGAAGATGTCGTCGATCTCGCCCGACGCCGTCCCGCCCGGGGCGAAGACGTCGACCGACAGGGGGCCGTAGTTGGAAAACTCCGACATGAAGTCAAAGGGATCCGTGGCCGCGACGGAGATGATGCCGTCCAGATCGTAACTCGACGGGAAGAACGGCACGGCATCGTTGTTTTCGCTGTCGTTGCCGGCGGCGATCACCACGACGATCCCCGCGTCAATCTGATCGCGGAACGCCTCGCGGATCGGAATCGAGTTGATGCCGCCGCCCCAGCTGTTATTGCTGACGACGACATCGACGCCGTACTGTTCGCGCATCATGGTAACGTACGTGATACCGGCGACGATGGCGCCTTCCGTAAACCCAGCCACACCCTCGCCGATATTCACGGCCATGATCTGCACGTCCCAGTTCACGCCCGTCACGCCGCGGTCATTGTTGCCCGTGGCGCCGATCGTCCCGGCCACGTGCGTGCCGTGGCTGTTGAAGTCCATCGGATCGCCTTCCCCGGGGGCCGTTCCGGGCGTCGCGCCGCGATTGGCCGGGGCGGCTCCATACACGTCGTCGACCCATCCGTTCCCGTCGTCGTCAATACCGTTGCGGGCGATCTCACCCGGGTTGACCCACATGTTGTCGCGCAGGTCCGCGTGGTTGTACGCTACGCCTGAGTCGATGACCGCCACGACCGTATTCGGGTTGCCCGTGTAGATGTCCCAGGCTTCCGGCGCGTCAATATCCGCGTCCACGAAACCGCCGGTCTGACCCCAGTTGTGCAAGCCCCACAGGTAGCCGAACCACGTGTCATTCGGGATGGCCTGGTAGTCGGCGACAAAGCGGTTGAGCTGCGCGTACTGGACTTCAGGGATTCTCGACCAGCTGTCCACCGCTTCCACGGTCAGAAAGGGCAGCTCGTCATCGTTGTTGTACCAGGGCAGGTTGACGAGAACGAGATTATCGAGACCGTAGTATCGCTGTGAAACGGCGGAGCTGCGCGATTGCACGATCTGATCGATCACAGTGGCCGGCACGTCGGGGCGGAACTGCACGAGCAGCTGGCCGTTGACAAACGGCACCTCGTTGCCACCCGGCAACTCGCCCTCGGGACCACTGTCGCCCAGAAAACCACCGACCAGTGGGTCCACGCCGGTGAGCAACCGCCGGTCTTCGAGGTGCTCCACGTGCAAGCCCCAGCGCCTGGCGATCTGCGAGGTGCGGCGAACTCGATGCGTGCGGTGCTTTCGCAATCTGCGCAATGGACTGGACTTCACGGTCTTGACCCCACTTGCATTGGAATGGTTTATGAACTGGCGATGACCTTCGACTCGGTTGACCCGGCAGCCTCGTGTGCGGGCTCATCGCCCCCTCGGCCGGCACACCATGTGCGTGCGCGGCCGCGACTCCCGGCGCATGACCCTGCGCTTTCGAAGCGTGTCAAACGAAAACGTGTGGTTACCCGGAAATTACGCATACTTCCGCCTATTCGATCGTAATTGGCGGAAAGGTTGTGTCAACCAAATTGCACCCCCTCCCCAAGAGTAGACCTGATGCGCACGGTCGTTACAACCACCGGGGTGGCGGCTTTGGAGCGGTGAGGCTGCCGCGGGGACCCGCGGGCGAAGGGGGGAGGAGCAAGAAAGCACTGCGGGCGTCGGACTCGGCGGTGAGTTCGACGCCCGGGGCGAGGCCTGCAGCCAAGTGTCGCACGCCTACCAGAGGTACTCGACGCCCAGCGTGAAGCCGTGATACAGGACGTCGGCGTCGTTGTCGATGGAGACGGTCCGGGCCCCCACGACGAACGGCGGCTCGGGGTTAAAGTTGTCGGTGGCGATCGCCACGCTGTCGGCCCACAGGAACATGTAGCCGGTGCGGAGCGTCCAGTTCTGGCTCATCCGCCACAGCAGCGAGACGTTGAAGTCGCCGGCAAACGAGGTGGAGTTGGACACCGCCCGCTCACGCAACGGCTCGAGGAATGAGCTGGCGTTGATCACCGTGTTCTGGACGGCGTGGTTCCCGAACAAGCCCAATTTCGCTTCCGCGCCGATGTGCACGCCCGGGGTGATGCAGATCCACAAATCGCCACCGACTTGACCGCCCGTCAACGCGTTGGACGTCCCGACCAGGTAGTTCATCGAGCCCGGATTCGCCGGCGCGAAGGTCAGATACTGGAAGTCTTCCCGGATATCGATGTACCGGACACCTGCCAGCCACGATCCTTGCACGCGCACGTTGGGGCCGACCCAGCGCTGGCGGTAGTTCAGATCAAACGAGTTGAGTTCGGTCGAGTACTCGATGCGGTGGACCTGGGCTCGGTCCGTATCCTGGAACCCCAGGAACGGGGCCTGACCGTAGTTGCTGATGATCGAGAAGAGCTGGTTGTTGTTGTCTTGCACCTCGGCCTGCGTGGACCAGTTGAACAGCCCGATGAAGGTCGACTCGATGTTGTTTCCGGCGCCCAGCTGCAGGGCGAAACTGGCGCGCAGGCCCGGCGCGTCGCCGAAGCTCAGGTCGTCCGTGCCCAGCGCGGCAGGACCGCCGACGCCGAGCGTCGAAAACACCGTCGGCACGCCGATATCATCCCGCTGCATGGCGACCCATTCGAACGAGGCATCGTACCAGCGCTGTGCGCCGCACCCGCCGGCACCGTAGGGCAGCAGCCAGCGGAGCAGCTGGAGATCGAAATCATCACACCCGCCCAGGCAGTGTTCGCAACCGTACCCTCCGCAGTTGCCACACCAGGTCTGGCCCGTCGAGCCCTCGTACGGCATTTCTCCCATGGCGACCGGCCCCTGCTCCATCCCGTTGGGCATAGGCGCGGCTGGTGACGGGGCCAGCGGCATGGGCGCAGCGCCCTGCGGCACGTCGTAATAGCCCGCGGGCTGGTAACCATAGACGGGCGGCACGGGCGCGTAGCCCGGCGGCGCCGAGTTCGGGGCCATGTAGCCGGCCGGCGCATAGCCGGGCGGAAACTGAGGATAGTACTGCGGAGCGGGACTGGCGTACGGCATGGCGCCGCCGGCCATGTCGGTCGGCGACTGCGGCGGAGCACTCGGATAGGGGTACGACTGGGCATGCGCATTGGCTGCGGCAATCATCATGACCATGATTGTCAGTCTGCACAGTGCCCACGATCCTGGGATTCTCATTGGTAATTCTCCGCGGCAAGGATGCACGCTGTCCTTGTCTTGTCCTATCGGTCCGGCGCAAGAATCAGAACCAACACGGCTGGTGCTCTCCGAATAATTGGGATAATCGGCAAAGCTGGTGGTGAAATTTGGACGTTTCTCGCGATTTGCGGCCCGAAAGCCGAAATCGTCCACTCGCCGGCCGGCCCACGCCAAGCGGTGCGATAGGATGGGCAGGTTGGGCGTCCGTGTGGCGTCTTCCGCCTGGGAGCAGGGCGGAGTGACCGACGCTCGCGAACGGTCCTTTGCCGGCTGATGCCGCCGGCGCTGCTTGCGGTAAATGGCACACGTGGCGAAAATATGGCGGGGTGCCAGGGCATCGGGTCCGACTGTTGGGGGGCTGCGGTCTCCAGCGACGCGGCCGCGTAGGCGACGATGCCGTTGCGGGGGGACGGGGACGTTGAAACAGGTGGCCAATACCGCCGAACTGATGCGGCTCTTGGAACAGAGCGCCATCCTGGCGACGGAGGGGCTGGGGGAGGCCCGCGCGCTGGCAGCTGAGACATCCGACGGCACCCTGTTGGCGCGGCGACTGGCCGCCCGCGGTCTGATCACGCCCTGGCAGGCCGGTCAGCTGCTGGTCGGTCGCAACCAGTTTCGCCTGGGCAAGTACATTCTCACCGCGCAGATCGGACGCGGGAATTTCGGCCGCGTGTATCTGGCCCAGCATCCCCAGCTGCGACGCGACGTCGCCATCAAGACACTCTCGCGGCGATTCACCCAGTACCCGGAGATCGTGGAACGGTTTCTGGCTGATGCGCGCGACGTGGCGGCGTTCGATCACCGCAATATCCTGCACGTATTCGACGTCGACAGCCAGGACGGCCGGTATTTCCTGGTGATGGAATGCGTGCGGGGCAGCGATCTGCAGCGGTATGTGGAGCAGCACGGGCCGGCGTCGGTCTCGAGCACCGCGGATATCCTGCGGCAGACGTTGGCCGGACTCTCACACGCGCATGCGCGCGGAGTGTTGCACCGGGATCTGCAGCCGGCCAATCTGATGCTTGATGACGCCGGTGTCGTGAAGATCATCGGTTTTGGGGTGGGCCGTCTGGGCGGCCCGCGGGTGGCGTCCGAGGTGCGTGCGGGCGAGCTGAACGACGTGTGGGACTCGCCCTATCTGGCGCCTGAGCAACGGAGTGCCGAGGGTTCGTGCGATGTCCGCACCGACATTTTTGCCCTGGGTGGCACCGCCTGTTTTCTGCTGACGGGGCGTACTCCGCCCGCCGCGGGCCGTCACGCCGAGTCGATGCTGGAGTTGTCGCCCGCGGCCGTCGCACCGGGCGATGCTCTGGCGGCAGATGATGCGGCGGCGCTGGTCCGCGTGATCAGCCGCATGCTGCAGGTTGACCCCGCGTTGCGGTACGCGTCCGCGCGCGAGGTTGAGGAGGAGTTAGAGGCGATCCATGGGCAGCCGGCCGAGAGCGGGCCGCACGTCTTGTTGGGCGGTTTGCCGGAGCCCCCTGCGGCACCGCAGACTGCGCTTCCCCCGGCGTCTGCCGGGGCGGTGGTGGCCGCAACTGCCGAGGCGACTCGTCCCACGACGCCGGCAGAGAGTCCACCGGTGCCTGACACCGCTCCGCCCCGGCTCCGCCGCCGCCTGCTGCTCGCGTTAGCGCTGGCACTCGCCTGTGCGGTCGGCTTGTCGGCCTGGCTGTATCATCAGGCGGTGGCGGTCTCATCCCGGCCGACCGAGCCGGCGCTCCGAGGCGCGCCGCCACGCCTCGTGCCGCGGCGGCAGACGACCCGCGACCCGCCGGCTCTGCCAACCGCTCTTCAACAGGACCAGATGGGTGCGCGCAGTACCGACGCGGCCAGCCCGTCGACCGATCGGCCGGATGCGACTGGTCCGCCCACTCCGGCGCTGGTTCCGGCGTTGCCGGGCGCATCAGCTCCCGCCGAGACGGCTGCCACGGCGGAAGCGCCGCCGCCTTCACCGGCGCCTGCGCCGGCGGCCGAGCCCATGGCCGCGGCTCCGCCGGGTCCGACCGCTGCCCCGGGTACCGCGCCGGCGGCGAGTGAGCCGCCGCCGACGGACCCGCCCACATCTCCACCACCGGCGCCACCCGCCGAGTCACCGGCGCCCCCCGAACCGCCGGCGCTCGCTGCGCCGCTGGCCGACCTGCCCGAGGCGATCGACCTGCCGCCGCTCGAACTGGCGGCCGCCACCGGGCCCGCACCGTGCGAACTGGGCGCCCTCGCGGTGCCCGAGGGTGCCACGCTCGCAATGACCCTGCTGGGTGCTGGAACGGCCGGGCCGCACGGTACGTCATATCAGCTCACACCAGCCGTCGACTCCGCCGCGCCGCGATGGCAGGTCCAGTGCGTCCGCGCCGCCGGTGACGATCCCGCACCGGTTGCCGTTGCCGAGCTGACGCGTGTCCAGCAGCGCTTGATGTTCACGTGGCTGGCTGCCGCCGCGCGTGTGGAGTCTGTCCAGTGTCTGGGCAACTGTGTACTGCGCATCAGTTGTGGAACCCAGGCACACGATTTGCGACTGCGCCGCCCGGAGCGCTGCGACCCGCTCCACGTGAATCTGAAGCGACCCACGGCGACTTTGCGGGCCAAGATCACGGCGCCGCCCGACGCCACCCACCTCCGCTTCCAGGTGACGTCGGTCAGCGCGCCGTGGCCGCAGCACTGCACGCTCAACCCCGCCGAGCAGGTGCCGGTCGGGAGCGGTGCGGTGCGCGTCGTCCTGGGCGACGAGGCTGAACCGGACATCCTGTCGCTCGAGCTCACCTCCCAGTGCAAGGCAGTCTTTCAGCTCACGTGCGAAGCCACCTTCCGAACTCAGGCGAACGCCGAATGGACGCCCTGCACCGCCAAGAAACTGCAGGAGGCGGAACAGTGGGTGTATCAGAACCAGACGAACGCGAACACGCTGGCACAGCAGCTGCGCGCCTTCCTGGTGCCGCTATCCCCCAACGACCCTGTGCGGGCGGTGCGGGAAGCCGAATTGAAGCAGGCCGAGGCGCAGCTGGCCGAGTGCACGAAGATGACGCAACGCATGCAGTGGCTCAACCAGACACGCGAACAGGTGGCCCAGGGAGCACCGATCCACTTCCGCGTGTTCTACCTGGCCGACGACTGTGAAGTCGACCTGCTCCGCAGCGACGTCGCAGCGGCCCCCTGATGCTGCCTCGGACGACCTGCTGCGGTGCCACGCCATGCTAGCACGCCGGCACCACGGCGGCGGGCTGTGGGCGGTCGAACGCCGCGTCGCGGGTGGTTATGTCCAGTCCCGGCGCGCCCCCGCGGGCCGCTTTCCGCCGTTTCGGTGGACGATTCCCGGCAATCTGTCTTGTTCTGTCCGGCGAGATGTGAATAATTTCGGGCACTGATCGCCGTCCCGACAGTATGTTTGCATAGGAAATGCCAACACGTTGTCGCAGTCATCCGAGGCCTGAGGGTTGTGAGCAAGAAACACACAAACGGATTTGCGTTTGATCAGGCCAGTGCGCTCCCGTACCGCTTTCGCCGCGGGCAGCTCGAGTTCTGTCTGATCACCTCGACGGGCAAACGCCGCTGGTCGTTCCCCAAGGGTGTGATCGATCCGGGGGAGACGCCGGCCGAGACGGCGTTGAAGGAAGCGGCGGAGGAGGCGGGGCTGGCGGGCGAGATTTGCGGGAAGCCGCTGGGCAAGTACCAGTATTCCAAGTGGGGGCAGTCCCTCAAGGTGCTGGTCATGCTGATGAAGGTCAAGCAGACGGCCTCGCGATGGGACGAGGGGGGCCTGCGCGATCGGCAGTGGGTCAAGCCGCAGGAAGCCGTGCAGCTGATTGATCGGCCGCGTCTGCGGAGACTGGTTCAGCTGGCGATCAAGCGGCTGGAGACCGGTGCAGCGTGACACGCCGGCGGTTATGATCAAAGTCGTCGGCCGAGCGATGCACCGCGGGGCGGGGTGGCCCGACGTGCGTTGGCTGTACGTGGAGTTGTGTCCGCGGGACCGCCTTCGTCGAAGCATTGCCGGACCCGCGCGACAGGGCACGACCTCCCATGCGCATCAGCTCGATTCCGCACATCTATCGCAACGTGCGCCGCTGGACCGAGATCCTCTCGGTGCTCAGCAAGTACGGGCTGGCGGACTGGTTGAGTCGGCTCAATGTGGACATGTTCAAGACGCAGCTCAAGGGGAGCCACGGTGATGCGTTGGCGCTGCAGACACCGGAGCGGCGCATTCGGCTGGCGCTGACGGATCTCGGGCCGACCTTCATCAAGCTCGGGCAGCTGCTCAGCACCCGGCCGGACCTGGTGGGCGCGGCGTTGGTGGACGAGTTGCAGCAGCTGCGGGACGATGTGCCGGCCGACGACGTGGCCGCCGTGCGGCAGACGATCGAGATGGAACTGGGCCGGCCGGTGGAGGAACTTTTCGCGGAATTCGACGACGTGGCGATCGCGTCCGCATCCATTGGCCAGGTGCACCGGGCGCAGCTGAGATCGGGCGAAGCGGTGGCGGTCAAGGTCCAGCATCCGGGCATCGAGAAGGTCGTGCGGGAGGATCTGGACGTGCTGGCCGGCCTGGCGCTGCTGGCCGAGCGGATTCCTGAATTCAGCCCGTATCGACCGCGGGACACGGTGGCGGAGATCGGGCGCATGCTGCGCCGGGAACTCGACTTCAGCCGGGAGGAGCGGCACCTGCAGCAATTCGGGCGGATTTTCGAACGCGATCAGTCGCTCCGCCTCCCCCGCCCGCACTCCGAGTACTGTACGTCCCGCGTGCTGACCATGGAGTGGATCGGGGGGCTCAAACTGACCGACCGCCCGGCGCTCGAAGCGGCCGGCCTGGACCTGACGGAAATCGCCCGCCGCGGCGCGCAGGCCTACCTGCACATGATCTTCACGCACGGTTACTACCATGCCGACCCGCACCCCGGGAACATCGTCATTCTGCCCGACAACGTGATCGGACTGCTCGACTTCGGGATGGTCGGACGGATCCAGGATCGTTTGCGCGAGGACATCGAGGCGATGCTGCTCTCGATCGTCCAGAACGACGTGCCGCTCCTCACGTTTCTGATCAAGCGTGTGGGGTCTCTTCCGCCGGATCTCGACGACAGCGGGTTGGCGGCCGACGTGGCGGACTACGTCGGCACGTATTCCACCCAGTCGCTGGAGAAATTCGACCTGACCGGCGCGCTGAACGACATGCTGGAAATCATCCGCCGCTACCGCATTGCCCTGCCCGCCCAGGTGGCGACGCTGATCAAGGTCCTGGTGACCCTTGAAGGCACGGCACGGCTGCTCAACCCGCGTTTCAGTCTGATGGAAGTCATGCAGCCGTTCCATCGGCAGATGATGATCGCGCGGCTGTCACCGGTGCGACAGTGGCGCAAGCTCCGTCGTCTGCGGCTGGAGTTGGAAGAGCTGCTGGAGGTGTTGCCGCAGCGTCTGCTCAACATCCTCGAACAGGTGCAGACGGGGACGTTCGACGTACATCTGGACCACCGCGGGCTGGGGCCCTCGGTCAACCGCCTCGTCCTGGGAATGCTGGCCAGCGCGCTGTTCCTGGGATCGTCGCTGCTGTTGAGTCGGGAGGTCCCCCCCCTGCTCTTCCCGTCGACGGCGTTCCTGGGCTTTCACAAGCTGTCCGTGCTGGGCATTACCGGCTGCGTGGTCTCGGTCCTGCTAGGCCTCCGGTTGCTCCGCGCCATCGGCAAGTCCGGCCACCTCGACCAACGCGACTGAGCGGGCCGTCGGGGCCTGACCAGCCACCGCGGCATACTCGCGTAGTAACGCCGTTACGCGCTGTTCAAGCGTTTCGAGCTGGTGCAGCACGTCGTCCTGCCTGGCGTCGAGTTCCTCCAAGAGCGAGAAATGGGTCCCGAGGTCCGTCGCCATGGCAGTCAGTTCCTCCCAGGGACCGGAAATCGGCTGCCGCAGCCACACGCCATGAGCCCTGCCGGGCTGGTTCCGGTTAGGGGTTCCGGGTGACCTTGGGGAACCTGGGGGTGTGCGGGATCGCCACCTGGTACGAGGCCACGACCGCTGGACAGTCTGTGCCGTGGTACAGTACACTACCAGCCCGCTGGGTGGTTCGTAACTTCTTTCGACAACTGCGATAAGGAGCAAAAATGGTTCGATTGATTGTGCGGGACCGCGAGTCGATTCAGGAGGCGGTCCGCCGCTTCCGCAAGCTCGTCGAGCGGAGCGGAATCAAGAAGGAAATGCGCCGTCGCGAGTACTACGAGAAGCCAAGTGAGATCAAGCGTCGGGCCCGGTTGCGTGCGGAACGGCGCTCGCGTCGCATGCGTCTGGTCAACCGGTAGACTGAGCCGCAGCCACGCGCATCGCAGGTCGGGGGCCCCATGACGCGAGAACTCAATCCGTACAGCCGCCGCATCACGCAGCCGCGCAGCCAGGGCGCTTCGCAGGCGATGCTCTACGGTACCGGTCTGGACGAGGCCGACATGGGGAAGCCGCAGGTCGGCATCGCCAGCGTCTGGTACGAGGGCAACACCTGCAACATGCACCTGAACGACCTGGCCGCGTGCGTCAAGCAAGGCGTCGTGGCGGCGGGCCTGGTCGGCATGCGGTTCAACACCATCGGCGTGAGCGACGGGATCGCGATGGGCACGGACGGCATGAGTTATTCGCTGCAGTCGCGCGAAATCATCGCCGACTCGATCGAAACGCTCGTCGCGGCGCACTGGTACGATGCCCTGATCACGCTGCCGGGCTGTGACAAGAACATGCCAGGGTGTCTCATCGCCATGGCGCGGCTGAACCGTCCGGCGCTGATGATCTACGGCGGCACGATCCGGGCTGGGCACTGGCAGGACCACAAGCTCGACATCGTCTCGGCGTTCCAGTGCTACGGCGAGTATCTGGCGGGGACGATTGACGATCAGACGCGGCAGGCCATCGTGCGGCACGCCTGTCCGGGAGCGGGTGCCTGCGGCGGCATGTATACGGCCAACACGATGGCCAGCGCGATCGAGGCGCTGGGCATGTCGTTGCCGTACAGCGCTTCGACGCCCGCCGAAGATCCGGCCAAGCAGGAAGAGTGCCGGCGTGCGGGTCCGGCGATCCTGAACCTGTTGCGCCACGACCTGAAGCCGCGCGACATCATGACGCGAGAGGCCTTCGAAAACGCGCTGGTCGTCGTGATGGCGCTGGGGGGATCCACCAATGCCGTGTTGCACCTGATTGCCATGGCGCGGGCCGTCGACGTACCGCTGACGATCGACGACGTTCAGGCGTGCAGCCAGCAGATCCCGGTTCTGGGGGACCTGAAGCCGAGCGGCCGGTATGTGCAGGAGGACCTGCATCGCGTGGGCGGCACGCCCGGCGTGATGAAAATGCTGCTGGCCGAAGGCTTGCTCCATGGAAATTGCCGGACGGTCACCGGCCAGACGCTGGCCGAAAACCTCGCCCCGCTGCCCGAATTGGCGTCTGGTCAGGACGTGATCCGTCCGCTGCGGCAGCCGATCAAGCCGACCGGGCACATCCAGATCCTGAAGGGCAACCTGGCACCGGACGGAGCCGTGGCCAAGATCACCGGCAAGGAAGGGTTGCGGTTCGCCGGCCCCGCCCGCGTGTTCGATTCGGAAGAAGCTATGCTCGAGGCGCTCGAACAGCACGCGATCCACAAGGGCGACGTGGTCGTGATTCGCTATGAGGGTCCGCAAGGGGGACCTGGCATGCCCGAGATGCTCACGCCCACATCGGCCCTGGTCGGCGCCGGACTGGGGGCGGATGTCGCCCTGTTGACCGACGGGCGGTTTTCCGGCGGCTCGCATGGGTTCATTGTCGGCCACATCACGCCGGAAGCGCAAGTGGGCGGACCGATCGCGCTGGTCCAGGACGGCGATCGGATCACGATCGATGCGCAGACCAACCGGCTGGACGTGGACCTGACCGCCGCCGAATGGGCGCTGCGCCGGTCGCGGTTCGTCGCACCTCCGTTAAAGGCCACGCGCGGGACGTTGTTCAAGTACATTCGGAGCGTGAAGTCGGCCTCCGAGGGATGTGTCACCGACGAGTAGGGCGGCGATGCAGGACGCGCGCAGGAACGCCGGCGCACGGGACGAGGGGCCTCTGCGGCGTGCGCCGCAGGACGCCCACGCGCGCCGTGCGCTGACCGGGCTCGTGCTGATCGGTGCCGTGTTATGCGCTGGCGGCTGCGGGCCGTCTGCCGATCGCGCGACGACGGGGCCGCTGGCCGTCGTGTGGGCAGCCGCCAGAGGGCCCGCAGGCGAGGAGCCGGCGGCCGCTCCGCCGGACATCCGGCGACAGTTGGACCGGTCGCTCGCCCTCGGCCGGCAGTTCCTGTTGGCCAGCCAGCTCCCGTCGGGTGTGTTTCGCTATCAGGTGGATTTGCGCACTGGCGAGGTGGCGGCCCAGCAGAATCCCGTGCGGCAGGCCGGCGCGCTGTGGGGGCTGGCCCTGATCCATCGCCAGCAGCCGACACCCCAGACCCGCGCGGGTGTCGTGCGCGGGGCGGAGTTTTTTGCGGCGCAGAGCCGCTGCACGCCGGACGGCCGCCGGTTCGTACGGTTCCCCGGCTATGAGCAGGGTGACAGCGGGACCGTGGCGCTGGTCGCCCTGGCGTTGCGGGAGTACGTGCAGGCGGAGCCGTCCGCCGCCGACGTGTGGCGCACACAACTGGACGAGTACCTGGCGTTCCTGCAGCGCCTCGAGCGCCCCGATCACCGGTTTCATCGCGCTTACCTGCACACGACCGGTGAAGGCTGGGGCGCTCCCTCCCCGTATTTCGACGGAGAGATCCTCTTGGCGCTGGCCCGTGCTGCCGTCGAACGCGAGGATCGCGAACTGCGATCGCTGGTGCTGCGTGCGGCCGAAGCTGCGGATGCCGCCTACGTGCGGGACGCCGTCGCCCAGCAGCGCGACGATGACGACGCGAAAGGGTTTTTCCAGTGGGGCTGTCTCGCCTACGCCCTGCTGTCGGACTCCGGGTGGCCGGGCACGGAGGTCTACGGGCAGCGCACGATTGCGCTGGGACACTGGATGATCGACGTCCACCAGGTCGCCCAACGGCGCGGGAACACCGCCTATGCCTGCGAAGGGCTGGTGGTGGCCCACCAGGTGGCGCTGGCCCAAGGAGACCGAGCCGCTGCCGAGAAGTTCCGCGGCGTGATTGAGGACGTGCTGCGCAGGCTGCTCACCTGGCAAGTTGGCAGCGACCTTCCCAACCCCTTTCTCCGCAGCCAGCCGGGGGTTCATCCGTCGTGCCTCGGGGGTGTGCTCACCAGCGCCGAGAACCCATGGCTGCGCATTGACACCACGCAGCATCAGATGCACGCGGTGATGCTCGCACGCCGCTCCATTTGGCCGTGACCGGACGTCAGAACGTGTGGTCGAAGCTCAGGTCCGCCCGCACCTGGAGCTCGCGCCACAGATACTGCTGGTTTTCCAGCAGACTGGTGGCGGGCACGACATACCGTCCCAGTTCGGCCAGGTCGCGGGCCTGCGGCGACTCGCCCTCACGACGCCGTACGTGTCGCGAGACGACCAGCAGAAAGTAGCGGCCCGGCGCGGTGGCACGCAGTCGGTACCGGCCGCGACGGTCCACGCGGACCACGTCGCCACCGATGGCGCGAATCGCCGCGATCCCCGGGTGCGTCCCTCCCGGCTCCGCGTCGCGCGGACGCAGTCCGTCCGCTCCCGCCTTCGGATCGGGACGCGTCGCCACCGGCAGCAGGATGACACAACTCGATTCGTCCGGCACTGACTGCCGGGCCACGTCGGTGTATCGCACCGTCCCCGATACGGTCACGGGCAGGCCGGGCGGCCCATCCGTCGCGGGCTGGGAATGGCCGCCCACGATCAGACCGAAGATGAAGAACAACAAAGCCACTCCACCCAGGAGCAAGCCCTGACAATAGATGATCACGCGCGGCACGCGGACGTGCCCGGCGCCATCGTCCCCGGGCACGTCCGCCCGGCTGCCCGGCGGAGCCGTAGAGACCGACGGGGGCTCGGCGGACACCAGACTCGCCGGCGGCGGTCCGTCCGGCAACTCGCCCGGCGACGGCGGCTCACCCCGCTCCTCGACCGACACGTTCGGCACGCGCACAACGCGCCGACAGCGGGGACACTTGACGTGCTGGTCTTCCTTGAGCGTGTCCACGCTCAGACGCTGGTGGCACTCGGGACAATGAAAACGCGTGGGCATGCGGTTGGACAACGGTACCAGGTCAGCGACGCGCTTGGCGGCGTCTGACCAGACTGTATCACAAATCGGTGGGTGGCCGCGACTCGGAATCGACAAGTGCGGCGACGCCGAGCGTACCCGCCAGAAGAACGACGTCCGCCACGATCAGCAGGAGGCAGCCCATCGCGGTCCACCACAGGACAGTGGCTCCGGCTGTGTCGTGGGCGGCGGTGGTGAGGGCGTACCCGCCCACGAGAACCGCGAAGACCACCAGCAGGATGAACTGGGCGAAGACCAGGATGAGCAAGGCACGTCGCAGCATCGATACAATCCCTCCAGTTTGCCTGGTCGCGCCAATGTGGCGGATGCTGGCGCATCTGTCAATGGTCGCCGGCCGGACCGGGCGGGTCTGGGTGGACTTCGTTGACTAAACGGCCCGGCCCGTCAGAATGGAACGTGGTGTGACATTCCTTTCGACAGGAGCCCGCATGACGAAGTCCCGACGCCGAGGTCCGGCTCGACTCTGGTGCGCTGGCTGGGCATGGCTGCTGCTGGTGGGCCTGGCGCGCGTCGCTCTGGCGGAGGTCATCACCCTCAAGAACGGCCTGCAGCTCGAAGGCAAGCTCACGCGGGTCACCTCGCTCAACGAAAACCCGCTCATCCAGCAGCCGGCGGGCCAGGTCGAGGTGGCGAAGATCGTCCTGGTCGACGATGACCTGCGCCGCACGTTTGTGTCGAGCAATCAGGTCCGTACGGACGGCATCGCCCCCGATACCGAGACGTCGCTTGTGCGGATCGAGATTCCCAAGCGGGTCGCGCGGACGGCGCGTCGCATCGGTCTGGTGGGGCCGATCCTGGAGGTGACGCCGTTTGACGACTACGGCAATCGAGTATTCAGCATGCAGGGGAAGGACGGACGTCTGGACGTGGTGCAGGGCATCACGCGGATCACGCCGCGGTACGTCCAGGTCGAAGGGCTGCAGGTCAAGAACGCCTACGTCTGGGACATGCGGCTCAGCACGGCGGCCGTTCCGCAGGAAACGCTTAGCCAGGTCCTGCTGCGTCATGTCGACCAGGCGGATCCGAACGAGCGGCTGCAGGTGGTGAAATTGTATGTGCAGGCCGAGCGGTATCGGGATGCGCTGGTCGAGCTCGATCGCATCATCAGCGATTTTCCGGACGTGGAGGAGCTGGGGAAGGAACGCACGCGGCTGTACCAACTGGTGGCGGAGGACGTGATCCGCGAGATTCAGTTGCGGCGGGACGCGGGGCAGCACCGGCAGGCGGTGACGCTGCTGCAGGAATTCCCTGAGAAGGATGTGGCGGGTGAGCTCTTGCTGCGCGTCAGCGACCTGCTGGGCGAGTACACGAAGCTGCAGCAGCGTGGCGATCAGGCGATCGAGCTGCTCAAGACGCACCTGGCGGCGCTGAGCGAACATCGCGCCAAGGCCCAGCTGGAGCGGATTGTGGGTGAGATCCAGGGAGAACTGAGTCTCAACACGCTCGACCGCCTGGCGGACTACCTGCGCCTGGCCAGTGACACGTCCTTGACAGCGGAACAGCAGCTGGCGCTGGCCATCAGCGGCTGGCTCATGGGTTCCGGCGCCGCGACCGAGAACCTGGCCGTGGCGCTTGACCTGGTGGAAGTGCGCGACGCGGTGCGGGCCTACCTGCGGGCGGACCAGCAGGTCGAACGAGACGACCTCCTGCGACGACTCAACGAACTGGAGGGCGGCTCCCCGGCCAATGTGGCCAAGCTGCTGGCCACCATGAATCCGCCATGGGATGTGGAGTGGCCGTCGGAGGGGATCCCCGGCCTGCTCGATCGCAGCGTGTCCGCAGGGGACGGGGACGACGAATTCCGCTACCTGATCCAGCTCCCCCCCGAATACGATCCGGCGCGGCGGTATCCCTGCATTGTGACCCTGCACGGCGCGGGCTCGACCCCGACGGACCAGATCGACTGGTGGGCCGGTCCCTGGGATGCGGCCAAATCGATCCGGGTCGGGCAGGCCACGCGGCGCGGTTACATCGTCCTGGCCCCCGCCTGGAGCGCGCCCGGCCAGTTGCGTTACGAATACGGCTGGCGCGAACATGCGGCGGTGCTGACGTCCCTGCGCGACGCGATCCGGCGTTTCAGCATTGACACGGATCGCGTATTCCTGAGCGGGCATTCGATGGGCGGCGATGCCGCCTGGGACATTGGCCTGGCACATCCGGACGTGTGGGCCGGCGTGCTGCCGGTCGCGGCCACGGCCGATAAGTACGTGACGCGCTACTGGAAGAATGCCAAAGGCCTCCCGCTCTACTTCGTCGCCGGGCAGCTCGACGGCAACAAAATCGCCGCCAACGCACGCGACCTGGACCGCTATATGCGCTACGTCGGCTTTGACGCGATGTATGTCGAGTACCAGGGGCGTGGTCACGAGCACTTCCACGAAGAAATCATGCGGATGTTCGCCTGGATGGCGCTGTACCGCCGCAACTTCGCCCGCCCGGAATTCGAGGTGACCTCGATGCGCCCGTGGGACCAGTTCTTCTGGTGGGTCGAGCTGGCGGACATCCCCGACCGGTTCGTCGTGCTGCCGGCCAACTGGCCGCAACCCAAAGCGCGCGACGCCGAGACCGAAGCCCGCATCACGCAGGGGAACACGATTCGCGTCAAAACGGCCACCGAGCATCTGACCGTGTGGCTGTCGCCCGACTGGATCGATTTCAGCAAGCCGATCTCGTTCGGCCGCGACCGTATCGATGTCGCCCCCTCCACCGAAGTGCTGCTGGAGGACGTCCGGACGCGCGGCGATCGGCAGCATCCGTTCTGGGCGAAGCACAGCGTGTCGAGTGGGAAACGCGACCCGCGGTCCGGGTCGTAAGCGTTGGGCTCAGGGTACGTCTTTGCTCAACAGGCAGCCGGCGACGAACCAGCCGTCGTCCTCGCTGCGGACATAGACGCCGGCCGGCCCCAGATAGCGGCGCACCGCGTCGAAGTCCGGCATCTTGGAGCCGTCAATCTGCTGTTCCCGCAGAATGCCTTTTTCGTCCGGTCCCAGCAGGCGATTGAGCACCTTGCCGACCACGGTCTTGGCCTCGGGCATCTTGCCCTGGCGGATCAACTCGTAGGTCGGGCGATACGCCTCGTCCGTCCGCGTGAAGAACCGAAAACTGTCACTCCCGGAGCCGATTTTGGCCAACGCGTCATCAATCTGGTGGTAGTCGGCCGCATCGGTCAACATGTCGCTCCCCAGGGGACGTTCGAGGAGGTCGACGATGAAGTCCACATGGGACGCGACGAGCAGGTGCCCGTGCGCGACCGTGATGGCCGAATTGGGCAGGATCTTGCGCTCCTCCTCCGGTTCCGTCTCCTCCTCTCCGCCGGCGAACGGGTCGAACCCCGCGCCTTCGATCTTGATGGCTTCGACGTCCACCGGCGCGTCGTCCGTGATGATCTCCCAGATCACCTGCCCCTCGAACTCCCGCCGCTCGGCATCGGGATCCGCCTCAAAAGCCTTGTTGATCGTCTGCTGGACCGCCTCGGGATTCGTCAGCTCGATGGCAAACAGCAGCCGTTCGCTCTCCGGAGTGATCGGACGGCGGCAGTCCGTGATCATCGACGCGCGCTCCGAGAAGTGTCGGACCAGGTCCTTCCGCAGATCGACCTGCGGACCGTCCTTGTCCTTGGCCAGACTCTCAATGATCTCCTCCAGCAGGTCATCCTCCGGCCGCCCCGCCAACAGCTCGTTGACCAGCGTCTTCGAGTACTCGAAGGCCTCGACCATCTTCCAGTTGAACGTGAAGTACGATCCCAGATCCCGACTCACCCAGGGCTGCGGCTGCAACGCGGTGGTGTTGGGGAAGTCGAGCATCCGGGCGGCCAGATTGTAGCGTTGCGTGTCCGTGCTCTCCGGATCCCGCTCGACCGCGGGCGCGTACACCAGGGCACGATGCAGAATATCCTGGTCTCCTGTCGCCAGGAACACGTGGCCCCCCACACCCTGAACGGCATCGAACCCCTGGTTGGGCAGAATCTTCAACAGGTCCACGCCGCGCTTCTTCTTGCCGCCGCTCTGAGCCCGCATAACCTGGGCATACCCCACCGGCTCCACAAACCACCGGACATGGGGCTGCATGGCACCCGCCTCGGCGGCACAACGGTCCATCGTCGCCACAAACGGCCGGTATTGGCCCAGCGTGTTGTCCCCCTCCTTCTCGAGTCGTGCCAGGACGAACTGGGCAATCTGACGGTCGTCGGTCGCCAGCAGGACGTCACCGTGCAGCACGTAGATCGCTTCGACCTCGGGGCTGTCCGGCCGCGCCTTGGGCAACACCAGAACCGTGGCGGAGACATTCCCCAGCTTCTCGGTTTTCTGTTTGGCGCCTTGCTGCACCAGGTTCTGCGTCACCTTCGCCAGCATCGCGTTCGCTTGCGCGCCATGATCCGTTACGTCGACCAGCAGCACCGTCGCGTGCCGGTTGACGTCCCGGTCCGGCTGACAGACCGCCAGGCACAATTCGCCCCCATACAGGTCAGCCAGGTCGTCAAGCGTCACACCCAGCCGCACACGCGTCGTGCTGAGCTTGTTCTTGATCTGTTTCCGCAAGTCCTCCACGAAGGGCTTCATCACCGGGTCGTCCACCAGTTGACCCAGCTGCGTCTGATCCCACTGCTGACGCAACATCGCAACGCTCGGCACCGACAGATACCCCGTGGTGGTGTTGGGCAGCAACTTCTCGCTCGACGGCATCCCCCCTGCTGTGGCCAGGTGCGCCAGGGACAGACATATCAACAGCGTCCAACAGCAGAACTTTGCCACGAGTCAGTCTCCTTGGCTGGCAGTGTGCGAGCGGCCTGCGCGATGGATTTCGCGACGCGAGACGTGGATACGCACACTAGTTATCGGCATTCAGCGCTTGGAGCAAGACGATTTACCGCTACGAACGCGTCAAGTTTCCCGACCGCCCCAGCTTGCTCCGCCAGACGGGGATGATACGCGGCTGGCACAGCACGGTAAAGGCGTGCTAGTGAATGCAGCCCAATGGGGGGGGTTGTCTGGCCCGCTGTCCGCCTGTGGCCGAGGCGGCCCGCTGGAGTGGTGCGCCACAGGCAGGTGAGGAATGTGGCAACGATCCCCGCCGACCCTGCGTCGGCGGCTTGCTGGACTGGTGAGCTACAGGCAGGCGAGGAATGTGGCAACGATCCCCGCCGACCC
>JALOQX010000472.1 GCA_025459265.1 Pirellulaceae bacterium | reverse complement strand
GGTTTCGCTGGGACACTTGTAAATCGTCAGGACTGGCGGCGGGAGAGCTCAACATGGGAAGCGCCCTGCAGTGTATGGGAATCGCGTGGCTGCTCTGCGCGGGGGCCGGGCCGTGGGATGCGGTTGCGGCGTTTGATCCCCGTGCGAATCCGACGAGCGCCTGGTCGTACGGCTACGCAGCGCCCGGCAAACAGCCGTTCCAGCTCTACAACACGGCTGGGGTGACGAGCGAGGGACTGACGTGCTGGTGGACCGACAACTGGACGACCGTGGGCGGGGTGTTGGCAAAGAGCCCGGATGCGGGGCCGCGCGTGATCAACGGTTTCCAGTTCGCGCCCGGCTGGCTGTTTCTCCATCCCGGTCCGCAGGACCAGAAGGCAACCCTGCGGTTCACGGCTCCGGCCAGCGGCGCAGTGATGCTCGCGGCGCATTTCGCGGGAACGCACAGCGTCACATCGACCGATGTCCGAGTGATGCACGGCGACCGTGTGCTGTTCACGGCTGATATTCGCGGCGTGGTGGACTGGGAACGCCCGGAACGCACGCCCCAGGCGACGGCGTCCTGTGCGCACGTGGTGTCACTCACCGCAGGCGAGACTGTGGATGTGCAGGTCGGGTTCGGCGGGGACGCGCACACGTGCGACTACACGGCGGTCCGCATGATCGTCACGCCGTTGGATAGCGACTTGCAGGCTGTGACGGGTGCCGTGCGCTCGCTGAGCGGCCCACTCGCAGGCTGCCGGGTCGACACTCAGGTCGTGGGCCAGCAGATTGTGGTGCAGACGGACGCGGCAGGCGCATTTTCCTTGCTGCTGCCCCGCGGCAAGCACGTCCTGCGCGCGGCCAAGTCACAGCACACGCCGTGGCAGGGCGAACTGGAGGTGGGCGATGACAGCGTCCCACTTTCGGCCATCACGCTGCCCATGACCGTGGACCACTCGTACGCGTTTGCGCCCCCGCACCGGCTCACGTTGTCGTGGCCGGGCGCCAGCGCCAAAACGCTGCTCGACATCCACGCCACTCACGCGCGCATCTCGTGGACCTACCGCGACCTGACCGAAGTCGCGCTCGGCGCGGCACCCCTTCCCAACGCCGACCAATTTGTCGACATTCTCCCGTCGCTCGACGGCGCGTCGTTCGCCCAGCATCGTTGGGAGCGCGTGGATGGCGGACTGCCGATCGCACTGGATCACTACGAGACGGACGGCATGAAGCTGGTCTTTTCCTACATCGGCGGCCGAGATGGCATGATCGCGCGCGTGGTGGCGACCAACGGCACTTCCAGTCCGCGCGCGGTCGCGGTGCGCTGCCTTGACGCCGGTGGCGGCCAGGCCTTGGACTGGACGTCGCCCGACGCCCGCGGCGACGCGCTGACTTGTCTCCGCCAACAACGCCTGCGTTTGCTCACCGTCGGCGCGCCGCATCATCTGCGGGACGCGGACATGGCTGCGCTGTTGTGGCAGTTGGAGCCCGGCGCGACGCGCGAAGGCTATCTGGTGCGGCCGGCCCAAGCGGGCGTCGACGAACTGGCCGAGTACCGGCAGCGGGACTGGGCGGCGGCTTATGATGAGGCGGTCGCGCACTGGGAGACACTGCTCGGCAAGGCGATGCGCATCGAACTGCCCGACGCGGGTCTACAGCAGGCGTTCTATGCCTGCCTCGCGGACCTGCTCACGATGCAGGAGCGCGCGTCCAACGGCAAGCTCACTCAGACTACGGGCAGCGAAGTCTACCGCTTTTCGAACGCCGGCGACTGTGCCGGCGGCGTCGTGGGCCTGGCCCAGGCGGGGCTGCTCGACAACGCCCGGGAGGTGTTCGATACCCAGTTGCACCTGGCCCAGGAAGACGGCAATTGGGCGGGGGGGCAGTTTGCCGACTTCGTCGCTTTCTCGGGACTCAAAGCCTGGGTCGCCACGGTGTTTGATCAGCTCCAGCGTGATCCGGAATTCCTGGCCGACCTCTACCCCTACATGCTCCGCAGCGCGCGGTGGCACGCCGCGCGTCGCGCGCAGGCGCGCCGCACCGGCCCCGATGGACGCCCCATACGCGGCTACGGACTGATCCAGCCGACGATGCATGACTGCGGCATGAACGATGCGACCGGCACCGGCGTCTTCATCCCGCACAACACCTGGGCCGTGTACGCGGACAAGGTCGCCCTGGACGTGGCACGCCGCCTGGGAAAGGTACAGGATCTCGCCGAGCTCGAAGCGATCTACCACGCGGGGTACGAGGACCTGATGGCGACCATTCGGCAAAGCGCCATCGACGAAGAGGGCCGGCGCTGGATCCCCAGTTCGCCCAGCGACCCGTCCGGAAGCTTCTGGGGCGCGCTGAACACCGCCCTGCCCTGTCGCCTGCTCGCGCTGGACGATCCCCTCGTCGAGGGCACGATCGCCAAAATGGAGTCGTTCGAAAGCGAAGGCGGACTGACCAAGTTCACCGGCTGGCAGAAGGACGGTCTGTGGATCGCAGTCGTGCTCGATAACCTGGGCATGGTCTACCTGGCACGGGGCGAAGCCGACTACCTGAACACCTGGCCGGAAGAACGGAACGAACGACCGGGCACGACGACGGTCACGGGGGATCGCCAGCACATCTGGACGTCCGGAGCGTTCGTCATGGCACTGCGGTCGGCACTGGTGGTCGAGCGCGGCGATGAGCTCTGTATCGGGATGGGGATGCCACGCGAGTGGCTCGATTCGGGACGACCGGTTCGCGTGGCGGGTGCGCCGACCGCGTTCGGACCGATATCGTTCGAGCTCTGTTACGACCGCGCCGCGGGCGCGATCGAAGGCTCGGTGACCCTGGCCGCGACGTGTGACGCGCGGGCACTGCGGGTTTATCTCCGCCTGCCTGCAACGATCACGCCCGATGCCGGGGAGTTGCCACCGGGCCAGCGGATCGAGATCGAGCAGCCGATCGCCGCCAGTGCGCCGGCGTGCCCGGTATTGGTCATCGAACAACCGCGCGGCAGTCTGCGATTCCGGATCCCGACCCAGTGAGCAGGATCACGGCACGCGATCGCCACGCGCTTGACGCAGTGGAAGTGCCTCCCTCGCCAACGCTTCGGGTTGCGATTCAACGTCGACGTGGCGCTGTCCAGCCGGGCATTTCGGCTGGGACCGTGGTTAGTCCTCGGGCGGAGGGCAGTACACATGCGGGTACTTCGGGTACCCGAACTCCTGCATGTGGAGCTGGTTTTCGCGTTCCATCATGTCTCTGGCGATTTCGCTGCGGCGGTGCTCTTCCAGAGCGTACGCGTATCGCTCATCCGACCACCCCGCTCTCCGCTCCGGAGGTTTGTCAGAATCGCCCGCGATGTTGGTTATCAGGAGATTGGTGAGCCATTGACATCCGGTCAGCGAAAGCATGCCCACCAGCAAACTCGCCATGAGCAGACGTTTCATCGCATGTGTTCCCTGATGAGAACCTGGCGGGGCGGATTCTAGCGGCGGTGGACCGACGCGGCAATGCAGAAAATGTGCCGCCGACGCTTGCTTCCGGGCGGCCGCGTTGCGGTTCTCACCCAAACACACCATAATCTCCTCCATGGGAATTCCGTTTCGCGAACGTCCAATTCGCGAGATCATGTTGACCAACAGTCCCCGTTTCTTGTTCTTTGCCCGGTTTCGCAATCAGCAACTCGCGCACAGCACGCCCTCGTGCGACAAGGAGCCCGATTCCATGGCTCAGCGTATGACACAACTGCTCATGATCGCAACGCTCATTGCCGGCACAGATGCAGCGGCGGCGGGCGAACGAGATGTCGTCCAACCGCTGATTGGGGACAAGTTGATTTCGCAGCGGCTCACGCACGAGGAGATGACAGGCGGCGAAATCGACCGACGCATCATGGATTTGATTTACAGCAACTTCATGGTCCTTGACCTGGACCGAGACTGGCTGAACAAATTCAAGCACCGCACGGACCGGGGAGATACACGCAACGTCTATTACGGGATCGGCAAGGTCTTGGACGCCGGCAGTCTATTTGCGCAATACACTGGTGACCCGAAAGTCGCCCAGCGCACGCAATACATCATGGATCAATTGCGGGCCTCCCGCGATCCGGACGGCTACCTGGGATTCTGGAATGTCGAGCCGAACGACTATCAGAACGTGGTCAACTGGATTCTCCACGAGCAGGAGTACTTGAATCTGGCGTTGGTGCGGAACTATCGCACGACCGGGAATCCGCAGTCCCTGGCGGACGCGATCGTCATGGCCGACTATATCATGCGGATGTTCCCCGCGGACGATGACGGGCAACATATCATCCCCGCGGGAACATCCATTGCGGGAATCACAGAGGGTTTTGTCGAGCTGTATCGCGTGAGCGGCGATCGAAAGTACCTGGACTTCGCCAGGAACCTGCAATACGAGCCCCACTGGTACTACCTGAAACCATACGAGGCGTGGGAGAAGAATATCTCCACCGCACGCTACCACGTCTACGTGATGCTGTCCCACATGTACCCCGACATGGAACTGTACCGCTTAATCGGCGGCGACGATTACCTCAAGAAAAGCCTGTGGATGAAACAGGAACTGCTCGAACAGGGACGTGGCGGCCTGCTGATTACCGGGTCTACCTCCGAAGGAGAGCATTTCACGTACAATCAACAAGGGTCCGGGCAGATCCAGGAATCCTGCGTCACCGCGTATTTGCTCCGCTGGATTGACAGCCTCATGCGATTGGAAGGCGACATGCGGTATGGGGATATCATGGAACGGACGATCTACAACGCCCTGTTCGGGGCGCAGTCGCCCGACGGTCGTCATATCTGCTACTTCACGCCGTTTACGGGGAAAAGGAGTTTTCAAAGCGGCGACACTTTCTGCTGCAACGGCAACTTTCGACGCGCGGTGGCCGAGCTGCCGCAAAAGGTGTACTACCGCACGCCGGGCGGCGGCATCGCCCTGAATTTGTTCGCCAGTTCCAACAAACGATTCGACGTCAACGGCAAGGCTGTCCAGATCAAAGTCGAAACCGACTATCCGAACTCGGGTGACGTCAAGCTGGCGTTGACCTGTTCGGAGCCGGTACAGTTCGGCTTCCGCTTCCGCACTCCGCGCTGGGCAGAAAACATTGAGTGCGCGGTATGCGATGTGCCATGCGTCCCAACGAAGTCGCCGCTTGGCTATGCGGAACTCACACGGGTGTGGAAGACCGGCGACACGCTCAGCATCTCGATGCCGATGAGCTGGCGGTTCGTGCGTGGCCGGATGCTGCAAGAGGGCCGCGTGGCCCTGATGCGGGGGCCGGTGCTGTTTTCATTCAGCGAAGACAGGAACAGAGACGTGCTGAGAGCGTGCCCCGACCCCCGCGATCTGGTCCTCGACCCTTCGAGTATCGGCGACCCGATCGCGGACGATTCCATCCGCCCTCACGGGCAGAAGGTTATCGTTAAGGCCTGGACGAATCCTCAGCGCACGGGTGACCGGGTCGACGTCGTCTTGACCGAGTTCATCGATCCGAATGGAATCGACGTGTACTTCAGGATTCCGGATCTCCGTGAAGAACAACCGATTCGCGTGGTCGACGACGAACTGTTCTCGGAACCGCGTCGGTCAGCCAACGGGGAGATCACCATGGCGTGGTATGGTCCGAAGGGCAGTGGCGACTGGGAGGAGCTGTTGACCGTGAAGGGCGAATTGGTGGCCGACCTGGCTGCCGATTAACAGAACCCGAAGG
>JALOQX010000471.1 GCA_025459265.1 Pirellulaceae bacterium | reverse complement strand
GTAGGCCATGTCCTCGGCGTAGAAGGCGCGCGCGAAGCCGACGTATCGCTCCGTGCCTGGCGGGCCGATGACGTCCACGTTCCGTCCGCGGAGCAGCTGATACACGAGAATGGGAATGAACTCCTCGTTGTGGTCGAGGTGATGGTGCGTGAGCATGATCGCCGCAATGTCGCGCAAGGAGACACCCAATTCGTAAAGCCGGGCCTGCGTGCCATTGCCCATGTCCACGAGGAAATATTGCCCGCGATACTGGATCAGCGCCGAGGGACCGGACCGCTTCGGGTCGAATTGCGGCGAACCAGAGCCCAGGATGACCACGCTGAAATCGGCGCCCGGACGAAACTGTATCGGCACATTCTCTCCCATGGGACCACCCGGCCGGCCCCGGCCGACACCGGCACCAGCGCCTTCGCCGCGGAAAAGCCCGGCGCGCTGTGGTTCATCGCTGCGTGATGGAAGTGCAGCGTCGCTGGCCGACTGCGAACTGGAAGCGTCGGTGTAGATGTCGTTCCCTTCTTTTCCGGCCTGGTTGCCAACGAAGGAGCAGTTTTGCACCACGCTTATCGAACTATCGTAAAAGGCCGCGCCGCCCCCGTCGCCCTTGGCGGTATTATTCTCGAACCGACAGCCTTTGAGCGTGACGATCGTGTTTTCGAGTTGCGACGCGCGGCTGACACTAAACACAGCGCCGCCATGACCATCGGTCGTGTTTTCGCGGAACACACAGTCCGTCAGTTTTGGGTGCGAACCGTAATCGAAATAGACCGCGCCGCCGCGCCAACGCGCCGTATTGCCGGTGAATTTGCAGCTCGCGAAAGTGGATTCCACGCCGACGCGGTCCAGCACCGCGCCGCCGTTCTCGGAACGGTTTCCGGCAAAGACGCAATCGGTGAAAACCGGCTTGGCGCGGTCGTAACTGTAAACCGCGCCGCCGTCGCGGGCGTAATTGTTCGTGAAGAGGCAATGGTTGAAGGTCATCGCAAATCCTGTGACGACTTCGGAATTGGGCCGGCTCTGCGGTCCGCGGCGGTAGTTGATCAGGCCGCCGCCCTTGCCTTCGTAGCCGGTGCCGTTGGCGCAACCGCCGGTGATCGTGAATCCATCGAGCACGGCGCCGTTGGCGCCGATGAGCACGTGGTAAGCACCGTTGCCGTCCAGGACCGTCGGTTTGCCCGCCGGATCGCGCTGACCATCGGTGGCGTTGAACCCACCGTAGAGCCGGATGCCGGGATGCAGGACGAAGGATTCCGACCGGTCGGCGCCCAGTCGGTAGATCCCGCTGGCAACGCGCACCTCTGCGCCGTCTTCTCCGGCATCGGCGAGCGCATCGTGGAGGGAGGAGTACGCCGTGGTCCAAGACCGGCCGTCGCCGGCGGTTCCGGCGGCTGCATTCGCAAAAACGATGCGTTCTGACGACGGGACTCTCTCCGGCGCAGTTTCAAACGGCTCACGGGCGGGCTGGGCCCGGTATTGCCGGAGTTCGCTAAGCAGTTGCGGCAGTTGTACCTCCGTGAAGCGGCCGGGCTTGTAACCCGCGTCGCTGTTCGTGGCTTCCTTGATCCGCGGTGCGCAGTCATGCCAGTTGTAAATGCCGGGACCCTCCCAGTCGCAGGTGTTGTTGGTGATCCGGCAGAAGATCAGCGATGGATTGCTGGCCGGGCCGGTGCCCTGATACAGCGGCGCGCCGTAATCCACCGCGTGGTTGTTCGTGAACGTGCAAAAGTAGAGCACTGGCGAGGAGCCGCCGTCGTTGCCCATGCCACCGGCGCTCTGCGCGCTGTTGCCGGTGAACAGGCAGTTAATGAGGGTCGGTGAACAACCAAAGTCATTATACATGCCGCCGCCCTTCTGCGGTGTCTCGTTCGACTCGAACACGCAATTCAGAAACGTTGGCGCGGTGCCGAGGTCATTGCTCACGCCGCCGCCACGACCGCGGGCGGTGTTCTTGCGGAATATGCAGTTGATAAACACCGGCGCCTTGCTGCTCGCGTCCGGACGCGGTGGGAACGAGGTGCTGGTCATGTTGTAAACGGCACCGCCTTTGCCGGCCTGGTTGTTCTCGAAGATGCAGTTCCGGACAGTCGGCGATGCATGGAAGTTGAGCATGCCGGCACCCGAACCGTTGTTGCTCCCGCCCATGATCGCCTGTGGTGTCATGTGGATCGGTCGTCCCGCAGCGCCCTGACCCCGAGGCGCGCCCATAGGTGGTCTGCCTCCCGGAAATCTGCCCCCACCGCCCGGTGGGCTGCCGCCCTCGCCGCCCATCGCGCTGCCCCCGGTGATGACAAATCCATCCAGCACGGCGTGGTCGGCACCCGTCACGACGTGGTACGCGCCGCGGCCGTCGAGGATGGTCGGGTTCCCCTGCCAATCGCGCTGGTCGCGTTGGGTTTCGTGGCCGGCAAATCCGCCGTAGAGCGCGCCGCCTTGGGCGAGCTGGAAGGTTGCGTTGCGATCGGGGCCTGGCGTGTAGGTCCCGCGCGCCACCCAAATCTCAGCCGCCCCGGCCGCGAGCGCATCCTGAACCGACGTGAAGGCGGTCTCCCAGCTCCTCCCATCGTGTGCGCCAGTGCTTTGGGCGGCATTCACGTAGGCGCGCGTGCCGGGAGCGGGGAAGGGCACGGTCGGCGCCTCGCTGGCCGGTTGCGACGGCGCGGCCCGACCGGGGTGATTCTCCATCCCGGCTACGCGGGCATCGCGGGCTTTGAGTTCTTCGATGGTAATAAAGCCGTCGTGATCCGTGTCAATCTGGTCCCAGCGCGGGCGCATCCGCTCGGGGGCCTCCTCGCGGCTGATCCTGTCGTCGTTGTTCCGGTCGAACTGCTGGAGCAACTGCTCCGGAGCGGGGCGCGACGGGTCACCCCGCCGGAATGAGGGCTCCCCAAGGCCCGTCGCGGGCGCAGCAGCCTGCCGCTCGGACGTGTCCTGTTCTCCTCGGGGGCTGAAGGCGAAGGCCCAGCCCCCGAAGTCATCGCGTTCAAACAGGACATTCAGAATTGGGTTGCCCCCTCCGCCCGCACTTTTTGGGCGTAGGGCCTGTGCTCCGGCGACGATCAGTAGCGCAACGATGCTGATGAGGAATTTCATGTTCGTGTCTCCATTCTACGCACCCATCGAACAGCATGATCGAGGCGGACCTAATCGTCCCGAGGTTCGTGTCCGTGTGGAAATCGAGCGGAG
>JALOQX010000193.1 GCA_025459265.1 Pirellulaceae bacterium | reverse complement strand
TCTGTCCTCTGTCCTCCGTCCTCTGCCCTCTGCCCTCCGCCCTCTGCCCTCCGTCCTCTGTCCTCCGTCCTCTGCCCTCCGTCCTCTGCCCTCCGTCCTCTGCCCTCCGTCCTCTGCCCTCCGTCCTCTGCCCTCCGTCCTCTCACTTCTGAATTCTGCACATTCTACGTTCCACCCTCAGCATTCACGGGTCAGCAGGGCTGCGATGTGCGGCGCATCGACCGGTGTCACGATGCCGTGCTGTGTGATGAACGCGGTAATCAGCTCGGCCGGCGTCACGTCGAACGCGGGATTGTAGACGCGGATCCCCTCCGGCGCGGTCTGCAGTCCGAACCCGTGCGTCACCTCGCGGGCGTCGCGGCATTCGATCGGGATCGCTGCGCCGGTGGGTGCGTCGAGGTCAAACGTCGAGCACGGCGCGGCGACGTAGAATGGGCAGCGGTGAGCGCGTGCCAGTTGCGCTAACCCGTAGGTACCGATCTTGTTCGCGGTGTCGCCGTTGGCGGCGATCCGGTCGGCGCCGGTAATGACGGCCTGCACGAGCCCTGCGCGCATGACGTGGGCTGCCGCCGAGTCACAGATGACGGTCGTGTCGATCCCGTGCTGTTGGAGTTCCCACGCAGTCAGACGCGCGCCTTGCAGCAGCGGACGCGTTTCGTCGGCGAACACGCGCAGGTGCTTGCCCTCGGCGTGGGCGGCATAGATCACGGCCAGCGCCGTGCCATATTCGGACGTGGCCAGGCCACCGGCATTGCAGTGCGTGAGGACCCCCATGCCGTCCCGCAGCAACGTGGCACCGTGACCGCCAATCGCCCGACAGATCTGCCGGTCTTCCTCGTGGATCGCGCGCGCCTCAGCCCACAGCGCCGCATGGAGCTCGGTCGGGGGGCACTGACCCCGCAGCGATCCGGCCCGCAACCGCATCCGGTCGACGGCCCAGGCCAGGTTGACCGCCGTCGGTCGGCTGGACAGGAGTCGCTGACAGACCTGCTCCAAGCGCGCGAAGAACGCCGGCTCATCTCCGCCAACCGCGGTCTGCAGCCCTAACACGATCCCGTAGGCGGCGGCAATTCCAATGGCGGGTGCGCCGCGCACGCGCAAGCTGACGATCGCCTCCCGCAGCGACTCGACGTCCTGGCATGCTACCTCCTGACACGCGACCGGCAAGCGGGTCTGGTCCAGCAACATCAGATGCCCGGCGGGGCCGCCGATCCAGCGGAGTGTCTGCCAGTCAGTCGACATCGCTGCGGATCATCTCCTGCAGGCGGTCATTCTTGGCTGAGATCTTCTGGACCAGTTGCTGTTTGAAGTTCGCGAGTTGGGCAGCGAGCGCCGCATCGGACAGGGCCAGGATTTGCACCGCCAACAGGCCGGCGTTGCGGGCACCGCCCATGCCCACGGCCACCGTTGCCACGGGCACGTCGCCCGGCATCTGCACCGTGGAGAGGAGCGAGTCGAGTCCCCCCAGTTCCGCCGTCGGGACGGGCAGACCGATCACCGGCAGGGTCGTGTGAGCCGCCACGACGCCCGCCAGGTGGGCCGCGCCCCCTGCGGCCGCGATGAGGACCCGGAGTCCGCGCTGCCGCGCCGTGCTGGCATATTCCTGCACCAGTCCCGGCGTGCGGTGCGCGCTCATGACCCGCACTTCGGACTTGACCCCGAACTCAGCCAGCGCCGCGCGGGCCGCCTTGATCTTGGGCCAATCGCTCTCGCTGCCCATCACAATGCCGACCGTCGCCGGCGGTATCTCCGTCATCCTTCGCTCCCCGCTTCAGCTGGTGCGCTGCAGCACCAGGAACAGCGCGACGCCCAACGCGACGCACAGAATACACAGCGCAATGACGACCGCGACTTTGCGCGTCAATCCACGACTGCGCGGCGCAGGACTCCGCCGGACCGTCGTGGCGCGCTGTCCCGACACGACCACTGCATCCTCGTGCGGCGCAGCCGACACGGCCGCCGGCACCGCGGGCACCACCGCCACCGGCTCGTCCAGCAGAGGGAAGACCGACCGCGCCAGATTCCATTCGGCCCAGCCTTCCCGCCACACGAGCGCCTCGGCACCGATCCGTCCTTCCTCCAGCCAGCGCCGCATGACGGTCGCATCCGCGGGACCAAACTGGCCACCCGACGGGGGCCGCACGTACCAGACCGCTCCGGGCGCGTCGGCAATGGGATCGCGTCCCGCAGCGCGGGCGCGCCCATCCGCAACCGGCTCGGCGGGCGGGGCGGGTCCCGCAGATGAGACAGCGAGACTGCCTGACTCGGCGGGTACTGCCCCAGGCCGACGCGTCGGCCTGGGGGGGCTCCCGCCGACCGCGCCATGCGCGGCGCTCTCGTTGTCCACTGACCCGGCTGCAGCCGGTGCGGCATCCTCGCTGGACAACGGGATCCAGACCTTCCCGCCGCACTTGGGGCAGACGCCTCGTTTGCCCGCCAGGAACGCTTTCACGTGCAGTTTTTTGTCACACGCCGGGCAGCGGAATTTAATACCCATAAGGCGTATTATAAATCGTCGTAACCCTTTGGGAAGCATTGCCTCGCAAGACGCTTGTGCCCGCGGCACGAGCCGATTATACCAGCAGAGCCGCTCGGCCGTGCTAATTCCGCCCGGCCCGGCCCGTTCCTCCTGTTAACGCGGTGTACGCACGATGAAACGCCCAGCCCCCAATGCATCGGACGAGGAGACGCCCGAGGGTCCCCTGGAAGTGGCCCTGATCGGCGATCTGACCGAGCACGAATCAGACTGTTGCGACAAGCTGCTGGGCGTCGCCCCGGGCTCGGAGTGCATCCTGTACATCAATTCGCCCGGCGGCAGTGCCTACACGGCCATTTCGCTCATGACACTGATCCGGCTCCGCGGCCTCCGCGTCACCGGGATCGTCGTGGGCGAATGCTCTTCCGCCGCGTTGTGGCCGCTGGCGGCGTGCGGCCGCCGACTGGTGACACAGTACAGCGTGCTGCTGTTTCATCCGATGAAGTGGCAGAGCGACGAGCACGTGCAGTTTGACGAAGCCACCGAATGGGCGCGGCACTTCGGACGACTCGAGAAAGAGATGGATCGCCTGTTGGCCGCGGAGTTCGGCATGCCGTACGAGCAATTGGCGGCATGGATGCGCCCGGGCCGCTACGTCACCGGCCCGGAATTCGCGCAGGCGGGACTGGCCGAACTGATCGACCTGAAGGCTCTCGAACTCAGCATGCCGCCGGGCCGCACGTAACGCGCGCGACGCTGGAACACCCGCGGCAGCAGCGGGAAGGAAACCTGGACCATGGCAGGCGAGGATCGCACGCCGAGGATTGCCGAGCCACGACCGGTGATTGGCACGGCCTTGCTCATGGGCTGCGCACTGGCCGTCGCCGGTTGCCAACGCACCGCCACACCAGACAAGGATCTCGCCGATGCGAGTACGCGTGAGACGCACCACGCCGGACTGCGCGCTGAACGTGCTCGGCTGGTGGCGGAACAGGCCACCCCACTGCTGCTGCAGGCCGCTCTGCGGACCGCCGACCCCAGCGCCCTTTCGGGGCCGCAGTTCGCCGCGGCCCTGAGCCAGATCCTGGACCCCGCGGCGCTCAAGCAACTGCGGGAGCGTCTGGAGCCGATCTACCCGGACGGCGATTTCCGGTTTGACGACGCGGGGTGGCGTGCCGCCCAGGCAATCGCCCGGGAATATGCGGAACCGATGGCACGCTACCGCGCCCTGATCGGGCGGACCGATTTCCGGTTTCCCGTCGACTATCTGGCAGGATTCCTGGCGGACCTGTCCTTCCTGGATCATGCCACCGCCGCGCACCGACTTGAGGCGCTTGAGGCGGCGGAAGCGCTGCACGCCGACCGGCCGCGCGAAGCAATGCACGCTCTGCGCAACATGTTCCGCATCAGCGCTCAGCTCTGCGCGCCGAAACACCTTTCCGCGCGGCTGGCGGCCGCTCAACTGCGGTCGGAAGCCCTGCGGGTCGTAGCGGCCGTGGCGGGACACGCACAGGCCGATCGGGATCTGCACCGGCAGCTGGGACAGCTGGTGAGCCAACCGCTGGCGACTTGGCCCCCCGATGCGGATGCCTGGATCGGCGATCGCGCCCTGGGCATCCAGGCCTACGAGATGGTCCGCGGCGGGCAATTGCTCAACCTGCTGACCAGCGAGGAGCTCGAGACACTGCGCGGCGAGAAGGACCTCCAGACCTGGACACGAACGGTCATGAAGTCGCTGGATGACGACGAGGCCTTCTACCTCGAGACGATGCGGACGCTGATCGACAGCTGCCACGAGCCGTATTATGCGCGCGTGCCGACACTGCACGAATGTGCCGCCCGCCTGGACCGGCTGCGGGATACGCCTCGCTTTCCTTTCCTTGCCGCCCACGTGCTGCTGGCCAGCGTGGCCACGGCGATGCGGCACCAGGCCACCGACCGGGCTCGCTGCGAAGCCTGGCAGCTGGCACTGGCCGCAGCCGCAGGTGACGTGGCGGATCCTCCGCCCCTCAACCCGCTGACGGGCACCCCCTTTGTGCTGGTGACCAGCCCGACGCGGGTCGACGTACTGGCGATCGACGGGCGCGATCCGGGCGAGTCGGTATCCATCCCGCTGCTTAACGATACGACTCGTGACAGTCCACGCACGAGCGACTGATGTCGGACATCGCGCGGCCCGCCGCCTCCCAGTCCTGCGCAACCGCGGCGGCGGCGACCTGCACAGCGCCCTGTTCGAGCAGCCGAGCGAGCGCCTCGTATTCGGCGTCCTCGGCGTCGTCCATTCCGGGTCGCAGCAGCACGCGCCCAAGGACCGCCGTGATCTCAGCCTCGTGACGTACCGTATCGCCGCGAGCGCGGAAGTCCGCCTCGCGGGCCAGTATGCTCTTGAGATTCGACTCAAGCCGTTGTTCAAGCAGTTGCATCAGCGGCACCCGATCGATCAACTCGTTCGCTTCCGTTTCCTCTTCCGGCGGATCGGTCCACCGCCCGCCGCGAATGAGCACGTCCAGTGCCTGCTGGCGTCGCTTGACTTCCTGGTACACCTGGCTCGAACCACCCGCGCGCAAATTGCGGGCGACGCGGGCAAATGCCCCGCGCGCCGCGGGCGCGTCCTGCTGCCAGCGCACCTCGCCGTCGTACTGTTCGATGACGGCGAAGAGGACGGCCAGCAGCGAGAACTGCCGCCGCGTCGGCTGATGTCCGCTGCTGGCAAACGCGCCCGGGGTCGTGACCAGTCGATCGATCTCGAGTTTGATCGCCTTGACTTCATCCTCCAGGGTCGTGGCCGTGACCAGCTGCGACCAACCTGGTGCGCTGCCCGAGGACGGGACGGCGACGTCCGGTTTGGGCTGGGGCGGCGCGGCCGCGGGTACCTGCGTCTTGCTCTGGGGATGCTCGCCGCTCGTCTGCCGCAGCACGTCGTCGAAGAACACGCGCCCCGCCTCCGTGCGGCTAAAGTCCGGTGGAGCGACCCGCCGGTACGGGGGACGCGCTGGCGACTGCGCAACCGCCGCCAGACAGAGCACACCACTCAACATGATCCCGCACAGGGCGCGACAACCGCGGCAAAGCATGGATATCTCAGCTCCAATATTCGGCGCGGGACAGGTCGAGCTCTTTCAGTCCCGCTCGGTCACACCGCACCATGGTTGGATTATCCAAGTTCCCCACGCTCAAGGGAATTGCGCGATGCCGGGAATTCCCGAGTGGCGGAGGACGAACAACGCGAGCACCCCCAGTGCTTTGCCTCGACCAGGCACTGGACGGACGGACCGCCGCCGACTATGCCATCAAGGGAGGCGTTACCGGAGAGTTGTGTCCTGACGCGCGGCCAGCGCGTTGGGGGGGAGTGCAGCTGATGAATGGGCGCCGAAAGACGACGCGACGCGAGTTCCTCGCCGGTCAGTCGATGCGGGATGCGCTGGCCGGCATCCAGTTGTCGGCCGGTCCGTCGCTCGCAGGACCGCTGGCTGCCAGCGCTAGTGAGCGCGCGGCGGGTGATTACCTGCTGCGCTTCGGACGCCGCGCGATGGCTTGCGACTTCCAGGTGTTCCTACGGGCCGAACAGCGTTTCGGCGCGGTCGAGGCCGCGACCGAGGCCTTGGACCTGATCGATCGACTGGAAGATCAGTTGACGGTCTACCGACCTCACAGCGAAATCAGCCGGATCAATCGGGAAGCCGGTCGCCAGAGATGCGGTGTGGAAACGCGGTTGTTCGAACTGCTGCAGCGCTGTGTGGCGTGGCACGCGGCGACAGGCGGCGCGTTCGACATCACCGCGGGACCGCTGGTCAGACTGTGGGGATTTCATACGCGTTCCGGTCGTTACCCCGCACCGGAAGACGTTCAAGAAGTGCTGCAGCGCGTCGGCAGTCAGTACCTGGAGCTGGACCTTGCCGAGGGATCGATTCGCTTCGCGCGTCCCGGGATGGAGCTCAACCTGGGAAGCGTGGGCAAAGGGTATGCGCTGGATCGCTGCGACGAGGTGTTGACCGCTGCGGGCGTGCGCGACTTCCTGATCCATGGCGGGCACAGCAGCATCCTGGCCCGCGGGTCGCGCGAGGCAGCAGGAGACGCCCCTGGGTGGCGTGTGGCACTGCGGCATCCCTTGCGGGCCGATCGGCGGCTGGCTCAGCTGCGTATCGCCGACCGCGCCTTGGGCACGTCCGGTTGTGGCCAGCAGTTTTTCTATCATCACGGCAAGCGCTACGGCCATGTGCTTGACCCGCGCCACGGCACCCCGGCCGACGGAGTCCTGTCGGCCACGGTGTTGGCGCCGACCGCGGCGGAAGCAGATGCCCTGGCGACCGCGTTTTTCATTCTCGGTCCGGCGGAGACCGGCGAGTTCTGTCGCACACGCCCGGACCTGGCCGTCGTGTTCGTGCTGCCCGGGTCGCGTGCGGGCACGGTGGCGCTCGAGACGCTGGGCCTGGAGGACGGGGAGCTGCAGGTGCTCGAGGCGTAAGCCGGGGCAGCCTCGAAGTACCTGACGAAACACCGCTCCGTGGGACGGGCGTCCTGGCCGGTCTCACGATTCTTGCGACACACACTAAACCGATAGAGATTCGAAAAACCGCGGAAAATTTGCAGAAATCGACCTGCCGCGCGGCGCGGGTTTCCGATAACATTCGCAGCGTATGCGTGCCACTGCCGCGGTGCGGGCGGCAAGGCTAGAACGAGGTGATACGATGTGGCAAAGGATTGCCATCGTCCTCGCAGTGGGGCTGGAGTGCCTACCCGCCCCGGAAACGCGTGGCGCCGATCCCAGCTACGCCGACACGCTGCTCTCCGAACTGGACTGGGTCCGGTTCGATCTCGTCATGGGCCGCATGCTCGCCACCGGCCACCGTACGAAACAGGATCGTCAGCGCGCGGTGCGGCAGGGTCCCGACGGCGCTGCGGAAACGCTCACCGTTACTCTCGACCGTGGTCTCGTATCGCTCCATTACGATTATCGCACCGAGTCGCGTCAATTGTCCCTGCGCGTCGTGCGCCGCGACCAGTTGGAGTTGGAAGCCGCTTACGGCTCGGCCGATGCGGGCATCATCCGTGTCCTGTATGTGCAGATACCGGGGCAGGATGTGACCTTGAGCATCGAAGAGCCAGGACGGCCGCCCCAGGCATACGCCGGGCGCAGCCTCTGGCACCTGTGGCTGGCTCAACCGACAACCTGTCAGATGCACTTGGGACCACTGATGAGCCTGTTCCAGTGCGATGCCCGGATCGACGCCGAGGCCCGGGAGATTCGCGCCCGGTTGCTCGACTGCTCGCCGCACGAACTGTCCACGAGCCGCGCGGAGGTGGAGCGGTTGGTGACGGAACTGCGTGCACCCGACTTCGGCGTGCGACAGGGAGCGGCGCGGGAGCTTCGCGCGCGCGGGCCGACCGTGCTCGGGTTCCTCCAGGAGCTGGATCTGACGACACTCGATGCCGAACAGCGCTTCCGGGTGCGGAGCATTCAACGGGAGATCATTGCCGAGGGCGAGGATACGCCGGCCCGTATGGTGTCCTGGCTGATGAGTGACAAAGCGGCGTGGTTGGCCCTGCTGCACGACGATGCGCCAGAGCGCCGGCAGCACGCGTTGCGCCAACTCGCCCGCCTGTGCGACCAGGGCCTCGACTTCGACCCCCACACGGGCGATCTTCGCGACGCCGCTCAAGTCGCCGAGTTGCAGACGCAGCTGTTGCGCCGGTAGAGAGAATCGCAGGCGGCTGAGAAGTTGCCTCCGCGCCAGCTGAGCGACAGCCGAGGGACGAGGAGCGAGCAAGGAGGGACGAGTTCAGAGGGGCCCCTCCCTGGTCGATCGGAGACCCTTGCTCGATACTCGTCACTCTCCGCCGGCCTCCGTAGCGCCGCGGCTCGGCAGGAGCCTCGCCCTCCCACACGCGCCTCGCCCTCCGCCCTCCGCCCTCCGCCCTCCGCCCTCCGCCCCCCCGAGGCACCTTGTGCCGGACGGCGGTGTCGCGCAAGATGCAGAGCAGAAGGAAAAGAGACCATGAGATCGACGACTATTCACCTTGCCTTGGCAACCGGACTCTGCGTGCTCGTCGGCTGTTCTCAAGGCGATGGGCAGACCCTGGTCACGGGCCAGCCCGTCACGCTGGCCAGTGCGGACGCGGCACCGTTCTGGCCGTGCTTCCAGGGACCGCGGGGCGACAACATCGCGGACGAGACCGGTTTGCTGCAGGCTTGGCCCGAGGACGGACCCCCGCTGGTGTGGACCGCCGAAGGGATCGGGCAAGGTTACTCGTCGGTGAGCCTGGCACGGGGACTGATCTTCACGGCGGGGAATATCAACGATCAGAGCGTCGTCACGGCCCTTGATCTGGAAGGGACCATTCGCTGGCAGACGCCCGTCGGCGGCGCGTGGACGGGCAGTCATCCCGGGACGCGCAGCACGCCGACGATCGACGACGATCGGCTGTATTTCCAGAACCCGTTGGGCGAGCTGTTCTGCCTGAACGCCGCCACCGGTGCCCCGATCTGGAACGTGAATGTGCTCGAGAAATTTGGCAGCAGCAACATTACGTGGGCGCTGGCCGAATCCGTGCTGATCGACGGGGATCACGTGATCAGCACGCCGGGAGGTCCGCAGACGGCGGTAGTGGCACTCAACAAGATGACCGGCGAGACGGTCTGGCAGTCCCCCTCGGCCGAAGGCGATCCACCTGGCTACGCGACCACCACATTGGTCGAGTATGCCGGCAAGCGACTCATCTTCGCGTTCACTGGCAAGGCTGTCATCTGTGTCGACGCCGGTAACGGCAACCTGTATTGGCGGTTCCCGCACGAGACCTCGTACGACGTCAATGCGCTCAAGCCGATCTTCCGCGACGGCCGCGTGTTTGTCAGCAGTGGTTACGGTTCCGGTTCGCGGATGCTAAAAGTCCAGGTGGACGGCGATCAGGTGAGCGTGGAGGAAGTCTGGACCACCAAGGATTTGGATAATCACCACGGCGGTGTTCTGCTGCGGGATGGGTTCCTTTACGGAGCCAAGTACCGGCGGGACTGGGCCTGTCTCGAGTGGGACAGCGGCAAGACGATGTACACCCAGCGCGGTGTGGGCAAAGGCAGCCTGACCTGTGCTGACGGCATGCTGTACACATTTGGCGAGCAGCTGGATATGGGCCTGGTGGCTGCCGACGGGAGTCGTTTCGAGGTGGTCAGCCAGTTCAAACTGCCCTCGGAGGGCGAAGGTCCGAGCTGGGCCTACCCGGTCGTCTGTGGCGGGCGTCTCTATCTGCGCCACGATAACCGTCTGTTCTGCTACGACGTGCGTGCCCAATGAGCGTGCGCCCGTGGTGGGGCCAGGACCCACCGTCGCTCAGAAACCGCGATGTGCTATTTCCCCGCGTGCGCCAGCGGGCTAAGCTCAGTAGTGAGAGTTTCCGCACCTGCTGCGTTCGTCTCTCCTCCGCAAACAATCCAGACCGTGGCGGTCTGGCTGTTAGTCGCTTTATTGGGGAAAGGGGGAGATGGCCATGCATGCTTCGGTATTACCAGCCCTGCGCAGTTTCCTCGGGACCCACGAGGGAGTCTGCAACTTCATGTATCTCGACACGCGCGGTCTCGTCACAACAGGGATCGGCAATCTGATCGATCCCCGCAATCGGGCGTACGCCTATTCCTGGCTGCGCAATTCCGACAACGCGGTTGCCACGCGGGCGGAAGTGAATGCTGAGTGGGATCAGATCAAACACCGCCAGGCGGACCGCGTGCGAGGCGGACTGTACTTCCGGCAGTTCGCGACGCTGCACCTGACAGATGCGGAGTTGCAGCGGATCTTCAATCTGAAGGCCACGCAGTTCGACACTTCGTTGGCGCGCATTTTCCCTCAGTGGGCGACGTACCCCGCGGATGCCCAATTGGCCATGCTCGTGCATGCATGGGCGCTGGGCACCGGGCGGCTGCGGTCGGGCTGGCCGCGGTACACGGCCTCCTGTACACGGCGGGACTGGCGGGCCGCAAGCACCGAGTGTGAGTGGCGAGGAATGAACCAGCAGCGACTGCGCGGCATGCGCGAGATGTTTCAGAATGCCGCGGCGCTCGAGGAGAGCAACCAACGCGGCTTCCATTTCGACCTGACGCGCGTCCACTTCCCGACCATTGTGATGGAACCGACCTCCGTGCCAGGTTCGTAAACGGCATGCGTCACGGCGGGGTGGCCATGGCCCCGCGGGCAGCATCTGGCACCACGAGCCCAGGGCAATACTCAGCCCCCGCTCCGCGTTCCAAGTGGATCGCGGACGGAACTCTCGGATCGGCTCTCAAGACCAAGTATCCAGGACGGACTGAGTCTCTTGGTCAGAGTCCGCGGCGACCATGTGTTAATGCGGGTTCGAGGATGCGGTGAGGCGTAGCGTCTGTATCGCGAGATCGTCGAGCACTTCGTCGAGCC
>JALOQX010000192.1 GCA_025459265.1 Pirellulaceae bacterium | reverse complement strand
CGCCCGACATGTGGGCAACGCAGTATTTCTCCGCGACGTCGACGGCCAATCGATCGCCACGTACTTGATCGATCGCGCAACCTACGACGCCATTTTCCAGACGTTTCGCGAACGATTCGGCCGGGAGCCGGATCTGCTGCCGCCGGGGGAATTTCTGCCCGTCATCAATCCGGAGGTGTACCAGAGCTGGAACGCGATCTTTGTCGTCCTGTTTACGCCGGTGGTCGTGGCGTTCTTCACTTGGCGCGTCAATCGCAATCAGGCGATTCCCACCGCCCACAAGCTGCTCTACGGCATGCTGTTGACCACGGCTGCCTTGCTGGTCATGGTCGTGGCGGCCGCCCTGTCTGACAACGGATCGCAGAAAGTCTCCGCCGTCTGGCTGGCGACATTCTACGGTGTCGTCACGCTCGGCGAATTGTGCCTCTCACCCATGGGGTTGTCGTTGGTGACCAAGCTGTCGCCCAAGCGCCTGGTCGGGCTCACCATGGGCGGCTGGTTTGTCGCCACGGCGTTCGGCAACAACCTGTCCGGGTTCTTTGGCGGCATCCAGGGAGCGATGTCGCCGGTCGCGTTTTTCCTCCTTCTGGCCGGACTGGCGGCACTGGTGGCGCTCTTCATCTTCCTGCTGTTACCCAAGCTGGACGCCGCCATCCGCAAGTACGGGGCCTGACCGCTTCACACAGGAGCCTTGTCGATGACGTCTTCTACGAACGTGGCGCGACGCGATTTTCTGCGCCAGACCGCGCTGGCCGGCACGCTGGCCGCCGGTGCAGTCACCTGGGGTGCGCCCAGCTGGACCGTGGCGGAAACGCCCGGCCGCAAGATCAAGGTCGGCCTGATCGGCTGCGGCAGCGTCTCGAACATCTACCTGCCCCATCTGGCCGACTGCGCGCACGTGGAACTGGTCAGCGTGTGCGATATCATTCCCGAACGTGCCCAGCGGCAGGCCCAGCGGTTTCACATCCCGCACCACTATCCCCACATCGATCACATGCTGGCCGGAGCTCCCTTCGAACTGCTGGTCAATACCACCGACATGCAGGAGCACGAGCGATTAAACCGGCAGGCACTGGAGGCCGGTCGCCACGTGTGGAGCGAGAAGCCGATGGCCAACACGCTCGCCGGCGGCCAGGAACTGCTGGCGCTGGCCGCGCGCCGTGGCCTGCGCATTTGGGGAGCACCGACGGTGGTCAACAGCCCCCAGTTCGCGTTCATGGCGCGGACGCTCGCCGCGGGCACGCTGGGGCGCGTCGCCGCCGGCCATGCCGATTACGGACACCAGGGTCCCAACTGGTCGGCGTTCTTCTACGAGCGCGGCGGCGGAAGCATGCCGGACCTGGGCGTCTACAACCTCACGACACTCACCGGACTCCTCGGGCCAGCCCGGTCGGTCGTGGCCATGACCAGCATCGTGACGCCCACCCGGACCGTCGACAACAAGGGCGAGATCCAGGTCACGGAAGAAGATAACGCCATGCTGCTGCTGGACCACGGCGGCGGCGTCATTTCCCACGTGCAGTGCGGCTTCAACTATTTCAACCCGCACGGGCACGATGGCAGCGAAGAGGAACGTCACACCATCAAGATCGTCGGCCACCAGGGCACGCTGAGCCTCGTCGGTTACGACTGGGCTCCGCGCGCGGTCGATGTGGCCAGCGAAAGCCAGCCCTCCTACCAGCGACTGGCCACCGATCCCGGTGACTACGTGTGGGAACAAGGTGCCTCGCTCGTCGCCCGCTGCCTGGCCACCGGAGAGGAACCGCCGTTCACCGCCGAGCACGCCCTGCACGTCTGCGAGATCATGATCGCCGCCCGCCAATCGCAAGCCACCGGCCGCCGCGTGACGTTGCAGACCACGTTCGCGCCGCCGCGCGTGGCGTGAGGGCGGAGGGCGGAGGGCGGAGGACGGTGGGCGGAGGACGGAGGACGGAGGGCGGAGGACGAGGCGGTGATGGGAGGGCGAGGCTCCTGCCGAGCCGACGCACCCAGGCTCCTGCCGAGCCGACGCACCGAGGGACGATTGACGAACAAGGATCGCCGAGCGACGAGGGGATTTCCCTTCGAGCGACGAGGGGATTTCCCTTCTGACCTCGTCACTCCTTGCTCGCTAATCGTCCCTCAGTGCGTCGGCTCGGCAGGAGCCTCGCCCTCCCGTCATCGCCTCGCCCTCCCGTCATCGCCTCGCCCTCCCGTCATCGCCTCGCCCTCCCATCATCGCCTCGCCCTCCCGCCGTCGCCGCGCCCTCCCGCCGTCGCCGCGCCTTGCATCGCACCCAGCGCAACTCATCAGCGTGCGAACTGGCGTCACCGTTCTGCGCTGCCGCAGAGGACTACTAAGGCTAGGGGACGAGCGCTAGGAAATCATGGGGACGCGCGCTAGGAAATGATCAAGTTTCTGTTATCGCTCCGCACGCTCTTTCCTCGCGACAACTGCGGGAAGCCACGCAGTACAGCCGCCAGTTTCTGGCCACGTGCGCGCCGTCGCGGGAATCGCGGCCTGACATCTCGTGCGTGCTCGACTGCGGTGTGTTCGCCCTCTCACTGTTTCCACCATCTTGCCGATTCCGTGTGCAGGCGTCGCGTCTTATTTAGTGATCCGTTAAGCGACTGTGAATAATGTCGCCTTCAGCTTGACAGCACTCTGCGACTCGCCATGATGCACGCAGTCGTGAGTGAGCGGCGTGGTGATGCTGTGTTGCGGGCTGGTAGAGGTGCGGAGTTGCCCACGCGGCGGTCGTGGCGAACCTGCAACGCAGTGCGCTCGAGTGACGAATCGGGCAGTTCAGAGCTTTGTCGGAAGGAGAACCGTATCGTGAGCAGCGAACTACGGAGCCGTCGAGGCTTCACGCTGGTCGAGTTGTTGGTGGTCATCGCTATCATCGGGATCCTGGTGTCCCTGCTGCTGCCTGCGGTGCAGGCGGCGCGCGAGGCGGCGCGGCGCATTCAGTGCTCGAACAACCTCAAGCAGATGGGGCTGGCAATGCACAACTATGGGGACACCAACCGCAGGTTCCCCTCGGCTCTGCTCGGCTGGGGACCGGACCAGCCCTCATCGATTACCGGCATCTCGTCCACCGATGATGACGACGGTTTCGGCTGGGCCTGCGCCATCTTGCCCTATATCGAACAGAATCCGCTCTACGAGCGCGTCCGACCCAACGGACTGCCGAGCGTGTTCGAACAGTATTCGGTTCTCAATCCGGGTGCCGGTCCCTGGCCGGGCGGCGAAGTTTCGCTCTCGGTCTATAAGTGCCCTTCCTCGATCCTTCCCGCCGTGATCCCGGCGACGTGGACCCCGCCCGGCGGCCCGACGCTGCCCATCCATCGACCCTGGTGGGTCGGCTATGCCACTAATGACTACAAGGGATGCGGCGGCAGCTGTACTGGTGACAACGGCGTATTGCACAAACATGCTGAAGCGCCCGGCGGACGGAGGTTGGCCGACATCACCGACGGCACCAGCAGCACCGTCATGATCGCCGAGTCGTCTTACGTGAACTTCAACAGCTCCCGCATCACCGACTGGCCGGTCTGGATCGGCGGCCTCAAGGAAGATGAGCAAGTTCGCATCAACGGCCGGACGACCGCTCCGATCAACTGCGGCATGACACACTACAACTGGTCGACCTGGCTGAGCGATGATTGTGCGTTCAGCATGCACCCCGGCGGCGCGTTCTTCACCATGGCCGACGGATCGGTGCACTTCCTGAGCCAGAATATCGAGATGCGGACCTATTGCTACCTGCACGGGATCAATGAGGGAGGAGTGGCCGGAGAATGGCAGCAGTGACCGGACGAACATCTGCCCTGCGCAACGCCGCTGGCGGACTGTGTCTGCTGACCGCCAGCATGTTTCTAACGGGCTGTGGCGGCGGTGGTGATCATCCGGTCGCCTACACGACCGGACAGGTCCTCTGTGAGGGGAAGCCCGTGCCGCACGTGATCGTGTTCTTCGAACCGCTGGCCCAGTCCAAGTCGGCGTTGGCTGGAAAGCAGGGCATCGGGCGCGCCGACGGGGATGGCAAATTCGTCATTTCCACCTATGGTAAGGATGACGGAGCCGTCATTGGCAAACACCGTGTCCGCGTTTCGGCGCCCAACAGCGAGTCGCACCCCGATTTCCGCTGCGACTGCGTCCTGAACCCGGAACTGGACCTTGTCCAGGTCGATGTCACCCAAGACGGCCAGAACGAGTTCAACATCGTCCTGCAGAAGAAGACCGGGAAAGAGCCGGTTCCGCTGGGTCGGGACGATGACGAAGATTAGCTCTTGAGCCTGCCCGAAGGAGATGCGATATGATGAACGTGGACTTTCGCTGCGGTGTCTTTCAGCACGTGCTTACCGGCACGCTGCTCCTTGGCCTGCTGTCCTGCCCAGCCTTCGGGGCGGCGGCCCACGAAGATGAACACGAGCACGCTCCAGCGCCCGCCAATCCCGCCGACACATACCGGCCCAGCGTGCTCCCCGACCGCGTGATCCTCACCTGGACCGGCGACCCGGCCACGACGCAGTCGGTCAACTGGCGCACCTCGACCGCTGTGGCGGCAGGACAAGCCTGTGCGGAAATCGCCCTCGCCGGGCCAGGGCCGGATTTCGTGAAGTCCGCACAGCGCGTCGCCGCGACATCGCAGCCGCTGACCACGGATCTGGGGGATGCTCATTATCACACGGTGACCTTTGAAGGTCTCTCCCCCGCGACCAAGTACGCGTATCGCGTCGGCGACGGCGTCAACTGGAGCGAGTGGTTCCACTTCACGACGGCCAGCCACGGTGCTGAACCCTTCTCCTTCATCTACTTCGGCGATGCGCAGAACGATATCCGCTCGATGTGGTCGCGCGTGATTCGCGAGGCCTACAGCGATGCTCCGAGAGCACGGTTCATGATCCATGCCGGCGACCTGATCAATACGGCCGAGTCCGACGCGCAGTGGGGCGAGTGGTTCGGCGCCGGACACTGGCTCAACGCCATGATTCCCAGCGTGCCGGTGCCCGGCAACCACGAGCACGCCAAACTCGACGAGGAAGGGACCAAGCGCCGGCTCTCGCACCATTGGCGAGCGGTGTTTGCGCTGCCCGAGCACGGCCCGGCGGGCCTGGAGGAAACGTGTTACACGCTCACCTATCACAACCTGCGGATCATCGGACTCAACAGCAATTCCCAACTTGACACGCAGGCGGCATGGCTCGATCAGGTGCTGTCCGCGAACACGTCACCTTGGGTTATCTGCACGTTTCATCACCCGATCTTCTCCAGCGGCAAGGACCGCGACAACCCCGAGCTGCGTGGCGTCTGGAAACCGGTCTTCGACAAGTATCGCGTCGACCTCGTCCTGCAGGGACACGACCACACCTACGCGCGCACCGGGCTCGAGACGCCGCTGGCCGAAACCGTCGGAAATGTCCCCACCGGCGTGAACAAAATCGACGCGCAGACCGGGACCGTGTACGTGGTCTCGGTGAGCGGGCCCAAGATGTACAACCTCAACCGCAAGCCGTTCATGCAGCGAGCGGCGGAGGACACGCAGCTGTACCAGATCATTCACATCCACGGCGACACGTTGCGGTACGAAGCGCGCACGGCCGTCGGCGCGCTCTATGACGCCTTCGTCCTGGAGAAACGCCCCGGCCAGATCAACGAGCTGATCGAGTCGGATGCGGGCACACCGGAGCGGCTGCGGCCGCCGGCCGCCGCGGAAGACACGACGAGAGAGCTGTCGGGCGCCGCCCGCTGACATCCCAAGTCGCACGGCTCGTCGCACGGCTCTCCGAGCCGTGACGCACGCCGTCCGTTCCTCGTCGCACGGCTCTCCGAGCCGTGACGCGCATCATCCGGTCCTCGTCGCACGGCTCTCCGAGCCGTGACGCACATCCTCCGGTCCTCGTCGCACGGCTCTCCGAGCCGTGACGCACGCCGTCCGTTCCTCGTCGCACGGCTCTCCGAGCCGTGCCGACGCGACTCGGAGAGTCGCGCGACGGACTCGGATAGGCCCTTGCAGGGTGCGCCTCAACCGAACCAGCGGCGCTGGCGGTTCTCCGACTTCTGCAGGCACTCGATCGCGATCTTCACGTCGTCCTCGACCTGGAAATCGAACATTCCGGCGATGACAAAGTCGGCACCATTGCGATACGCGTTGGGAAACGCCACGCGCGGCGGAATCGCTCCGGCGGCCATGACTTTGAAGGCCACCCAAGGCTTTTCGACCGTCGCCATGAAGGCGGCTGTCTCCTCCGGGTTATTGCACCACATGTTGTCGTTGTTCTTGTTGTGGTCCGGGTTGCCCCGCATCCAGTCGTATTCCTCACGGTGATCCGGCGGCGTCGCCGACCAGTAGCGATCCATGTGGAACGTCTTCACGTAGAAGTCGTTGGGGATCTTTGCCTTCTCACACTCAACGGGCATGTTAAGCGAGTGGCCGCCGACTCCGGCCGGGATGCCTTGCGACTGGATCAGTTCGATCATCTGGGCGATCGTGTCGACCGAGCCACCCTTCATCATGTACGAGTCGGTGACGCCGCCATGCGAGTACAGCAGCGTGGCGCCCAGGTCCACCTGCTGCTTGACAGTCTCCGCCATCTGCGTTCGGTCCTCGAGCAGGGGGATGCAGACCATGGTCTGGATCGGCGGATTGTGGGTCTGGTTGTACTTGGCGATCGCGCCCCAGCAGGCGGGATCCAGCTGGATCATGTTGATGCCGCATGCCTGGGCCAGCTCGAGGGTCTCGAACACCTTCGCCTCGGTGTTGTAGGAGGTAAACAGCTTGGACGCGTACGCCAGGTCACGACTGTGCGCCCACCCGCCGATCAGGTTGCCTCCGATCAGCAGGCGGCTGACCGAGACGCTGCCGATCTTGCCGCAGGGGAGACTTCCGGGCGGGATGTCGGTCTGGGGACGCGACGGCGTGGCGGGCTGAGCGGTACCGTCATCCAGTGCCGCCGCGAGCGTTTTCTCCTCGACGCTCATGTGGACCGCGCCCACGGCGGCCGCGCCGACCACGCCGCGCGCCAGAAAACACCGGCGGTCGATTCTGTCTGTCATCGCCTGAGACCCTTCCGTCTTGCTGGAGCTGTTGTCACGAACTCTCTCGTCACCGGCCCCGGGGCACCCTGCACCGGCCTTTTTCGCACGTCGCTGCGCGCATCCGGGGCCTGCTTCCGCTCGTCCTGTCATTCCAGTCTCGGCATTCGCGAGGTCAGTGTCAATTGGGAAAACTGGACCCCCGTGGCGTGGGCCGAACGCAGCGAGCCCCCCGCGTTCTGCGTTCCCGGGGCTCGCTGCGCTCATCCCCGGCCACCCCGGGATGGAGCCTCCCCGGCAGCACGCCGTCCCAGGTCGCGGCAGGCATCGTGACGTCACCGCCACGGAACCAAGATTCGCCGCACCGACGCGAATTGCCGCAGTGACCATCCACTCGCTACCTGGGAGACGCCGAATTGCCAGAACACACTGACTTCTTCGTCGGCTGGGGAACGCTTTCCTTGATCAACGCCGGCTTGGCGCAAGCCAAAGGACGCAGCGGGCTGCTCTGGTGGCTCGCGTCCCTGCTTCTCGGACCCATCGCAACATTTCTGATCGTCGTGCTCGATCCTGTCCGCACAGCGCCCTGACCCGGCGGCGTCACGACCCGATCGATTCCACTTCGTCCAGCTCGGCCTGGGTGTCGATGTCCTTGGCCAGTGACAGCAGGGAACTGATGGCGATGACCACCGGTCGGCCGCCGGCGGCATGGTGGAATCTCCGGTGCAGGAAGGCGATGGCCAGAAAATGCTCGACATCCCGCAGCGTCGCCGTGCCCCGGCGGTATCGGAAAAACCCCCGCAGCCCATAGAAGGGAACCGTCACGGTGAGCAGGGGCAGCTGCCAGCGGGCCAGGTTGCGCAGATCCTGCCCCATCAGCGTACTCAGTGCCCCGCAAGTTATTCCGACGTACCTCTTGTTCAGCACCCGATTCCGGTACCAGTAGGCCAGTTCCAGCAAGCGATTCATCAAGGGAAAACGCAGTGCACCGGCGCGCGCGATCACGAGATGACCCGGGTAGAGCGAGAGGTGCGGCTGGCTCGGCCCGGCAGGCAGTCGATACGCCGGCTTCCAGGCACCGGCACCCATCGTCGCGCGCTCTCCCTGGACCAGCTGCCACCAGAACATCGCGTCTGAGTGGGGCGCATACTCGTTGTCCATCACCTGCCGCCAATCGTCCGCAGAGGGTAGTATGTCGCAGGGTGTGACGGCAAACGGCTGGCCGTCAGGGATCCGCTCCTGCACCACCTGCATCATTTGGCGCAGCGTGTCGATCAAGGGGCCGGCGACATGGACGATCTCGCAATCGACCTTGCCGGCGTACCACGAGCGCGGCCCGAGCAACACCGGGTCGGCAAACCGCTCGCTGCTGCGAATCCGGGCGATCAGCTCGGCGGCCATGCATCGCCCGGACCGCAGCGGCAGCGTCCCTTTCGGCCCTGTCAGCATCGCCTCCGGCGACAGGCCGTCAGGCGCCGTTCCCGGGCTGGGATCGCTGCTGGCCAAAATGAGAATCGGCATGCGGTGGGACACGGCAACCACGATCGAAAAAAGAACCAGGGCTCCTTCGCTCCTCCGCCATGTTACCGGGAAACCGTGACGCGGCTCAATGGATATCATCCGCCCCCGGCGTGACCCGACGGCTTTGTCAAGGCTCGGTCCGTCCGATGTTGCCGTCCGTCCCATGGTACTATCACGCGGAGGTCACGATCGCTACGCTCAGGGCGCAGCGCGACATGCCGCGCGATGGTTGATCTACCTGCGAAGGACGGTCACTTCCGATGAACACGACCAGACGACGTCGTCTGCCGGGCTGGATTACCACTGCGATCGTGGTCCCACTCGCGGCGTTGCACGCCGCTCGATCAACAAGCACCGTCCGCGGCCAGGAAGGTCCCGGGGGGGAAGTGTCAGAATCGGCCGCCGCGGTGACCGAGCACTCGCAGGGTCTGCACGGATATATCGGCTTCAGCCACGAACCACCTCCTGCCGGCACCTCTTACTCTGCAGGCATCGGCTTCTACGCCGCCGTCTGGCCGCTGATTGACCAACCCCTGGCCGATTTCCAGATCGGCCTGCCCAGCACGTGGATCACGCCGGACAATTCCGACAACCGGGACCAGCCGCTTGCACCCGAGGGGACGCTGGCCCGCACGTGGCCGGAACGAGGTCCCACCTGGAGCAGCGTCTTTCAGACCGTGGAGGGGGGGCTGGGCTACTGGGCAGGCAACCACTTCCGTTACGGACTGCCGAAGTTCAGCATGAACGCCACACCACAGTGCTACGACTACGAGATCGGTTCGCCCGGGTGGTCGTTCTTCTACAGCAACGAGGCGCTGCCGGACGACCGGCTCGGCGTCGCTCAATTGAGTAATCGCCTGCTGATTCCACCCGATGCGCTGCCGTTCCAGGGAACTCCCCACGGCGAGTTTCTGGGTTACACGTGGATGGCGCTGCCGTTTACCGATCCCACGACGGGCGACCCGCCCACGGGCGATCAGAGCTGGACGTGTTTTCTCAGCGCGGCCAATTTCAAAGGGCCGATCGCCTACTATATCCCCGAAACCTGGAGCAAGATCGGCAAGCTGTTCAATTACCCCTTTCTGTACGGACGGGGCCTGGACGCGCGCCCAGGCAACGCGGGCGGCGGCGCCATGGAGATCAACACGGTCCCGCGTTTTGACGGCCGAGACGCACAAGGAACGACGTATTCGAAGATCCCGCAGCTGCAGTTTCCCATGGACGCTCAGGGGCGGGCGATCTTGGTCCAGGACGTCGCCTATTACTCGAAAGCAGCCCTCTACGACCCCTTCAAGGTCTGGCGTGACGGCGGCCCGTTGTGTGCCGGCCGCTTCAATGAACAAGGCGCCTGGAAGCCCCGGCTGACGACGCGCACGACGCGGTTCGATCAGGGCGGTCAGGAAATCACCGGCGTGGAACATGTTGTTGACACGGCCATCTTCGAAGGCAATGTCTGGGGCCTGCAGTGGCGCACCACCGACAGTCGCTCCATCGGGGTCTTTCCGCAGTACTTCAAACACGTTGGAGACAGGCGTATCGCTGTCCCGGCAGCGGATGTCCCCGCCGAAACTGGGCTCCTGACACAGGAGTTCCGACGGGCAGGGCCAGGCCAGCCCTATACCGCTCCGGCCACCGGCGCCTGGCTGCGGCCCGGACCGCGGTGCGGACCCTGTACGGCCCGGTTGGCCGATGGATCCGTGGTCACATATTCCTGGTACCGCTTCGTGGATCAGCCGTCGTTTCAGCAGTACAACTGGAGCGATGACCGCAAAGCGCGTCTGCAGGCTTTCGTGGAAAAACTCCACGCCAGTTGGCCCATTGACCGCGCGTACATGCCGCTTCCCTCGCGTGGCACACTCGTCTCGCTCGATCCCGGCCTGCTCGTAACACCGCCAGCGGGCCTGGAGGTGGGATACGTCCCCATCGTGACCGGCCAATCCGCGCCGTAGACCGGGCACACCGTGCGTTGACATGCGTCTTCGCAGTTCTCCCCCGAGCCACGCCAAGGGCACGGAAGTTGCTGTTAATTTCGTGTTTCGAGCATTGCCCGTGCGGCCACCAGCACCTAGGATGATCGCCGGAGTCGGAAAAAACCACTTGGAGCGGATCCTGCGATTCGCTCGTACCCGGGGTTCTGGTGCGACGGAGCCCCTCGGGCTGGAGGACTATATGCGATATCGTAACTGGCTTCGCTCTGACTCTGCGCGCCAACACTGGGGCCGGCATCGCAGACGCCAGGCCTTCCAAACACTGCGGACTGGTCGCCAGTTCTTTCGACCCACCGGTGAGGCTCTTGAGGCGCGTCGTCTCTTGGCCACGCTCGATTTCACGGGCCTGGATCTCA
>JALOQX010000470.1 GCA_025459265.1 Pirellulaceae bacterium | reverse complement strand
CACCAAACTGCGCGGGGGCCTGCGGCCGTTCGACGTGAGCGAGGTCGTGTTCGACACCAAGTCGGTGCAACCGGCTGATGCGCGTGGCGCTGAGTGGAGCACCGTCCATTACCAGTGGGTGGCGTCGGACCTGTGCTATCGCCCGCTATATTTTGAGGATGCCATGCTCGAGCGGCATGGCCAGTCCCGCTGCGGGCTTGTGCAACCGTTGGCGTCCGGTGCGCGGTTCTTCCTCACGGTGCCCGTGTTGCCGTATGCGATGGTGGTCAATCCGCCGCACCCGGCCCAAAGTGCGCTCGGGCATTACCGGGCCGGCAGCGGTGCACCACTGCTGCTGCAGCGACCGCCCCTGCAAGCGGACGCGTCGGTCGTGGAAGCGGCAACCTGGGTAGGTTTGATCTTCTTGATCCCCTGACCCGCCGGTTGTGACGGTGGTCAACCTCCGCATTCTGGGCAGTTTGAGCTACATCGACTGCAGATATTGCTCCAGTGCTGCAGTTCCTGTCGTCGATAGCAATAATGTCGGTTCGCGCGGTTGTAGCGGCGGTGCAGCCGCACTGCGCTGAGGCCGGACCGTCTGTCGAACCTCGAGCGAGTCCCGCCGGTGTTGACTGTCCGCGGCTGCCTTCTGATCACGCTCACCGGGCTCTTGCTGAGCATGGCCGGCTGTCAGTTTCGCCGCACGGAATTTCATTTTCCGGAGCGGCAAGTTGGCCCGCACGAAGAGGTGGCCACGCAGATCGAGTACCCGGACGTGGAAACGGCCCAGTTGCCGGCGCTGGCTGCGGCGACCGAGCCTCCCCGCGCCACGCAGAACCCGAGCGAGCTCAAAACACTTGATCTGACGCTGGCCGACGCCACGCGGATGGCGTTTGCGAACAACGAGGTGATCCGCAACCTGGGTGGCAGCGTCGTGGCTGGGCCGGGTGGCAGCACGACCATGTTCAACCCGGCGATTGTGGAATCGGATCCGCGGGCCGGTGTGGAAGCGGCGTTGTCGGCCTTCGACACCCAGCTCTCTTCCACGCTTTTCTGGAACAAGATCGACCGCGGCTTCGGCCAGGTGCTGGCCGGTTTCCCGTTGCCGGCCGTCCAGCAGCTCTCGAGCAACTTCCTGGTCGAACTCGCCAAGACCGCCGCCACGGGGTCTCGGTTCTCGCTGCGGCACCATGTCAACTACAACCGGGAGTACGGCCTGGTCCTGCCCACGCGGTTCCCCTCGGTGTGGAACATTGACTACGAAGCCGAGTTTCGTCAGCCGTTGCTGCAGGGCGCCGGCGTGGAGTTCAACCGGATTGCGGGACCGAATGCCGCGGCCGGTGGGGCCGGTGGCGTGCTGTTGGCGCGGATCAACATGGACGTGAGTCTGGCCGACTTTGAAGCGGCCGTCACGGGCCTCGCGCGCGATGTCGAACAGGCCTACTGGGACCTGTATTTCGGCTATCGCGACCTGGACGCCAAGATCGCCGGTCGCGACAGCGCGCTGGTGACGTGGCAGAACATCGCCGAACGTCGGCGGCTCGGTCTGCCGGGCGGCACGCCGGCCAACGAAGCCCAGCTGCGCTCGCAGTATTTCGGTTTTCAGGCGGCGGTCGACGACGCCCTGGCCGGCCTGTACAGTCGCGAAGAGCGGCTGCGCTACCTGCTCGGGTTGCCGCCCAACGGCCCGGAGCTGATTCGTCCCGCGACCGAACCCTCGACGGCCAAGGTCGTCTTTCCCTGGCAAGACGCGCTCAACGAAGCCTGCTTGCGGCGTGTGGAGCTGCGGCGCCAGAAGTGGCTGATCAAGCGCCGCGAGCTGGAGCTGCTGGCCGCGCGCAACTTCCTGCTGCCACGCCTGGACGCCGTGGCGCTCTATCGCTATCGCGGTTTCGGCGACGACTTGATTGGCCCGCGCGGCCCGACCGGTGTGGAAAACGCCTACCAGAATCTGACCAGCGGCGACTTCCAGGAGTGGGAACTGGGCCTGCAGTTCAACGTGCCGATCGGGTTTCGGCGCGAGTTCGCGGCGCTGCGGAACGCCGAATTGCAGGTGGCGCGCGAGCGGGCGCTGCTGGCAGAACAGGAATTCCGCGTCTCGCACGATCTGAGCGAGTCGTTGCGGAGCGTGGACCGCGCCTTCCAGCTCATGCGCACCAACGTCAACCGCCGCGTCGCGGCCTACTATGAAGTGCAGGCACTCCGCGCGCGGTTTGACACCGGCTTCGAACTGCTCGATGTCCTGCTCCGCGCCGAACAGCGACTGGCCGAATCCAACAGTGCCTATTACCGGTCACTGGTCGATTATTCGCTGGCCATCCGCGACGTGCACTACGCCAAGGGATCGCTGCTGCAGTACGATGCCATCTCGCTGGCCGAAGGCCCCTGGTCGGGAGATGCGTACGGGGCCGCGCTGGAGCGGTCGCGGCACTTTGCTCCGCGCGTGATCGACTACGGCCTGAGTCAGCCGCGTCCGCTCAGTCGCGGCCCGTACCGCCCCGACGGCGATTTCGCACCGTCCTCCGCGTCGCCGAACAACGCTGGCTTCGAGGTGCTCGAGGCGCCGCTGCCCAACGCCAGCCTCCCGCCACCGGCATCGCCGGAGCCACCGACCATGCCCTAGACGCTGCGGACCGGGGCGGACCGGGACCGGGGGGACCGGGCGGGGGGACCGGGGACAGGTACTTTTGCCGCGGCGGTTGAGGGGATATGCGTCAAACCGCGGATGACAAAACGCATGCCGCAACGTGCTGAGAGCTGGCGTGGCCCGATCCGCGCGTGCTCTCCACGGCCAGCGGCACGGTGTTCGCCGGTCTGGGCCGCATCACGCAGATGGTGTCCCAAGACGGCACCAGCACGTAAGCTTACGACTCGAAGAGCCAGCTCACATCCGCCACGCATTCATGCCAGGCGCACCAACACGGCCACGGGCGCGGGGATCGCGTACGACCGATCACAGGGAGGCCTGGAAGGCCGACCGTCCATAGCCAAGGGCGATCGCCCTTGGGACACGGGCCGAGAGATCATCGGAGCCCCGGAGGGGCGACCGTCGTCAGAGGACGAGCGTTGGCGGTGGGCGTGCCTGGGCGCGACGCTCGCACGCGGTTCTCTGTCGCCCTTCAGGGCTCCCGATGGGGACCTGGATCCGTGTCCAGGGGCTGCGTGCGTCGCTGCGCGACGCCCTGGCCCCTGGCTATGGACGGACGCCTCTCCGAGGCG